>CAYVZU010000062.1:4866-22690 GCA_964455935.1 uncultured Fibrobacterota bacterium
CGGCAACATGGAATTGATTCTGGACCGCAAACTCAGCGATCGCCGGATCTATCCCTCGTTCGATATTCTTAAATCCGGGACGCGCAAAGAGGAATTGCTGATGGATGAAGAGACCCGAAACCGGCTCTTTGTGCTGCGCAAATTTCTCAGCGAGATGTCGTCCCAGGAAACGATGGAATTCCTGATCGAGAAGGTCGGCAACTGCAAGACCAACAAGGAATTCATCGACTCCATGAACAAATAGGTTTGCGGGTCCCAAAAGGCCGTGGCTTGCCATGGCCTCACGACCGCGCCCCAAAAAGCGAATCATGCCAAAAGTCCTTCTTCTCGGCACCGGCAATATGGGAAAAGCGCTCCTCTCGGGTATGATCGAGAGTAAGCGCTTCACCCAAAACGACATTTGCGTATTCGACCCGAATGCAGCCGCGGCACAAGAGGCGGGCGGCAAATGGGGCGTGGGCGTGGCGGCATCCGCCGCGTCCGGTCTGGCCGGCGCTCAAATCGTGCTCCTTGCGATGAAGCCGGTCGATCTGGCTCAGGCTTTACGAACGATTGCCCCGGAGTTGAATGATTCTCACATGATTGTGTCCATCGCGGCAGGCGTGACGACAAAGCGCATTGGCGAGTTGGCCGGAGCGGGACGGCGCATCGTGCGCGCCATGCCCAATACGCCGGGCCTGATCGGCGCCGGAATCACCGCTATCGCGGTCGATGATGTGTCAAACAAGGATCTGGAATCGGCCGAACAATTGTTCCGCTGCATTGGCGAGGTGGTCCGCGTACCCGAGAACTTGATGGATGCGGTCACGGGCCTTAGCGGCTCCGGTCCTGCTTACGTGTTCCTCTTTATGGAATCGCTGATCGAGGGCGGGGTTAAAGCCGGGCTCTCCGCCGATATCGCCAGCAAACTTGCCCTGCAAACCGTAATGGGAGCAGCCAAACTGGCTCTTCAGTCCAACGAAGATTTGGCCACGTTGCGGCGCCGCGTAACCTCCCCTGGTGGTACCACAATGGCAGGATGCAAGGTGTTGGATGACAATGGCTTCCGTGCCGTCTTGATCTCCGCTGTCGAAGCCGCCACCGCGCGCTCCCGCGAGCTGAGCAAGTCCGCATAGCGCCGCAGTTGGCCATTATTTTGGCTGGTCCAGACCCTTGCGCACTCTTCTTAGGCTGCAAATTTGCATCTACTTGGCATTCTGTTATATTAACTTCGTTTACGCCCATAATTTACACTAAATCTCCGCTTAAGAGCGGCTCTCAGCTGCCGAAGAATAGAATAGAGGGGTTAATTCGGTTTGAGGGTCGCTTCGAGCAAACGGCCGATCCAGACAGAGTCTGGCGGACGATTCGAAAGGACTTAAACATGAAAAAGCACTCTGACGAGAAAGTCTATCCCAATCGCCCTGAACGCGAAAGCATCATCCAGAAGGACGACATCCTCAGTCTGAAAATCGATCTGGAAGTCCTTTCCCCCGAAGAACTCCATGCAAAATACTTCACGATCGAGGAAGACGAAAAGTAGTTCTTAAGGATTCTGTCTTACTTACTCCTAAAGCCGCTCCGTGCGAACGGGCGGCTTTTTTGTTTGATTGCAATGTATTTTACCCGGAGTTCCTTAAACTAATTTCAGCTACACTCTATGGCTAACGTTGGCATCATTGATTACGGAATGGGAAATCTCCACAGCGTGGAGAAGGCTTTGCAAAAATGCGGGGCCGCAACACGGCTGATCACGGAGCCCGATGCGGTGAAGACCTGCGAGCGGATTGTTGTTCCCGGCGTGGGTGCTTTTGGAGACGCGGTCGCGAATCTACTCAAAACACAACTCTGGGACGCACTGAATGACTACTTCGCCTCAGGCCGGCCGGTTCTGGGAATCTGTCTGGGGATGCAAGTGTTATTGGAACGCAGTACCGAAAAAGGCACGCACACGGGTTTTGGGCTTGTCACGGGTGAGGTGGTCCGATTTCCTGATGAAGTAAACCTGGAAGGGGTAAGAGATTGCTGCTATTCGCCACGGGCAACCGCGACATCCAGGTTAAAGGTTCCGCAGATCGGCTGGAACCAGGTCGAGTTTGCGAAGCCTGCGCCCCTGTTCGATGGAATTCCCGACAAATCATACTTCTACTTCGTCCACTCGTATTACGCATCGGCTCGCAATTCGGCCGATGTAATCGCCCAGACCGAATACGGCCTACGCTATGCCTGCGCGGTCGCCAAAGGAAATGTCTTTGGGGTTCAGTTTCACCCGGAGAAGAGTCAGAAATGGGGACTGAAATTGCTGGAGAATTTCCTGAAGATAGGCTGACAGGCTGCAGACCGCCGACCCAGAAGCAAAGGCCGGCAATCCACCGCCCCTGTGCAGCAGAGCTCCGACCTGTTCAGTGAAGGATCAGTATCCGCCCGAATGCGCCTTTTTGCCCATGGGTGATGTAGAGGCCATTCTCAAGCGGCTTTTCGCCAAGCTCAACCCGACGTCCCTGCAGATCCAGCAGCAATCCGCCCGAAGTTTTTGGGTAAATCGCCGCGGGTTCCGCCCGCACGGAGTGAATGAAGGACCCTCCGGCGGTGGTAAATGAGGAAGAATAGGTCGGCATGTTAGCGGCGGGACTGCCCAGATCCTTCGCATCAACGGTAACACTAACCTGTTGGCCGGCGGCGAACCCACCTGTTGGGCGCCAAGTTATCCTGTATGATGCTGGACTAGATCCGGTGAATGTGGGCGTTGGGCTAACTTGCAGGCCGTTCACTTTCATGACAAGAGAGTACCGGTCCACACCAACACCGCTATCGCCCAGGATACAGGCGACAATGGCATTGGTGGCCACATTTGTGGTATTCGCGACTGGCCGGAAATCGTATAAATACGGCGGACTGCCGTCGGAAATGGGGCTGCCATCATTATAGGCGTAAGCACCCTCGCCGATCAGCAGCTTGAAATCATCGACCAGCCAATACCCGGTAATGCCATCATAATTTGTGAAGATGAAGGTGTCCCAGTTGCCGGCCCAGGTTCCATAAAGGTTTGCATTGTGTTCGTTTACAAGAACCTTATCGCAGGCTTGGACGGTAAAATGGCCATCGCCCCGGCCGGGAGCGGATTCCAGCTTGACCCGAACCGTCTGCTTTCCCCATTGGCCCTTGACGAACGGGCTGGGCACGTTGAAACCAACACTTGCGCTTAGAAACCATATCCCATAAGTCCCCTGTCGGAGCCCCGTATCGAGTTCGTGCGCCAACCCCACGTTATGGTTCGGCCACTCGGCAAACCGCCAGAAGTGCTTGCCATCGGGTGTGCAGCCCGGCTCGTTAGTGCAGGGAATCTCGCCCATGAATTTGACCCAGAAACTCAGGTAGGCTTCCCGGAAAGGAGCGATTGGGCTGAACCCGAAATGCGAGGCGCCGGCCGGAGTGTATTTGGCGCAATGGGTGCCGCTGTGGGCATCGGTGTTGATCACCACACCCCTCCCGCCATCATTCCACCAGCCTGACAGCGAACCCGATTCGAAGCCCTCATCGCGAATCGTGGTATACGCAAAGACAATTGCGGGAAGAACTGCAACGATTGCCAGTAGACGCTTCACTGGTTCACCTCCGTGTTGCCCGACTCTCAAATGAGCAGAAGCCGCCCTGTTTGAAATTCAGGCGTCTCCTTCCGGCGCCCTGTTCATAAGCGCCGCGGCATATCCTGCGCCAAAACCGTTGTCGATATTTACGACGGTAATTCCGGCTGCGCAACTGTTAAGCATTCCCAGAAGAGCCGAAAGGCCGTTGAGGCTGGCACCGTAGCCAATGCTGGTGGGAACCGCAATAACGGGACGCGAGACCAGGCCGCCGACCACGGAGGGAAGGGCGCCTTCCATGCCAGCAACGACAACAAGCGCCGAGGCCGTCCGGATCAAGTCAATGTGGGAAAACAGCCGGTGGATACCCGCCACCCCAACATCGTAAATGCGCTCCACTCTGTTGCCCATCACCTCGGCCGTTATGGCTGCCTCTTCGGCCACCGGAACGTCGGATGTGCCGGCACAGATCACCGCAATAAACCCCAGGGTCTTGGGCTTTTCCGCGCAGTCTTTGCTTTTGCAGGTGATCACCTTCGCGTCCGGATGGTATTTGGCCTCTTTGATCTTCCGTTTCACCGCCTTGAACGCGGGCAACTCGGCCCGGGTGGCCAGAAGGGCGGAACCGCGGGACACGATGCGTTCCGCGATGCCGGCAACCTGCTCGGGACTTTTTCCTTTACAAAAGATTACCTCGGGAAAACCTGCCCGCAATTGGCGATGATGGTCCACCTTGGCGTAACCAAGGTCTTCGAAGCCAAAATGGCGAAGCTGCTGCAGGGCTTTCGCCGGGCTGGTCTTGCCCTGCGCCACGCTGTCGAGGAGCTTGCGAATGGAATCAGGAGTCATTGAACTAAAATACAAAAAGAAAGGGGATTAGGCTGTAGGTTTTTGGGCTGCAGACCCCCTGAGAAATGAAGCAATCAAAAGTGAAGACACGGACCTGGTTGGGACTCAGATGATAAGCTACCGACTTTCAGGCTAACAGCTTAACAGCCTAATGGCCTAATGGCCTTTCATCATGCCTTTCTTCTACCCCTCTCATCTACTATTTTGTTGTTTTTCCGGAGTGTGCGCTGTGAATTCCGTTTATCCCGATTCCGTATGGAAATATCTCGGTGACGAGAGCAATGCTTTCCATGCAGACCCCAAAGTCGTCACGAAAGTCTTCCTTCCGGAAAATGCAGCGGATGTCCGCGACATTCTTCTGGAATGCAACAGGGCCGGCACCTGCTGCACGGTTTCCGGCGCAGGCACGGGCATTACGGGATCGCGCGTTCCGCTTCACGGCGGCATTGTCCTGTCTACCGAACGCCTGCGCCACATTGAGCCGCGCAATGGCACAGAGGCTGTTGAATACGCCTCGCTTAGCGGCAAACTCTCGCTGGCCCTCAACAAACGGACGCCTTCCGCGTTCGCTCCCGCCGGCATCTCGCTGGATTCGCTTCGCGAAGCGCTGCCTCCGGAGCTCTTTTACCCCCCGGACCCGACGGAATCCACCGCGTCACTGGGTGGAACCGTGGCCGCCAATGCCTCGGGCGCGCGGAGCTTCTACTATGGAGCGACACGCAAGTGGGTCCGCGCTCTGGAAATCGTTCTGGCCGATGGAGAAACTCTCAGCATCAAGCGCGGCCAGATCCGCGCGGACCTCAAAGGTCGAATGGAGTTCAAGTCGAATAGCGGAAACGCATACCGGCTCCAGTTGCCCGGCGCCACATCACCCCGGATCAAGAACGCCGCCGGAATCCTTGTCCAACCGGAAATGGACCTTGTGGATTTATTCATAGGCAGCGAGGGAATTTTTGGAGTTGTCGTTGGGATGGAACTGTCGCTCTGTCCCAAACCAGCCGGCCTTGTCGCGAACCTTACGTTTTTTCGCAAGGAGGAAAACGCGCTGGCCTACGGCGCCGATTTGCGCACGGCAAAAGACCGTGGCGTGCTGTCGATCGAGTTTTTCGACGGCAATTCGCTGCGGTTTATGCAGGGAAAAACCCGGAAAGTGGATCCGGCCTTCGAGGCAGCTGTTTTCACGGAAATGATCGAAAGCGAATCGGCCCTGGAATGGCTTGTTGAATTGGGACAAACCCATGCGGCAGGCGAAGACTGGTTTGCCGGCAATGAACGCGAGACAAAAGAGCTGAAGGAGTTCCGTCATGCTCTGCCCGAAGGCGTTAACAGTTACCTTAAGCGGCACCAGAGCAGCAAACTGGGAACCGATTTTGTGGTGCCGCCAGACCGATTTGCCGAGTTGATGGAGTTTTATCACCTGGCCGGCCGGGCTTTCGAACAGCGCTTCCCCCGGGATGGGGTCCACTATGTCCTCTTTGGCCATTTGGGCGATTGCCATCTGCATTTCAACTTTATCACGCATTCGGCCGCAGAGTTGCAGTTCGCAAAAACTCTTTACGCCGATCTCGCCCTCAAAGCAGTCGCCCTGGGCGGAACCATTTCGGGCGAGCACGGAGTGGGCAAAAAGACCATTTCACTGGAAAAGAGAACCGTTCCCTACCTGCAGTTGATGGTGGGCGTGCAGGGCCTGCGCGAAATTGCCGACATGAAAGCGGTTCTGGATCCCAAGGGGATTCTCAACCCCGGCAATGTGATTGGTGCGCCGGCCCTGTGGCCATGACGGCCGGCATCCGGCCTAGGCAGGACTTTGAAAGAAGTCCGCAAGGATTTCGCGGAGCTTCTCGGGCGATTCTTCGGTCACGATCTTTTTCCGCACCAGGGCCGCTCCGGGACGACCTCGTAAATACCAGCCGAAGTGCTTGCGCATATCGTAGACGCCCTTGCGCGGTCCGTACGCGGCCAGCATTCCTTCGAAATGGTTCAAACAGACCTGCAGGCGCTCGGAATCGGAAAGAGCGGCGACTTCTCCCCCGCTGAGGAATTGCTTGATTTCGCGGAAAATCCAGGGCCGTCCCAACGCGCCCCGGCCAACCATAATGGCATCACAGCCGGTCTGCTTCAACAGGGATGCGGCATCCGGACCGCTTAGCACGTCGCCATTGCCAATCACGGGAATTTTAACGGCTTCTTTGACCTGGCGGATCACGTCCCAGTCCGCTTTCCCGGTAAAGCCGTCTTCCTGTGTCCGCGGGTGGACGGTGATCGCGCTGGCCCCGCTGGCTTCGGCCATGCGGGCGATTTCCGCGGCCACAATTTGATTGCGCCGCCACCCTGAACGGATCTTGACCGTTACCGGGGTTTTAACCGCGAGGGCAACCGCGCGAATAATCCGCTCCATCAGCCCCGGATCCTTGAGCAGAGCCGATCCGCCGTTGCGACGCACGACCTTGCGCACGGGGCAGCCAAAATTGATATCGATAAAATCCGGCCGTGCCGAAGACTCGATCTGCACCGCAGCCGCAGCCAGAACAGCCGGTTCGGCCCCGAAAAGCTGAATACCGATAGGGCGCTCCTCCGGCTCGAAACGAACGAAGGCCAGGGTTTTGGCGCTGTCGCGAATCAGACCGTCGGCGCTGGCCATCTCGCTTACGACGGCATCAGCGTCGTAGCGTCGGCAGATCGCGCGGAAAACGGAATCGCTTACGCCGGCAAGCGGAGCCAGAAAGAACTTGCCTGTAAAATTCATTGTTGGAAAGGGGGAAGGTAGAGACGCCACTCTATGGCGTCTCTACGAAAAGGGATTACACCAGGCCCAGACCTTCTTCGAACCCGAACATGAGATTCAGGTTTTGCACTGCCTGGCCGGAGGCGCCTCGAAGAAGGTTGTCGATGGCGGAAACAATAATCAGCCGGCCGCTCTCGGGTACGAATTTCCAGCCGATATCGCAATAATTGGTGTGGACGACCGAACGAATTTGCGGCAATGCCGCGGCCGTGAGCCGTATTTGAAAGGCCTTGCGGAAAGCCGAAGCGTAAATGTCGCCGATCTTGACGACCAGCGAAGACTTGACCGGCTTTGCGTAAATGGTGCTGATGATTCCGCGGTTGAGCGGGACCAGGTGCGGCGAAAAAACGGCCTTCACGGCAACGCCGGCCGCTCGGCTCAGTTCCTGGTCCACTTCGGCCAGGTGGCGGTGTTCGCGACCCACCGAATAGGGCGAAATGTTTTCGTTGGCCTCGGCAAACAGGCTTGTCACTTTCGTGGTCCGGCCCGCCCCGGAAACTCCGGTCTTGGAGTCGATAATAATGTCATTGGGTTCGATCGCTTTGGCGGTCAACAGGGGGATAAGCGGCAGCAGGATCGAGGTTGTGAAGCAACCGGGATTGGCCACCAAACGCGATTTGCGGATACGGGCGCGGTAGAACTCGGGCATGCCGTAGATCGCGGTCTTCAGAACCTCGGCGTTGGGATGGTCTGCGCCGTACCATTTTTTGTATTCCTCCGGGTTCTCAATCCGAAAATCGGCGCTCAGGTCAATGATGCGAATACGCCGTTCGAGATACCGCAGGCAAATTTCGGCGGATTTGCCGTGCGGCAGGCATGAAAAGACAACGTCGGCCCTGCGTTCGAGCCCGTCCTCAAGAGGGATAAGGCGGTGTTCACAAACGCCTCTGAGTTCCGGAAAGACTTCGTGAATCCGCTGATCGGCATAGGTTTGGCTCGTAAGAAACACCAGCGTGCAATTTGGATGGCGCGAAATCATTTTGCACAATTCGATTCCGGTATACCCCGTTGCGCCAAGAATACCAACTTTGACTTTGCCTTTCATATCCCTCCCTGCCTTTCTGGGCTGTTTGGCATCACCAAAAAAGCTGAAGTGATAAAATAATTGATTTTACCGGTGAATTTAAATAGTTTGCAAAATTTTTTTGCGGAAAGGCCGGAGAAGGGCCTTGTCAAAGGCCGAGAACATTGCCGATTGCAGCACGATCCGGACTCGATTTTCGGCCGGTCTTTTGGGATAATTCAAGCGTCAGCGCTGTTTAACCCGGATAATGCGAATGGCGCTGCCCCGGACTCCATCGTCGCCCGTCACCTGGAATTTCGCATAGTAGTTGCCGGGACGATGGAACACGTATGGCAGCTTCTCATTGACAGCACTCTTCCAGTCCCATTTGCCGTCGCCGTCAAAATCCCAGGCAAATTCAATGACTCCGCCACAGCGCTTCAGCCCCTCGCCCCGAAACCAGGTTGTGTCGCCCACACCCACCGTAACCGCCGTATCGACCAGAGCCTTGGGCCGGTCTTCGACCACCACAACCTTCACGCTGTCGAAAAAGGACCGGTTGCCGTATTCGTCCACAACCCTAAGCAGGGAACTGTAGGACCCGGGAACGCGCGGCGCGGCCCGGCGGATCTCGCCATACCGAGAGATGGTGTCGATTCTCCCATCGGCGTTGAAGTCCCATTCCCAGGTCTCGATTTCCCCAACCGGCGCCAGGCTCTGCCAGCCGTTGTAGGTAACGGTGTCGCCCAGACACACGATCATGCTCCGGCCGGCATCGGCGCGCGGAATCTTGTGAACGATTTGCAGAGAGAAGGAATCCAGAGCCGTTCGTCCGTCGTCATCCATGACCTCCACCCGCGGCCGCAGCGCCATCTTGTCTTTTCCCGAAAACGGGTAGCGGTGGGACGGAAAAATGGCTTCGGCCGAAGCCCAGTCCCATTTGCCATCGCCCTCGAAATCCCAGCGGACTTTGACGATCCGGCCGTCGTCCCGTGCGGAGAAGGTAAACCGAAGACTGTCATGGCCGGCAATGGTGGTATCGCGCGGCAGCCGGACAGTTGGCGGGTGGTCCGTTACCGTGACGACCACCGTATCGCGCACCGTCTCGTCATTGGCATCGGTTACGGCAATCGTGGCGTGAAAAACGCCTTTGTCATAGTAGGTGTTCGAGGCCGCGCCGGTCTCCTGCGACTGGAACTGCCAGATGCGCGTTCCCAAAAAGTACCACCGGATCCGCGCAATCGGCGCCAGAGTGCGGATGCGGGGTTCAAACGACACACGATCCTGCACGCTCACGGAAAGGCTTTCGGGCAGCCGGTCGATCAGAACGGCCTGATCGGTGATCCGAACCATCAGGCTCTCGGCGGCCAGTCCTTTTCCCCGGTTCTGAGCCACCTGCAAATGAATCCAGTAATTTCCGGTCTTATCAAACGATGTTTTAAATGTCCCCGTGGAGTCGAGGACGAAACTCTTGCCCAAGCGCCAAAAAAAAACAAGCTTTTCCGCGCACGGCTCGGGAAGGCGCACCGTCCAGGATCCCTGCTGACGCTTCGTGAGCCACTCGGGTCCCGCGATCGAAATGCCATCGGCACAGACTGCCAGAGCGGCTGAGGAAGCCAGAAGGACCAACGCAGAAATATGGCGCAACATCCTTGGCAAAATCTCTCCTTACACCTTGGGTCTGCAACAGGCACTTGCGGCAGATCTCAAATTCAAATCCCAAATTCAGCCAAGGCAAACGAAAGACGCCTCCCGGACGAAATGCCCCCGCCGCGAAATCCGGTTCTCAACAGGCGAATGCGGGGTCCGAAATAATCCTGCTTGGGCCCCAACAGGGTACCCAATCATAACCTTGAATGCCCTTGGGGCCTGAATTCGGGGGTTGGAATTCGGTATTCAATGCACCCAACATCTTGTGTCCGGTTAAGGTGTCACGATACCAAGGCTTGCGGGCGGATTACAGGGCAAATCAGTCTGAGGGAAAAATTTTATTTGCGGCAAATGCCCAGATATTGTATCTTAGCTCCGTTCTTACCTCAATATAGAGGGGATGTATGTACATTAGTAAGCTGAAAATCTTCGGATTCAAGTCATTCTGTGACAAGCTTGAGGTAACTTTTGACCGGGGGATCACTTGCGTTGTGGGCCCCAACGGTTGTGGTAAGACGAACATCGTGGACGCAATCCGTTGGGTACTGGGAGAACAGAAAACCAGCCTCATGCGCGGCGACAGCATGAGCGACCTGATCTTCAGCGGCACAACCCGGCGCCAGCCACTTAACATGGCCGAAGTCTCCATGGTCATCCAGAACGAAGACGGCGTATTGCCCGTCGAATATGCCGAAGTCATGGTCACGCGACGCGTGTATCGCTCAGGCGAAGGCGAATACCGGCTCAATAAAGTGCCCTGCCGACTTAAAGATATCCAGGGCCTATTCTCCGATACCGGTCTGGGCGCCAGCATTTACACGACCATCGAAGGAAAGATGATCGATGCCATCCTCAGCGACAAGGCCGACGAACGCAGAGTTCTTTTTGAGGAAGCCGCGGGCATCAGCAAATACAAAAAGCAGCGCGTGGAGAGTCTTCGCCAGCTCGAGCGCACCACGCAGGATCTGGTACGCATCAACGACAAGGTCGAGGAAATCGGCCGCAACCTGAAAATCCTGGAACGCCACGAACAGAAGGCCCGCAAGTATAAGGAATATTTTGAGAAGCTGAAGGCCCTGGAAATTTCTTTCGAAAACCACACTTACACCGAAACCCGAAAGAAGCTGGGTGAGGTGGAGACCCGGCTCTCGGCCCTGGATTCCGAACGGGCCGGTATGCTGGCCAAACGCGACACGGCCCGTACCTCCGTGGAGGGCGCGAATCTGAACGCGCTGCAAAAGGAAAACGCGTTGCAGGCGGCCCAGGAGAAAGTCAATCAGCTCAACCAGGCCCTCACGACCAATGACCGCGACCAATCGGTGGCCCGGGAGCGCATCAAATCATTCGAAACTTCACTGGAACGCATTCAGAACGAGACGGCGTCGCTCGATACCCACATTGCGGAAACCGAAAAGATGCGGGCCGCCATCGAGCGAAGCCGCGTCGAGCACCAGACACAGCTGGAGGCCGCCAACCAGGAGCTTTCACAGAAGGCAGCGCAGTTCGACGCCTTTGTTCAAGAGCTTTCGGCCCGGCGAAACGAAGCGGCCCGTCTAAGCCAGGAACACACAGCGGTCTTGGACCAGTCCACCGGCCGTCAGCGCAAAGTCGCCGAGGTACAAGCCCAGGTCCACCATATTCAGGATCGGCTCCGGGCCATTGAAATGGAAAATGCGGGTCTGGAGCAGCGCCTTCACGAACTGGAGGACGAAGCCCAATCGGCCAAATCGCTGGCCGAAGCCGCCAGCGAGGAATCGCGTCATTTGGCCGAATCGCGCGAGACATTACTGCGCCGCATCGAGGAGCAGGAGAATGTTTACCGCCAGGTCGTCGATAAGGAGAAGGGGCTGGAAGCCCAGATGCTGGCCGGAAAGAAACAGCTCGATTTTCTGGAATCGCTGAATGTAACCTACGAAGGATACGCGGCGGGCACAAAGGCCATAATGGAAGCGCAGTCGCAGATCCCGGGTATCCGCGGCATCCTGGCCGACAAGGTCAAAATCAAGCATCCCTACATCCGGGCCATAGAATCCTTTCTAGGTCAGAAGGCGCAGACCATTATTATGGGGAATCTGGGCGAGGCCTCCTCGGCCATTTCATTCCTTGAAAACGGCAATCTGGGCCGTGCCACATTGCTCGCCCTGGATCGGGTGAGCGAAAAATCATTCCCCGATCTGCCGGCCGAGATGATGAACGAGCCGGGCGTGCTGGCGCGGGGCAGCGACTGCGTCGAGATCGAGGCCGCCCTGATGCCCTTGATCCACCACTTGCTCGATTACGTCGTAATCGTGCAGGACCGGCCCACTGCCGATGCCTTGGCACGCAAATGGGCGAACCGCAGAATCTGGTTTGTGACCCCGGAAGGCGAATGCCACGCCACCAGCGGTTTCATTACCGGAGGCCGGACGGGCAAAACGGAGATCGGACTGATCAGCCGCAAGCAGCAGATCGAGAAACTGCGCACCGACAACGTGGACCTGACCGCGCGCATCGCCGACAAGACAAAGGAGCGCGAGGCCTGCATTGCCACACGCGACGAAGCCCGCATGGCTTTGATCGAGGCCGACGAGAAGCTCAACGCGGGACGCCGCACGCTGCACGAACAGGAGTCGAACCTGAAGCATTTGGACCAGCGGATCATCTCGATTCATGACCGCCGGGCTAAACTGGATGAAGAAACGGCCTTCTCCAACGCACGGATTGCGGAACTTTCTCTCCAGGCCGAGCAGCTGGGCCAGGAACTGACGCAACTCCAGGGCCGGCGCGAGGCCATCGACCAGGGTATTGCCGCGATCAGCCGCGAACTTGAAGGCCGCGAAACCGAGCGCTCGCGGCTTCAAGCCGATTTGCACCAGAAAGAGCTCGAGCTCGCCGGTCTGCGCAACAAAATCGACCAGCAGTCCTCGGATGCCGAGCGCCTGGGTACAGAGCTGAAGCAGGCCGAGGAAGAAAAGGTGCGCAAGCAGGAAGAGCTGGCCTCATGCCGCGACGGCGCCGAAGAGATGCGCCAATCGCTGGTGAATTTCCGCCAGGCCATGGACTCGCTGGTGGCCCGGCGCCAGGAACTGGAAAAAGAGCGCGACCGAGCCCGCGAGGATTACAATGCCGTTTTGGCGCGGGTCGATGCCATGCGCCAGGACGAAAAGACATGCTCGGTCGAACTGGAGCGCCTGCAGCAGGAATTTCATAACCTGGAGATGGAAAAAACCAGGGACGAGGAGCGTTCGCGCCGGATTCGCGAGAGAATGTGGGAAGCATACGAAATCGACCTGAACAGTCCGCCGGCGGAATTGCCGGCGGCCGAATGGAAGCCGGAAACCGTTCACGAAGAGATCGCGATGTACAAAGAACGGATCAAACGGGTGGGCCAGGTCAACATGGCCGCATTGGAAGACTACGAATCCGAGAAAAAACGTTTCGAGGACTTGGCCGGGCAGCGCGACGACCTGCTTCAGGCCAAGGATTCGCTTGAGAAAGCGATCAAGAAACTCGACCGCACGGCCCGCGAGCAGTTCCTGGCGACCTTTTCGCAGGTACAGACGAATTTCCGGGAGGTCTTTGTGTCCCTCTTCGAGGGTGGCGAGGCAACCGTCACGCTGGAACCCGACAAGGATCCCCTTGAGGCCAAGATCGAGATCAATGCCCGGCCCACGGGGAAAGCGATGCGAGGCGTGCAGCTGCTATCCGGAGGGGAACGAGCGCTGACCGCAATCTCGCTGCTCTTTGCGCTATACCTGACGCGGCCATCCCCCTATTGTCTGATGGATGAGGTCGATGCGCCGCTGGACGAAGCCAATATCGGCCGTTTTGTTGGCCTGCTCAAGAAGTTCTCGACCCGGACGCAGTTCATCATTGTGACGCACAACAAGGTCACAATGGAAGCCGCGGACCGCCTCTACGGCGTCACCATGGAAGAGCGCGGCATTTCGAGACTGGTCTCGGTCAAGTTCGAAGAAGCCGAGGCGCTGGCGGCGTAGTCGAAATTGTGAATTATTAATTATGAATTGTCAATTGACGATTCATGATCACTAAAAATTCGCGATGGGCTAGACTCGTAGAGGGCTGAGGCGAGAGTAATTGATCTCCTCGGCGTTCCTGCAATTGCACTCGTCTTTATCGTAACTAGTCCTGCCCCCCTCACCTCCACCCTCGGGAGAGGATTAGGTGAGGGTGTTTGCCATGCCAAATAGTTACAAATCTTCAATGATCTGATTATCAATTCATAATTCATAATTGGCTTCCAAAACCCGCTCTCTGCGCAGCCTGGGCACAGCCCGTACCGCGACAACCACCAGGCCAAGGCTCAAAATCAAAAGCAAAACATCCGCGGCCAGAAGAATCGTATTCCCGGTCTGCAGGTAGCGCTTCATCAGCAGCACCAGCGAGTAGGTTGTTGTCAGGATCATGAAGATCGCCGGCGCCAACGTGAAGGCAATCTTTTTCTTGCGGGCTGCCAGCCAGATCGTGAGTGTGATCAGCGTAAGAGCGGCCAGAAGCTGGTTCGCGGTCCCAAACACCGGCCATATCGCGTTGAACGCATTGGTAAAGGCCAGCACAAGCATGAGCGCGACCGAAAGACCCGAGTTGAACACGTAACTCCTAAGGATGGCCGGCGGGTTGCGGAAGAGAATCGTCCACAGCTCTTCGAACAAATAGCGGTTGATGCGCACGGCTGTATCCAGCGTCGTGGCGACAAACCCCTCGACCAGCAGGATTCCAAAAATGACTCCAAACGCCACGGGAATATGCAGCCCTTTTGCCAGCAGCCCGGCCATGGCCAATGCGAAAGCCAGAATGGGGTTGGACTTCCCTTCCGCGGGAAAGACAATGCCCTGGTAATCGGCGAAGGAAATTCCACAGGCCAGAGCGCAGATGACGCCCACGGCAAGCACGCTCTCGAGCAGCATACCGCCGAACGCAACGGGCCTGGCCGCTTTCTCGGATGTGATCTGTTTGGAGATCGTGCCCCCTGCCACCAAAGCGTGAAATCCGGAAATAGCCCCGCACGCTACCGTGATGAACAGGAACGGCCAGATGGGTCCGGCTTTGAGAGAGCCCGCAGCCACATTGTTCCAGGGCATAGCCACTGTCGCACCTTGAAATCCTGCGCCCAAAGCACCGGCCACCAGCAGAAGCAGACCGCCGTAAAGCACAAAGACATTCGTAAAATCGCGCGGCTGCAGAAGGATCCAGACCGGAACGCCCGCGGCCACCGCGGTGTAAAGACCCAAGACGATCATCCACGCGTGTACCGACAAACTGATCGGGAATCGCATTCCGATCGCAATCGATGCGAAACAAACCACGATGGCCGCGATCGTGCTGATCCAGACCGCCGCGTTCTTGCGATAGTTGAGAAATCCGATCAGCGGCGCAAAGAGGGTGATAATGATGACCGAGGTCGAGGCAATACCCCCAATCTGGCCAAAGAGCACTCCGCCCTTATCCACGGTCTTGATCAGGCCTTGCTCCGGCGAAAGGCCCAGCTTGGCCAAGGGAACCAGGGAGGTGAGTGATGTGGCCGAGGCAACCAGAAATGCGGACGTGACCAGCACGACCATGACGATTGTGAAGGCAATCATCAGGGCGAAGCCGGCGTCGCCCAGCGAGCGCCGCGCGATCTCGGCAATGGAGCGGCCCCGTTCGCGGATTGACACAAACAGGGTGGCATAGTCATGCACCGCGCCAATGAAGATTCCGCCTACAAGGACCCAGAACCATACCGGCCCAACCCCATACAGGATGGCCAGCGTGGGGCCCAGAATGGGACCTGCGCCGGCGATGGAGGCAAAATGATGGGCAAAGACCACGGGCGACTTGGTGGGGCAGTAATCGACTCCGTCTTTTAACTCCAGAGCGGGAGTTTTCCGCGCCGGATCCTCGCCGAATGATCGCGCAAGAATCCGCGAGTAAATGCGATAGGCCAAGCCCAGCAGAACCAGAGCCGCAATCATGACAAAGGCGACATTCATTGGAGACTCCTTTCCTGACAACCGGAACCTATAAAAATAATTTGCCAGAACCAGCTCACCGCAAAGGGGCTGCGCGGTATCAGGCAATTATCAATTATCAATTGTCAATTCTCAATTTCTAATTCACAATTGCCTTTCCATGTTCCTCTCCGGCATCTTCCGAGTAGATCCTATGAAGCAGACCTCATCGCCAAAGGAGATCCCAATGCAAGCTGCCGAATTCGTTCTCCAGGTACAGCGACATGCCGGACTCAAGACCTCCGAACAGGCAATGAACGCGACCGATGCGACGCTGGAAACCCTGGGCGAAAGGCTGGATCGCACCCGCCGGGGCAAACTGGCCGCTCAACTCCCCGGCGAACTAAAAGAGATTCTTCTCCGCAGCCGTCAAACGCAGCGATACCTGCTCAATGAGTTTTACAATCGCGTCGCGGCCAGGGCCAGTCTGGGCTACCCGCATGCCGTGAGCCAGGCAAAATCCGTCATGGCCATTTTGCGCGAGGCCGTATCCGTGAAGGAAATCGAACACGTCCTCGCGGATCTTCCCGAGGAATACGAAGAGTTCCTTGGAGAAGAAGAGGAAGTTGGAGTATGAATTCCGCAACAAAGACCACCCGGAGCTTTTCTCCTGTAATCCAGTCCAAATTCTTCTCATGAAAACCAGATTCTAAACCCGGCAATGCAGACTGCCGGCCTGTGGCCCATTGCGCATCGGGAATGAGGGCCTGCTCGCCCAGGCGCATTCCGGCCGGCTGATTTGCCTGCCGAATGACCCATTCGTATTTTGACTTTCACATCAAAACATGATGTCAACTCGAAAGCCACGAATGCATCCTCTATCACGAAATTTCCTTTGCCTGGCCTGCTTAACCCTTGGAATTGCCGTATCGACCGCTGCCATGCCCGAGAGCGCCCAGTCCCTTCTTGCGCGGAGCGAATATTTTGAGGCCATTCCCGACTACCTTCAGATAGACACGGCATTTGGCGGCCTGCCGGGAAAGGGCCGGCAATACTGCGCTCCGGTCAGCGTCTCCAATTCGCTCCTCTGGTTTGCCGAAAACGGATGGCCGCAGCTATCCGAGCTCAATGGTGATCGCCGCCGCAATCAGTTCGTATTGGCCCGCGAGCTTGGATCAACGCGCTTCATGAATACGCGTGTAGAATCAGGAACCGGCCCCGCTCAGGTCTGCGAAGGAGTCGAGAAATTTCTTTGGGACCGGGGAGTTCCTCGCGCAGGTCTCCGTTACCAGGGCTGGAGACCGGTGCACAGGAGATTCAGGGATGGCGACCAGCCCAATCCCGAGGAATTAGTCAAGGGATTGGCGCCCAACCGTGCCGTGTGGCTCAATATCGGGTGGTACACCTATAACGAAAAACGGGATGAGTACCACCGGGACAATGGGCATTGGATCACATTGGCGGGCCACGAACGCGACAGCTCCGGTGCCATCGTCCTGATTGTCCACGATCCGGGCAGCCATATGAAAACCGAGCGTATCCGGCTGGAGCCCATCCGCAGCGGCCGCCTGACCGGCGACATTATGGGACTGCCGCGAAAGGCCGAGGGTTTCTTTCGAACCGGTTTATACTCGTCCCGCGGCATTATCGACGGGGCCGTGATCCTTGAATTGGCGCAACCGCCGGTCTCGTGATTTCTGTCCGGGCCAATTGAACCTCCGGCCTCCCACGATTTATCTTCTTGCCCACGGCGGCATAGCCAAGTGGTAAGGCAGAGGTCTGCAAAACCTTTATCTCCGGTTCAAATCCGGATGCCGCCTCCAGAATTCTGCTTAAAATCGCCAATTTCCCCCTTAAAGTTCCCGCGAAAATCTGTCACGTGACTAATACGTGCCCAAAACACGGCGCGAGCCCTCGTTCTTTCGCCTGATTCAATCTTTTCGAGGTCGGCCAAATCCCTGGCATTCTGGTGAGTCCAGTCTCCTATTCCTGTTCCGCCAGCTAATTCATGAGCACAAAACGGTCTCATAAGTGGGTGACACTT
>CAYVZU010000063.1:0-5225 GCA_964455935.1 uncultured Fibrobacterota bacterium
TCTCTGTGTGCTTGCCAAGGACCCTGCCAATGGCGTCGGCGCAGGACAGAATCAGTTCGCCTTCATGGCAGGTGGGAATGGGACAGCGGATTCCCCGAAGTTGCTCCACAATGGACTGGGGATCCACACCGGCGCGCAAGGCCACCGAAATGAGGCGGCCGATCACTTCGCTGTTCGAGGCCGCGCAACCGCCCGATTTGCCCATGCGCGCGAACACCTCACAAAGCCCGTGACTGTCGCTGTTGATGTTGACGTAAAGATTGCCGCACCCTGTGCGCGTCTTTTCGGTGAACCCGGTGGTCGTGGCCGGCCGGTTGCGGGGCTTGATCCAATGAAACCCATCGCGCGGGGGTTCTTCGACCACGGCCGGCGTCTGCGATCTGGCTTCGCCGGATTTTCCTTTGGTGATCACCTGCTTCTGCCGGCTCCCGTCCCGGTACACCGTAACACCTTTGCAGCCGAGCTGATAAGCCAAACGGTATACCTTCTCGACCTCGTCCTTTGTGGCGTCATTGCGGAAATTCACCGTCTTGGAGACCGCATTATCCGTGTGCCGCTGAAACGCGCTCTGAATCCGGATATGGACTTCGGGCGAAACATCATGGGCCGTGACAAAGAGCTCCTGAACCGGCTTGGGAATCCCGTAGATGTCCTGGAGCGTTCCTTTCTCGGCAATGAGCTTCATGAGTTCATCGCTGTAAAACCCCTGGTCTCGTGCAAGCTTCTCAAAGCGATGATTGATCTCCAGCAAGCCCTCTCCGTCCAGCACTGCCTTTTTATACACGATGGCAAAGAGCGGCTCGATGCCGCTGGAGGCGCCGGCGATCATGGAGATTGTGCCTGTCGGGGCGATGGTGGTGACCGTGGCGTTGCGCAGCTTGGGATAGCCGGCCTTGTCGTAGATCGAACCGGCGAAATTGGGAAAGGCCCCTCGCTCCTCGGCCAATTTGGCGGACTGGCGCTTGGCTTCGCGGTCGATGAAGGACATCAGCTCGTCAGCGACTTCCTCGGCTTTCTTGCTCTCGTAGGATATGCCCAGATCCACAAGCAGATCGGCCAGGCCCATCACGCCCAGGCCGATCTTTCGGTTTGCCTTGGTCATCTTGGCAATTTGCGGCAGAGGATACTGGTTCATATCAATCACATTGTCGAGGAAGCGCACGGCCGTGGTAACAACGCGCGCGATCCGGGGATAATCGATCTCGCGCCGGCCGCCGCGCATGTGGGTCATCTGGGCCAGGTTGATCGAGCCCAGGTTGCAGGATTCATAAGGCAGCAAGGGCTGTTCGCCGCAGGGGTTGGTGCTTTCGATCGGACCCACCTGCGGAGTGGGATTGGCCGCGTTGATCCGGTCGATGAAGATGACCCCGGGCTCGCCGTTTTCCCAAGCGCCCCGCACGATTCGCTCAAAAACTTCCGCCGCATTCATTGCCCCGGCCGCTTCCTTGGTGCGCGGATTCCAGAGCTCGTAATCGCCGTTCTTGTCCAAAGCATCCATAAAAGCATCGGTCAGCGCGATGGAAATATTGAAATTCGAAAGAACCCCCTCGGTCTTCTTGCACTCGATGAAATCGAGAATCTCGGGATGGTCCACCCGGAGGATACCCATATTGGCCCCCCGCCGCGTTCCGCCCTGCTTTACGGTCTCGGTGGCTGCGTCAAAAACGGACATAAACGAAATGGGGCCGCTCGAAACGCCCTTGGTCGATTTCACGCGATCGTTCTTGGGACGCACGCGCGAGAACGAAAATCCTGTGCCGCCTCCGGACTTGTGGATCAGGGCTGTGTTCTTCACGGCCTCGAAGATGTCCTCCATGGAATCGCCCACCGGAAGAACAAAACACGCCGAGAGCTGTTGGAGCTCGCGGCCGGCGTTCATCAGCGTGGGCGAGTTTGGCAGAAATTCGAGATCGGCCATGACATCGTAGAATTCCTTGGTGATCCGGGCCTGGTCCGAATCGGGTTTGTAAAGGAGCTCGGCCTGGGCGATATTGGCGGCCACGCGAAAGAGCATGTCCTGGGGTTCCTCAACCACCTTTCCGTCATTGTCGCGGCGAAGATAACGTTTCTGAAGAATGGCCAGCGCGTTTTCGGTGAACGCGGGCCGTTTGGCGGTAACCTGTTCCTTAAGAGCATTCGGTTCAACCTGGCCGGAATCCGCGCGGACCGGTTTGGACGGATCATTCTCCTGGACCACGGACTTGATGCGGTTCCGGGTATCGGTTGAAGGATTGCTCATGGGGGTCTCCTCGCGGATTGTATTTCGGTGCGGGCAAGTCGAATTTGCTTCGCAACAATATATGCTCTTTGGGAAAACGAGTCAAGGCCGAAACACAATATGTTGTGGTGCCTGGAATGGGTTGGACACAAGGCGAGGTTGTGGGTTGCGAGTCGCCAGTTGCGAGTTGCTGGGGTATTTATTTCCGTTTCTCTTCCGGCGTTTTCTCCTTACTCACCCCTCGCAACTCGCTACTCACGATTCCCCTCCCTGCTGCGTCGCGCGGGCTTGATCCGGGGATGGTCCTTCTCGTAGTCGGCATAGGCGTTAATGATCTCGCGCACCAGAGTGTGGCGAATCACGTCCGTGGTATCGAAATAGCAGAAACGTATACCCGGAACCTTGTGCAGAATCCTCTGGATCTCGACAAGACCCGACGAAACTCCTTGCGCCAGGTCGATCTGGGTGATATCACCAGTCACAATAGCCTTCGAGTGCAGACCCAGGCGGGTGAGAAACATTTTCATTTGCATTACGGTGGCGTTTTGGGCTTCATCCAGAATTGCATAGGAGTGACTCAGCGTGCGGCCGCGCATAAACGCCAGCGGCGCGATCTCGATCATTTCATTCTTGGTATAATAGTGGAGCTTTTCGCCGGTCAACATCGTGTGAAGGGCGTCGTGGATCGGCCGCAGGTAGGGGTCGATCTTCTCCCGCATGTCGCCCGGAAGAAATCCCAGGCTTTCGCCCGCCTCAATGGCCGGCCGGGTAAGAATGATACGGTCGATATCGCCCGCCGCCAGGGCCTGTAGCGCAAACGCCACGGCCAGAAACGTCTTTCCGGTACCGGCCGGGCCAATGGCGAAGATCACATCGTGATCGCGCAAAGCTTCATAGAATTCGCGCTGATGCGGCGTGCGGGGCCGGATCGCCTCCCTCCTCCCGCTGAAGATGACGGGAAATTCACTTTGCGGCGTGGGCTCGTCCTCGCGGTGGGGACGCTCGCGCACTTGCTCGATAAGCCCGGAAACCTCTTCCCGGGACAGGATGCGCCCCTCGCCGGCCAGGTTGCGCAGCGAATCGAACAAGGCCTCGACCCGGCGCTTCTGCGCCGGCGAGCTTGACGTTACGCGAAGCACACCGCCGCGCGAAATGACTTTGACGCCAAGTTCCTCTTCAATAACCCGCAGATTTCCTTCTCCCGGACCCAAAAGGAGAACGGCTTCATCGCGCGTGATGGGGATGATGCTTTCCATGACGCTAAGATAAAAAAGGGCTGGGGAGGGTGCAATCAGTCGCGCGGCGCGAATTGTCGGCAAAAAAAAGACGGGAAAAACCCCGCCTTTATTTTTTCTTTTCTGCTTCCGTTTTCACTCATTGCTCACGGCTTATGACCCAGAACTATCTTGGTATTCGCAAGGTCGTTCCGGCCTGAATCACATCGGGGTCCTTGACCACGTCCCGGTTGGCATCGAAGATGGTCTCCCATTTTGCCTCGTCACCATAGAGCCGCTTGGCGATATTCCACAGGCAATCCCCCGATTTTCCATAGGACTCGACCGTGTAGGATTCCGCTCCGCTTTGATCCACGCTGTGCACGACTGTGCCGGCTTCGGATTGCCGGTTGGCTCGTGCAGCCGGTTTCGCCGTTTTGGCAGCCTCGCGATCGGCACGCGCCTGCTCGGCTGCTGTCTGCCGGTCCAGCCGGGCCTGCTCCTTGGCCGCCTTGGCCCGCTCCTTGGCCGTCTGCTTGTCGGCGATCGCCTGGGCCTTGGCCGCGCCAATCGAATCCGCCGCAGCCTGTTTGGCCGCTTCTGTTTCCTGAACAAACCGTTGTTCGATTTGCGCAATCAGGTCGTTCGCCTCCTGCAGGGACGAACGGAACCGGGGGAGCTTGGCCGAGTTCTCGCGTTTAAGACCGGCATACTGCTTTTTCTTGCCTTCGAAGCGCGCGCGGTTTTGGAGAAGCTCGTTGCCGGGCATTCCAAAGACGGAATTGAGCTCCGACTTGTTCTCCCCAAGCCGCTGTTCAAACGAAGTCAGGTCGGCCTCGGTAGTCCCGGCCATGGAATAAAGCTCCTGGGTCGCTGTGACAATTCGGCTTTGCGTATCGCTGACCTGCTGCTGAAGATCTTCCAAGCGAACCTGTTCCTGGGCCAGCGCTTCTTTGGCATCTTTTTCCCGCTGCATGGCATTGCTCAATTCTTCCCTGTACTGCTCCACGGTCATTTTCTCTTTGGCCAACACCGGAAAAGCCAAGACCGTGACAACGGCAAAAAGCACGACCCCTCTTTTCATCCCTGACCTCCCTATTGACCGGATTGTGAGCGCAAGTCGTCGCGTTCGGTCTCAAGCGTCTGAAGCTCTCCCTTTTTCCCCTCGAGATTGGACTCCAGCTCCATGCGCTCTTTGCGCAGGTCATTGAGTTTCTTCTCCGCGGCTTCCGCTGCGGCGCGGCTCTCCTCAAGCCGGGTCAATTCCTCCTGCGAGGGCTTTTTCGAGCATTGGGCCGCAAAAAGAGCAAGGCCCAGCACCGCAACACAGAAGACAGCCGTTTTGCGTTTCATCTTACCTCCACATGGATTTCGGGATAATGCAGGATCAAATATCCTATTCGCTTTTTTGGCATGTCAAGCAAACCCCGGTCACCAGTTGGGATTTTGGAGCTTGAAAAATCGGGAAATTCCCTTCGGAATCCTTTCAGAAGAGGCATTCGGCCACCCGGTTTGCTGGATGTACCGCATGCAAAAACAAGTTGGCGAAACCTCCGAAGGTCGCTAAAAATCCTTCTGTTTAAATGAAGTATTGACAGAAATAACAAGTGAGTATATACTTACAAGAAGTTGTATGCTTATGCGCATAGAACCACAATCCGCTCTTTCCTCAGGAAAAAATGAGTTTTTCTATTCTAATCCATTACAAGGAGGTCCCATGTCTCTTAAACGGTCTGGGTCGGCAAGCCTAATTGCCATCGCTTGCCTGGTGGTCGGTCTTCTGCCCTGGGGCT
>CAYVZU010000063.1:5235-22538 GCA_964455935.1 uncultured Fibrobacterota bacterium
CAAGAAAAGCTCCAATACCGTGGCCCCCAATCAACCGCCTACAATCGAGGACATTGCCATCAATGGGACCTCGTTAGCGACGGATTCCATTACGGTCCAAAGCTCGGTGGCAGCCATCGAGATCACGGCGGAGGACGACCAAGGAATAGACCGTGTTTTAATCAACAGTCATGCGACAACCTTGTCGAATGGCGTTTACCTCTGGACATCCAGCCTGGTCGCCGGAAGCAATAAATTTGTCATTGAGGCCTATGATGACGAAGGCGATCTGGACAGCGGGACGATTATCCTCTACTACCTTTCGGAATATCCCGACCTTTTCATCTCCAGTTTCGTCCATGCCACAATCGACACCGTGCAAAGCGCCTCGTACGTGCTTTCCGGAAGCATTAAGGATGACGACGGAATTGAATACGTGAAGATCAATGGAGCCAACGCCACGCTCAATGACACGAATTGGACCTGGTCCACAACCCTAACCGCCGGTTCGAACCTGCTGATCGTCACAGCGAAAGACAGCGCGGGCCTCATTACCGCTCCGGAATCCATTTACGTTTATTACGACGACTACGTCCCCAGCGGGTTGGCCACCATCTCCGGCGTGCTTACGCAATCGGGAACGGGCGCCACGGCCAAACGTCTTGCCAACGCGAAACTGGCGCGCAACGCATCCGGCCAGGTCGTTGCATCCGTAACATCGGTAGTCCCTGTCACCGGCGCCGATATCCTGGTCTATGACGCCGACACAAGCTCCACCTCCTCCATTGCCCGCACACAGACCGGCAGCGACGGAGGTTGGAAAATCGACTCTCTCGAACCGGGAAATTACTTTGCTTTCGCCGTCTATTTTGATATAGTGAACCGGTCTCTGATCACCGCGGCCATTCCCAATATTGCTGCCGTGGCCGACACAGTAATTGAAACCGGCGAAGCGATCGCCGCCGAAGACGAAGTGAAACCCAGCGTGCTGACCATGCTGGATGCATCCTCGGCCGATTCCACCGGGCAGTTTCTTGCATCGAGTGTTCCGGCCGGACATCCGGTCCTGTCCATTTCTTTTAGTGAACCAATGGACCGCGCTTCGGCCAAGGATTCGATTACGGGTGTAGTGCTGGGGCCCATTGATACAACTGTAACCGGCTTTGCTCTTGATGACACAATCCCGGTTCAGAAGCTGTGGAATGGCAATAATACCGAGTTGCGCCTGATCCCGATCACCGCATTGGACTCCAATGTGGTATACGGGATTATGGTGCCCACCACAGCCAAAGACATGGCCTTCAATGTTTTGGAATCCAAGGCCATGTGCTCCTTCACCGCGGTGGCAGTGGCGAGCATTCCGGCATTTGAGTTTGCCGGTTCCACTCCCGCCAATGGCGATACGATTATGCCAACCGCCTCAATCCAGTTTAACTTCAGCCGACCGGCTGACCTGATGAGCATCTCGAAATACGTGACAATCGATCCTGCCGTGCGAGGGTTCTTTGAACCGCGCGGAAGCGGTGTTGCCTTCAAACCGACGGCAGCCCTTGCGGTAGGATCCTACACCATTCGCATTCCGTCGAAAATCGCCTCGCTGCTGGGCGATACGCTTGCCAGCGCATCGACAATCATTCTCCACGTAAAAGCCTTCACAGGTCTTGCGGCCGCGGGCGGAGACACCGCGTCCCTCGGCCAAAGCGTTATGACCTGTATGAATGCTTACATGGTCGGCGACATCGCCACATTCGCCTCCTACATGGATGCCGGATTGCTGGTGGTGGATCATAAAGAAGACAATGGCTTCGAAAAAGTGTACATCCAGACCAAAGAAGAATTCATTGCGAGTATGAAACGGGATGCCGCCGAGAACAAGTTGCTCGCCACCGAGGGCATTGTCTACCCCAAATACTACGCCAAGAGATTCTACAGGATGGACATCCAGGACAGCGGTTGGCAGGTCATCAATAAGGTGCGCGCGGTCGGCGACACGTCGAAATACGTGTTTGTTGATCTTAACAGCGTCGACCCGTTTGGCAACATGCAGTTCTTCAAGACTACCACGTCCACACGGGAGATCCAGCGCGATTCGATCCGCTACATTCCGCCGGGGCCGGTGATGGAATATGCAGGCAATCGGTACCTATTCGCCCCAGATTTCTCCAAATTGGGTACGGTGACGGAAGATCAAATAAAGAATGACCCCGTGTTCTATGGAAAGCTGCTGATGGAAACCTCGACGATTGAATGGGCTCGGTGCCAAATGCAGAACAAGGAGCAATTCAACATCGAATCGGTCGAGATCAGCGGCGACACCGGGTATGTTGTCCAAAGTGTCGTCAGTCAACGGATCTGGATCGGTGAAACCCGGCCTTGGACGTATGTCCCAGGTGTTGACTTGGGCTGGGGAGGCGAACCCGACACATCCTCCGGCCTGATGGCAATCAAATTGATGTGCGTCAAGAAGTCGGGCAGGTGGCTCATCGCCCGTATCTCCACAAACGATGTGGCACGGATCGATGGCCTCGCCTCGCAACTTCCGGATTCGACAGGTTCTTCGCAATTCAACCTCAATCCGGCAACTGCCTTTGCGCTTCCCCCGCATGTCGGCCTTATTTCACCCGTTAACAAAACCAGCAGCGCCGCAGCCGGCAACGGCTCGATCACGCTGACGTGGAAAAAGCCGGCCGTAGACAGCACAATTGGCGGTTATCTCGTCTGCCTGGCCGAAGATCCCGGTTTTGCCCCGTGCCGGCCGCCCAAGGGCATAATGATCTTTGCCAAGGGCGAGAATGACACGAGCATTACCATTAAGGCCGACGGAACAATCGACACCGCCGGCGGCGCCAAGAACGTGGCCATCTACAAGCGGCCATGGGAGATCGGGGCGCAGATGTTCCCGTGGTTCGAATGGAAGCTGGACCAGATCGAGTCCCACATGGTATTCGAATGGTCGGTGCTGGCCATCAAAGACACCAGCGCGGCGCAGTTGCTAAATAACAAAGAATGGACAAGCACGATCTGGGCTCAAAGTCAATTTGGCGCGGCTAAGGGCTACTTTGCGGTGGGTGACTTCCCCACATTCCAGCAAGTCGATTCGCTTTGCCAGGCGCAGGGCCCGCAGGGACAGCAGATGCCCATGGGTGGCGGATTCGAGGACATGGACCGTGACGGCTATCCGGACGACCTGGAAAACCGGTACGGAACCAATCCAAAAGACCCGGCCTCAATGCCGAGTTTCGGGATCGATTCAGACGGCGACAAAGCACCCGATTTCCTGGAAATCAAGCTGGGATCGGATCCGCAGGATGCCGCCAGCGTTCCGAGCGATTCGGCCATGCTGGCTTTGGGCTTTGTGGATTCTGACGGCGATGGGTTCCCCGACGAGATCGAAGCCCAGCAGGGCTTCAACATGTTCGATCCCAACAGCAACCCCGGCGCGCGTGTTGCCTTCGAGGCGCCAATCGGATCGTTCGAAGGTAAGGTCTGGTTCGGCGGTGCCAAGCCAATCTCGCTCCAGGTGAGCAAGGACACGCTCGGTGACGGGAAGGCCTTCCGGGTCACCTATGCATTCGTGGTTGCCGATGCCGATACCCTGACAGGCACATCGAATGCATTCTTCGATCAATACATGGGCATGTTCGTTTACCTGATGCCGTTCGACTCGGGCAGCCCCAATTACGGCAGGTCGCTGCGCATGCGCGGCTACTACGACGGAATGATGGGCTACCTGAAGGGCGAGGTGGAAATGGTCAACACCCGGACCGACCTGAACATGGTTGGTCCCAATGTGGGCCAGTGGATCACGTCGAACCGCGGAGAGGAGATCGGCGACGATCCGGCGGCTTACAACCAGGGTGGCGGTGACCAGGGCAATCGGGGCGTGCCGGTAGCGCCGTCCAATGCCGATTCCGCGCGCCTGATTCTTGATTTTGACGCAAACCCGATCACCGGCAAGCTGATTTTCCTGGCCAATCCGGCCGAAACGCTGGAAAGTATCCGTTCGTTCAAGGGCGGAACCATGGACAAGCCGTTCCTGGAAATTGCTTTCCGAAGCAGTAACCAGATCATTCGGCTCAAAGGCGATCTATTCCCGGCTGGCAAAGACTCAGCTACCGGCAATATTACCTTGGGGTATTTCGGCGGGATCGGCCTTGAGGATTCCATGGGTATGGGTCTCCCCTACGGTGGCGGCATGGGTTTTATGAAAGCCGAAAGCCCGCTCGATCAGCTCACCGGTGAATACCTGGGCTGGATTTTCATCGATCAATCCATGTCGGGCGACAATGGTGGCATGAGCTTCGGAGCCCCGGAATACATTGGCGGGTACCAGCCATTCGTGACGCAGATGCAGGATTTCTACACTAGAAGCAGCCTGAATGCAGCCACGGATACGCTATTCGTCAAAAACTCGATCGACGGGAATCTGTGCTATGTCGTGGATTGGGCGAACGCGCTGATCCCGGTGGATAGTTTCCCGGGACTGGATTTTCTGGATCGGGGTTGCGTGCTGATTGTGGCTGAGGTCTATGCGGTCCAAAACCCGATGGCGGAAACGCTGCTTGTCTTTGGAGCCGACAACCGCGCCATGCCGGCAATTTGGATGGACGGTAACCGGCCGCTGCTGATGGCCGGCACACCGCCGCCTTCCGGCGGCGGCATGGTCGGCCCGCAGCCAGGCGAGCCAAACCTGTTTAAGGGAGAGGTCGTCACTGCCGAAAATGCCCTCAATCAGTACCAGGCGGTGCAGGTAAGGCCGAACGGTGGAAGCCCCTTCATGATGTCGTCCATTGGCACACCCACTTTCATGCCTTTTGATGATCCGATGAGAGGCCCCATGGTCGTAGTGCAGTTTACAGGCGATCCCAAGTGGTACGCCTTCCTTGCTACCGATCCAACGGGTGCGATGTTGTTAATCGACAACAACGCGGTTGTGGTTTCACCCATGCCTGACGGGTTTACGCCCCCGCAGCAGAACCAAGGATCCGGTCCCCAACCATGGATCGGCGACATGCAAACGATCATAGACATGATCGACATCGAAGGCAAGGGTGCGGCAATAGCGTCACCAAATGGGCCGCAGCCGCTATCGCCGGCCCCGAATCCGGGCGAGGTGGCCCAAGACGGTGAGTTTGTGACAATCAGAGGCCATCGCGTTCTGGAACAGACGCCCGGAGAGGCGTGGGTTGAGGGCAATTACATTATCGTTGCCCCATAACTCATTCCGCCATCATGCCAAGAGGGCAGGGGTTCTCCCCTGCCCTCTCTTTTTTCCGCCTTTGCCGGCAATGCTTGACCTTCAGGATGGACAGTACTATTTCCCTTTTCTATGGCACAGCAGGTCTTCCCCATGAAAGCCCGTGCGCTGCACCTGGTTCAAATCCACTACCATTTGCGCAGCGGCGGCGTGCGCATTGTCATGGAGAACGTGATCCGGGCGATCCGAAAAGCCGCGCCGGACCTGCGATTACGCGCCACGACAATCACGGGTTCCGGGAGCTACCTGGAGTTGCCCGACACTGTGCGGGAGCCTGGATTTGAGCACCGGCTGGTCCGCATCCCAGCGCTGGATTATGCAAAAAGCGGCCGTGTAACAAAACAACAAATCTCGTCACTAGTCCGGCAGTTCCAGACCGCGGTTCCTCAGGTCGATTATCCAACGCTGGTCGTGGGCCACAATGTAACCCTGGGCAAGAATCCGCAATTGGCCGCTGCATTCGAATCCTGGGCCCGGCAAAGCCCGGAAACGCACTTTCTGAGTCTTATCCATGACTTTCCCGAGGACAACCGTCCCGAGTCCCTGAAGGTCCTGCGTGAGGCCTTTGGGGCCAGGCACTGTTCCCCCATTCTATATCCGAATCTGCCAAACCTGACCTTCGGGGTGATTAACCCGCGCGACCTCAATGCCATGCTGCGAGCCGGAGTTCCCCGCACAAAGGTGCAAATCATCCGCAATGCAGTTCTGGCGGACCGGTTCGCACCTCTGACGGGCTCTGCATCGGCTCAGGCGCGGAAAAAGGTCCTCCTCCTCTTGCCAAAGTCGTCGCAAAAGAAGGTCCTCCTCTACCCTATCCGGATCATGCGGAGGAAAAACGTCCTAGAGGCAGTACTCCTGACGAGGCTTCTTGGGTCCCGGCAGTGGCAGCTCTGGCTGGCTCTGCCGCCAACCTCTCCCGCGGAAATCAGCTTCTGGAAGGTGCTGTGGCCACATCTGAAAGATTGCGGAGTCGAGATTCACGCAGGCTTCTGCGGCGGCCCGGCCGAAAAAGCCTGCACGCTGAACGATATCTATAATTCATGCGACCTGATCGCGACCACTTCGGTCCAAGAAGGTTTTGGCTTCTCATTCTATGAGGGATGGCTGGCCGGCAAACCTGTTGTGGGCCGCGCCATTGCCGATGTGTTGCTGGGCAAGCGGTCGATTTGCTTTGGTCACCTCTATGAAAACCTTGAAATCCCGGCGGAATGGATCGACCATGCAAAGCTGGACGCGGCCAGAAATCGGAAGCAAGCTGCGCTTTTACAATCCGGACGACAAGAGGAGTTCTTAAGAAAGCCCCAAACCATCGATTTCGGCTTATTGGACATCCAAAACCAGCTTGCTGTTCTCCGTCGATGCGCTTCTCCCGGCAACCTGGATCGCATTCTGCGTTGCAACCCGGATCTGCGAAAGAAGCTCTCGCTTTGGCGCAGATTTCCCAAGCAACAGGTCCAAAAAAACGCCGATGGTGTGAAGCGTGAATTCGCCCTTGAACGGATTGGGCGCCAATGGCTGGCGCTCCTTCGGCATCGGCCAATGCAGCCGGTTCCGCCGGATGTGCATTCCAGGCTTTTACCAATATTCCTGGATCACGGATTGCATGTGCTGGACGTGGAGTAAGCGTCGCGCATCGTGGACTTCTGAAAACGTGCGCTCGAAATGACCTAACAGGCCGGGTAGCTATAAAAAAGGCCCGCCAAAGCGGGCCTTTCAGGAGTCCTGCACAAACAGAACCAACCTACTCTTCCAGCGCATCCTCGTCGTAGATATCATCGAGCTTGTCGGTCTCGTCACGCTCCAGATCGTCCAACAAATCTCCCGTGTCTTCTTCAAAGACAAAATCGCAGTGCGGGCAGCTCCCTTCGATGATGTCATCACTGGTCAAATGCGCGCCGCACTCGGGGCAGCGTTCCAAAGTATCCATTGCAAAATACCTCCAAATATCACTTTCTCAGACGGAAAGATAATGCACGAACATTTGAAATGCAACTTTTTTGGCTGATAAAATTCAGATTAGGGAAGACGGCTTCAAGCGGGAAAAAGGCCGGACGTAAAGGGAAGCTTAACCGGGCTTTTTGCCGCGGGCTTCACGAACCAAGATCGAAAGCTGGTGGAAATCAATCTGCGAAAGCTTGACGCCCACCTCGGTGACCAGCTTCTCCCAAATCGGCTGAAATATGCAGTCTGGACCCAAACACTGGGCCAGGTTTTCTTTGCAGGAAAACTCGCCAATGGAGCCGTCCACGGCCTCAATCACCTGCTTCAAATGGATTTGGCCGGGGGCGAAGCGAAGCTTGTAGCCTCCCTGGGTGCCGCGCCGACTTGAAACAAGGCCCGACCGAACCAGTTCCGCCATTACCTGGACCAGAAACTCGCGGGGAACCTTCTGCTCGCGGGCGATTTCTGAAAGTTGCAGCGGCTTGGCCTGAGGGGCGAGCGACAGATGAAGAATAGCGCGGGCCGCGTACTCCGCTTTGGCGGAAATGCGAATCATCCCTTGTTTCCGTTCATCCTGATACGAAACGGGCGCAACCACAGAGGGCATTGAGGTGAGATGCAGAAAAGGTCGGGAGTCATTTGTTTGAGAAAACACCCGCCTCTCTCTTTAGTCGTTTTTCTCACCCCTTCACTCTCTTTTGCCTCTGTGGTTTTCCGCCATCCACTGCGCTGCGAACAGACCTGAAATCAAGCTTCTTCGGCCAGGTTAAACCGGCTCTGCCGCTCGAAACGTTCCCTCTTGAATTCGTTGCGGTGCTCTTCGCAGTATTTAGGATAAATATACTGCCGGGGAAAGATCTCAAGCGCGAATTTTCTATGACACCCATCCAATGCACAGGTAAATTCCGTCCTTGTCGTATCTTTGAATGTGTGCATAAAGACCTGGTTCTTCACATTGGGGTTTTCGGGCCTGGCCCGAATCCGCTTTCGGTGATGCGGGTCCGTGTGAAATTCGCAGTACTTCTGAATAGGCCTGCCCACAAATTCCTTGCCGCATCCATTGTACTTGCAGTACTTCAGAAGCCTTTTGTTGATGGGTTTGTATTTGGGTAACTGCATACAGAACTCCTTATTTATCAAGTTGATCAACAATATTAATATAGCGTACAAATGATATTTTGTCAAGCCCTTTTTATTATTTTCAGCCTTTGGTCGAATCAGGCAAAAACTCCATAGGCGCCTTTAATTACAACAACTTAAAAGGGGCAAAGCTTGGATTACAGACTTTTCCTTGCCACATTCGCCGCCGTCTTTCTGGCGGAACTGGGCGACAAGACTCAGCTTGCGACTATGACCCTGACCGCAGAGAATAGCCAGTCGAAGTGGATCATCTTTGGAGGAGCGTCGCTCGCCCTGTGCCTCACGACCCTGCTGGGAGTCATGTTTGGGGAAGCGGTCGCGCGAATTGTTCCCCCAAAGGTCATCAAAATTGGGGCGGCGGTTCTCTTTATCGGAATCGGCGTTTTCATGCTCGTTTCCAAGGAAAAGCCCGTCGAAAGCCGCTACGGCGCGCTGATCCACGAGTTACAGGTCATCAGGGCAAAGTCCGAGGCAGGCTGTGTGCAGTGTGAGAAGTTCCAGGCCGCTCTGCGCAGACTGGAATCGGCCAATGACAGACCCCTGGCGCAAGCCGTTTCTTTTCTCACCATCGACATTGCCAGGGCTAAACCGGCCCGGAGTTGCGAATCGTGCACGGCCGAACGAGTCGACCGGATGTTCGATGATGCCCAGAAAGAGGTTGAATGCAAGTCGCAATCGGCGCCGATGGGCTAACCCGGCGATTCGGTTCGAAACTCGCCGTCGAAAATCTGCGGTTTGCCGTGAATCCCGGCGAGGTCTTCGGCTTTTTGGGCCCTAACGGAGCCGGCAAGACAACCACGATCAAACTGCTGCTGGGTCTGCTCAAGCCGTCCGGGGGAAAGTCGGAGGTCCTTGGGTTTGATTCCTGGACACAGGGCGACAAGCTGCGCGCACGAACGGCAGTGCTTTTCGACGAGCCCGGATTGTACGCCTGGCTCACCGGACCGGAGAATGTTTTCATGATTGGCGGGCTATATGGCCTGACTCGGGAGGTGCTGCAAGGTCGGATTCGCGCATTGATGGATGTGCTGCAATTGGCCGAATCCGACGCGCGCCAGCCATCGCGTAAACTGTCGCGGGGAACCCGCCAGAAATGGGGTCTGTGCCGGGTGCTCGCGCTGGAGCCTAATGTGCTGTTCCTGGACGAACCCACCTCCGGATTGGATCCGGTGGCAGCCCCGCAGATCCGGCAATACCTGGTGGACTATTCCCGAAAGACCCAGGCCACGATATTTCTGAGCACGCACAACCTGGAAGAGGCCACAAGAATCTGCGCACGGGTGGGCGTCATCCACAGCGGCAAATTGGCGGCACTGGGCGCTCCGGCGGAATTAAGAGCCGGACCGCGGACCTGGGTAATCCGCTATGGCGGCCCCAGTTTGGATAAAGAACCGATTCCGGCCAAAATTGTTTCTCATGGAGGCAACCGTTTGGAAATCCGTGCCGGGAATGATGAAGACATTGCCATGCTGGTGCAATGGATGATCGGGCGCCGCCGCGATATTTTTGAAGTGCGGCCGATCGAGAACTCCCTGGAAAGCCTGTTTGCGTCATTGGAGGAGAAATGATTCCCCGGCTGTTGCTCCGCGAGTTGCGCTTTGCGCGGCGCGAGAGACCGGTGCTGATCGGCTATCTCATCATGCTGATCTTGATGGGGGTGCTGCAGCCCATCGCTTCCCTGGGCGAAGGCAACGCGCCCGGCCCGTTTGCCGGAACAGGCATTTTCACGCTCTCGGCCTTTCTTCTGTTCCTTGCCCTTGGTCATTCGAACCAGAGTTTCATTGTCGAGAAATCCTCAAACATTCTTGGCACCGTCCTCTCCTGCCCGATCCGAATCTGGCAGATGATTATTGCCAAATGGCTCTTTGGCTGGGTACTGGTCATCATCCTGGCATTGCTGATTTTGGCTTTGCAGACAGGCATTCTATTCTGGGGACAAACGCAGGTCCCGGGGAGCGCGCCATGGGTGTTTGAGGGCGCCATCGTTGCCCGGCTTGCGGTGATGCCGCTTTGCTGGGCCTTGGCAGGATGGAGCGGGGCCTACATTTGGCTTAAATTCGACACATTCCCCTCGGCCAACATCAGTTCACTTCTGGTTTATCTGCCAATTGTTGCCGCGCAGTACCTGATTCTGGAAGGCCTTATTCCCCTCTGGTCCGCGGCCGCCGCATTGGTTTTGCTGAATCTTTTGGCCGCCTTCGGCGCGATCCGGCTCAACACCCGCGACCGCCTGGCGCAATTGACCTGATGCGCTCCCCCGGCCCACCCAGCACGGTTGAACGCCCCCTGGTTCTGGTTGCCCTGGAAAGCTCCACGCGCAATCTTTCTCTGACTGCCGAACAAGGCCGCCGCATCGCCGGCGAGTTTTCGCAATGGGATTTTGAATTCCTTTCGAACTCCAAGGATCTCGTTGCGCACCTGGGCCGGGCCCAGGTCATATTGACGTGGGAATTCAAATCCGAATGGTATAAGAAAGCGCAAAAGCTCAGGGCAATCTTCACCCCGGCAGCGGGAAAAGACTGGGTTCAGGCCGATCCGGTTGGACGAGTTCCGGTGTTCCGTGGTCAATTTCATGGTATGGCCATATCGCAGTATCTCCTGGCCATGATGTTGCGGTTCAACCTGCGCCTGGATGCTCTTGGCGAGAGCCAGCGCAACCGCATTTGGGACCGCAACAGCCAGCAGGATGCCAGCCTGCTGCGCGGACAGACGGTAATCCTCATCGGCTACGGTGCAATTGGCCGTCATTGCGCCCAGGCGCTGGCTCCGTTTGGATGCGAAATCGTGGGGGTCAAACGCAGCCCGCCTCCGGACGGAAGGGATGATTACGCGCGACGCATCATCACGATCGAACGAATGGATGAACTTCTGCCTGCCGCCGACCACATCGCAGCCGTGTTGCCGGCCGATCCATCGACGGACCACATCATCACACGAGACCGTTTTGCTGCCATGAACAAGGCCTGTTTCTACAACATGGGCCGGGGCAACTGTTATCGGGAAGAAGACCTTCTCTGGGCCCTGGACAACTGTAAGATTCGAAAAGCCGCACTGGACGTCTTTGCGGTGGAGCCTCTCTCTCCGGACTCGCGCCTTTGGACAATACCTAAGGTTGAGCTCACGCCCCACACCAGCGCGCTGACCCGCGAATACATGGACCTTTTTGTGGACGAATTGCTCCCGCGGCTCCGTCAAATCCAGGACCAATTCCGCCGCGGATAACCGGCATGGAAGTTTTGATTTGTTGGGACCGCAGTGTATATTAATTCCAGCATGAATACACGTTTTCTTTTGCCCGCATTTTCTCTAGTTTTCACTTCTTTCGCCTTTGCGGTCGCCCAAGATACCGGGATGGCACAAGAAGCTGTTGCCCCGGCTGCAGCCAAGCCGGATTCCGCGGCCGCGGCGCAGACCGCGATAGCGGATACGGCAATCAAACCGGCCGTGGATTCGGCGGCCGTCAAGGCCAAGACACCGGCCCCTCCGGCCAAAGCGGAAACGCAGGTGGAGGAAGAGGATATTGTCTTGCGCGGGGGCGCATCGCCCGACTACAGGTCGCCACGAAAAGCCATGTTCATGTCCCTGGTGATTCCGGGCTGGGGCCAGTTTTACGCGCGTTCCAAGATCAAGGGTGTGGCGTTTATCGCAGCGGAAGTCGGCCTCTTTGGCATGCGCGAATATTTCAACAATCGGGGCGACGACTGGGATTCGAAGGTCCGTTCTTTTGTCGACGCGAATTTCAGCGACAGCAGCTACGAAGCCTGGTGGAGTGCCGTTCGGCCGGATACAAGCACCAACATATCGGGTATCGACACAAGCATTCTTAACGAACACTACCGATATTGGCAGGACGAAAAAGAAACACGAACGCAGCAATACTACGAGATGGTTCACAAGTACCAACAGTTTGTGCAAGGCTGGAAGGACGCGACTCCCACTCTCGAACAGTACCTCAATGGCGATCTGCCGGACTCGGTGGGGCCCTTGCCGGTCCTTGGACCGCTTCCGCCGTACCGTATTATCGTACCCGATCCTGACCTGACCACGGACACGATTTTCGGCTACTCCGCCGACCAGCTCGAGGCTGCCGATCTCGCCGCGAAATCGAATGACGCATACCGATGGGCCGACAATGTCTGGTTTGCCATCATGGCAAACCACATCTGCAGCGCCATTGATGCCGCCCTAACCGCGCGGCACTACAACCGTGCCTTGCTGGGCCAGAGCCAATCCTTCCTGGACCGTCTTCATATCGAGTCCCGGACTCTTTGCGGCGTCGCGGGTCTTGTGCCCGTGGTGGCGGCCCGCATCAATTTCTGACAAGACCGAATGACCCGCACTCCGCTTGCCGTCCTCGTTCTGCTGTTTGCCTTGTCGGCGGCATCCGCCCAAATGGTGATTGAGGAAGAAACCGATGAAATCAACGTGGTGCTTGATACTGCTGTTAAGCATTCCAAGTCCACTCCCGCGGCCATCTCCCTCTCGGCCCTTGTGCCGGGACTGGGCGAAGCTTATTTGAACTCGCGCCATCGGGCCACATGGCATTTCCTTGGCGAGGCCGCTTTGATTGGAGGATTTTTAGCTTGCTTTGCCGGTGAGAGCCAGGCTTATGAGGACGCCCGCTCCTATGCGTATCTTCACGCGGGCGCCAACGCGGGAGTCGCGGGAAAGGGCAAGGAATACTATCAGAATATCGGCGATTATTACGATGTCTGGGCCTACAATGGAGTCCAGACACTCAGTCGCGAAACGGACAAGCTCTACCCCGAAACCGAGGACTGGGGCTGGGCCTGGGACGGCGAAGACTCCTACGAAGAATACAAAGGAATGCTGGTCCATCAGCGCTCTCTTAAAATCGTCGGCTCCTTCATGCTGGGCGGAATGGCCTTGCACCGGTTCATCAGCATGGTCGACGCAGCCCGGCTGGCCAAACGCTACCGGGTTTCCGCGCAGAACCGGGTAAGCATCCAATTCACCCCGCAGCGGCTGCAAATCTCGTTGGGCTTCTGATAGGAAATCCGAATTGTGGCTGATGAGTCGGCAATTGGAAATTCGCGGTTGCCAGCGGCTCTGCGGTCTTCAATTCCCAATTCATAATTTTCAATTCATAATTCTTCACCAATGCTTCCCGATATTCTCCTCGTCCATCCGCAACACCCGGGTAACATCGGCTTCTGCTGCCGGGCCATGAAGACCATGGGCTTTGACCGGCTGGTAATTATTGCAGAGAAGCCGGTGGACTTTGCGGCTGCCGCCATTACGGCCGTGGATGCGGCCGATGTGCTCCATTCAGCGCGCGTGGCGGACCGCTTCGAAGCCGTCCTATCCGACTACCATTTTCTGGTCGCAGTCACGGCCCGCACCCGCCGGTTCCGCAATTCCATCAGCCTGCCCCAGTTGCCGGACCTGCTCAAAGCGCAGCCGCTGCAATGCCGGGCGGGATTGGTCTTTGGCCGCGAAAGCAGCGGATTGACAAACGAGGAAATCGCGTGCTGCCAGGCGAGTGTTTCGATCCCGACGGCAAAAGCTTTGCGGTCTCTCAATCTCTCCCATGCGGTTCAGGTCGCCTGCTACGAGGTCCTGCGCGGCGGTCTGGTCCCGGACCTCGCCAGCTTGTCACGGCCCAAGGCCGTCCGCATGGCAACCGCCATGGAACGCGAAGCCATTTTCATAAAGCTCGAAAAGGTCACGGATGCCATTGGTCTTAATCCGTGCGATCGCGAAAAGCTCGAGAAGTGCTTCCGCATCCTGTTCGAGGAAAAACCCATGCAGAAACGCGAGGCCGGGGCCATGCACCGCTTTCTGGACCAGATCATCTATGGAAAGCATAAGAACGAGACATTCCGCGCATAAATTCCAGGGCATCCCCTGGCTTGGGAATTGCTGACGTCCACTAGGGCAGATCAACCCTAGGAGGCATCCATGTCTTTCAATCCGTTTACCGAAAAAGGCCGGCCCATAGAAAAGCAGGTCATGAGCTGGGCCCAACTGGCCGAAGAACCCTTCGACAAAGATCAGGTCCACCCCTACACCCGGACAAGGGCCATTCTCATGAACGGAATCGAGGTGGACGCCGCTTTCTTTCTTCACAATTTCCATCGTCACACCGCGGATCCGGATCTGCGGCGAAAGCTGGCCTTGGCCAGAAGAATCGAGCAGCAGCAGCAAAAGCGCATTAACTGGCTTAATCCTGCAAGTCAGTCCGTTTTGGAGACGACCATCGGCTACGAGCAGGTTGCGGTTGACTTGACCGCTTTTCTCGCCAGAACCGAGACGGACTCCTACGTTAAATCGGCGCTGGATTTTGCGCTGGTCGAAGATTTCGACCACCTCTATCGGTACGCAAATCTCATGGAGGATCTGGACTTTAAAACCGCCGGCGCCGCAGCCATCGTGAAGGACTTGACCGAGATCATGCCCGGACGGCCTACCGTGCTCGAACACCGCCACCCCTTCGATTCGGTGCGAGAGCCTATCGACAAAGACAGCGCGAACCCTCTGACGAAACTCCACGTGCTCACGATTATCGCGGCGGAACAGCAGACCATGAACTTCTATATGAACGTAGGAGCGACCATTGCGCATCCCGTAGGCCGGGCGCTGTATCAGGAGATCGCGCAAATCGAGGAACAGCATGTCACGCATTACGGGTCCCTGGAAGACCCGACCTCTTCGTGGTTCGAAATGCTGGCCACGCGGGAGTACAACGAGTGCTGGCTCTATTATTCCTGCATGCAGACCGAAACCGATCCGCGCATACGCCAGATCTGGCAGCAATGCCTGGAAGACGAGATCGAGCACCTAAAGATGGCGCGGGAGCTGATGATGCAATATGAAAAGAAAGATCCGGCCGAGAAATTCCCCAAGGAGCTGCCCGCTCCGTTGGTTTTCGAGTCGAACAAGGAGTATGTCCGCAAGACGCTGCAAGCACAGTTCCCGATGACGGCGCAGGAAACCGAATTTGTCCTGTTCTCGAAGGCGAACAACAGGGAGCGATACACCGACTTCCTCGAAAAGGTCAATAATCGCGCACAGGTTCCGTCCCAGGAAACGGTATCCGAGTCCATTCGCAAACTGGGCGAGGATTACCGGCTGGAGATTGAGGGACCACATCCGGTCGAGTTTCTGCGGGAACGCTCGGAAGTGCCCAGCGCGGAAGAGCTGCTTTTGTGCCTGAGCCCCGAAGCACAACCGGTCCAGGCACCCAGGTAGCATACCGGCCGTTGCCATTCGGGTTGATTGTTGCTCGACAAGGGCGACCCACCCAGGTCGCCCTTATTTGGTATCTTCGGCATCCTTGGATTGGACTTCCTGAACAGACTATATTTGTTCATTGAAGCGCTATGATCCCATTCCGCTCGATATTTAATTTTCTGCTGCTTGCGGCCTTCGCAACCACCTTTGCCGGGGTTGACGCGGACCTTTCCGCCATGGCCGATGATATTTACTCCCAGGCCCCTGGCGGCGCGAAATCCGTATGGGCGGTTTTGCCGTTCGAAAGCCGGATTCCTGATAATCCGGATGCGGGACAGTCCATCGCCGAATTTCTGATCACGGTGCTCGGGGCCAAGCCCGGAGTGGAGATTGTGGATCGCTCCGGCCTGGACAAGGCCCTGGAGGAAATTGCTTTAACCCAAACCGGCGCCATGGCCGACCAGGAAGTGCTTCATGTCGGAAAGCTGGTCGCGGCCCGATTCCTTCTCGCAGGCAGCGTCACGGATGCTTTTGGACGCGCCATGGTGAATGCGCGGCTCATGGAGACAGAAACCGGCCGCATTGTCGCCAGCAAAAGCATTCCCCTGGATATTCCCTCTTTGCGTTCTTTCACAAAAGAAGTCCTGTCCGAGCGCAGGCAGATAAGCGCGAGCATTTTCCGCAGCGCTGTCGTGCCCGGCTGGGGACAGTTCTACACAAACCACCCTGTGCGGGGTTGGGTCAGCTTTGGAGCGTTTGGGGCCGGTGTTGCAGCGACCGTCTATGCGGCGATGGGAGTTGGCTCGGCGGATGCTGATTACAAGGCTTTCGAGGCCAAGACATTGACCGTCTCCGGACGCAACGAATTGAGCCAGCAGCTCTTTGGTCCGGGTGTCATTCCTGGTACCCCGGGTTTTGAACAAGCGACATTTAACACGTTTCTCGATTCAGAAGAGGATCATCTCTGGAACAGCTATGAAGATCGAAAAAGCTCGTTGCTGATCTCCATTGCGGCAACCGGCGCCGTCTGGGCACTGAACCTGAGCGACGCAGCCCTGTGCGGGATGGACTCCAGACGCAAGATCAAGCTTCACTTCAGCGCAACTCCCATGCAGGTCCAATTGAGCCGGTCATTATAGGAAACACCGATGACACGGAAGTCATTCACAGGGATTCTGGCCCTATCTGCAGCCATTTCTTGTTTGCTGTTCTGGTTCTGCTCCAAACGCTCGACCAACCCGGCGGATGCTATTGACGAACTCCAGATGGAGGGCAGCTTTTCCGGAACCGTGCGCGATCCGGATTCCCTTCCCATTGCCGGCGTGTCGGTCACAACGGACTCGGCGGGACATACCACAATCACCGACTCGGTGGGCCATTACCGGATTCCGGATGTGAGCGCGGGGACCTACCGGCTCACCTTTCACCACGCCAGCTATTTCGACAGTACAGCCGCGCCATTGGTTCTGGTTGCAGACGAAGACCGTACGGGTGTGGATATGATCCTGCGCAAAAATCCGGCGTTCTTTCCCGGCTCCATTGCGGGCACGGTTCGCGACGATGCCGGAGGATCTTTGAGCGGAGCGACCGTGACAGTGGACTCCACCGGTGTGACGACCACAACGGACTCGTTGGGCCGCTATCGCCTAAGCCCAGTTATTGAAGGAACCCACAGGATCTTCTTCACCAAGACCCACTATTTCGATAGCACCAAGTCCGGCGTTTTCGTTGCTCTGAGCGAGAATAAAACAGACATCGATGGCGTTTTGCGAAGAAACCCGGAGTATTTCCG
>CAYVZU010000064.1:0-21990 GCA_964455935.1 uncultured Fibrobacterota bacterium
CTTGCTTGCGCGCCGCAGAACGATTTCAACCGGATGTGATTTTCGCGAACTGGGGAATTCCCAATGGCTTTTTCGGTGCGTTCTCCGCAGGAAAGCCCGGACCCAAACTCGTTGTCGCGTTCCCCGGCGCCGACGTCAAAATGATCATGTCCAATCCCGTCTACCGCGCCATGGGCCGCGTTGCGGGCCGGCGTGCGACGGTATTGGCCACCAACAGCAACGATCTTAAAAGCGCTCTGGTCGAGGCCGGTCTGCCCGCGTCGAAGTTCCGGCTTATTGTTTATGGCGCCGATCCTCAGCAGTTCTATCCGGAGCCGCAAGCCGGCAGGGCGCTTCGCCAACAACTTGGCATCGGCGACTCCGAGATCGTCATAGGGTCCGTGGGACGGTTTGTGGACAAGAAGGGGTTCGAATACCTGGTGGAAGCAGCGGGCCTTCTGCGCGATTCCAAGAATTGCCGATTTGTTCTGTTCGGGGCAGGCGAAAACGAAAAGAACCTTCGCAGTCGCGTGCGCGCACTCGGGTTAATGAATCAGTTTCTTTTTCCCGGCCCCATAGCGCCCGAACAGCTCCGCCGTGTTTACAATCTGTTTGACATTTTCACAAACCCCGCCGTGCGCGAGCCCGTGGATGGGCTCAACGTGGTTGTGCCTGAAGCCATGGCTTGCGGTAAGCCCATTATCGCTTCGGACGCCTGTGGAAACGAACTGGCCGTCCACGACCGGGAAAACGGGCGGCTTGTGCCTGAAAAAGACCCCAGCGCGCTGGCGCAGGCTATTGCGGAACTGGCCGGCAACGCCGGTCTTCGCGACCGGATGGGCGGGCAATCGCGCCGGATTTGCGAGCGCGATCTGAGCTGGAGCACGATTGTTAAACAGTACTTGGACGGATTCCAATGAGCATTCCTCTTCTCGTGCGCATTGCGGTTGTGCCATGGAGCGCGTTTCGTATTCTGCGGCGGAAGTACCTGAAACGGTTCCGGCCCGGGTATATCCGCGACAGCATTGCGCGTCGCAAGGGACAGTGCAAACAATGCGGATGCTGCGGAGAGACCTTCACCCGCTGCGCATATTTTCAGGAGGGCGTTTGCCTGGTCTGGAAAGAAAAGGGATGGCAAGCCATGCCCGAGGATTGCCGCAACTATCCCTTTGACGAACTCGATAAAAGCCTGTTCGCCCGGAAAAATTGCGGGTACTACTGGGAGCGCGGCAAATGAAGTGGCCCAACCGCGCTATCGACCGGATTCTGAAGAGGCGCAACCGCTATCGAACTCCCACGCCTGAACTGACGCGCGTATTCCTGCTCGGAAAACACGTCCGGGCCGACACCATCACTTTGGACTGACCTGCACTCCGGCGTTGGCAAGGGGCTCGGGTTTGCTTCCAAGCAGAGCTTTGAGCCCATTGAGGTCTTCGCCGCACAGTTCACCCGTCACAACCAGAAGGGAGCCATACAGCGCCAATTGCAAGGCGCATCCGGCAATCGTGGGAATTCCCAGGTGCGCGAGCCAGACTCCTACCATATAAATGGCGAAGGCTGAGAGCCCGGTCCGCGCCAGTGTTAATCGCGGCAAGAACATGCCGGTTTCCCGCGCCACGAAGGCAGCCCCGACAAGTGCTCCAAGACAGAACGCAAGGAGGGTGGCCACTGCGGCGCCGCCAATGCCGTATCGGGGAACCAGCACCCACTGCAAAACTAGATCGGCCGCAATCGCCAGCGAACCAAAAAGAAAGGCGCTGGCGGGCTTGCCCAAACCTGTCGCAACGGTGCAGAACAGGGCAAACAACACATACGCGGCATACCCCCAAATGAGCCACGAGAGAGCACCGGCGGCAGGCGAGAAAGGCGCGGAGTAGAGCAGGTTAAGCAAGCCTTTGGCTTGGGAGGAAACAATGGCTGCGACCGGCAGGACCAGCAGACAGAGATACCGGAAAACACAGCGGATCGAACGCACTGCCTGAGCTCGATTGCCTTCCGCCGTTAGGCGTGAGAGCGAGGGCAGGAACGATTCGTTGATCGATGAGAAGAAAACCGGCACCATCTTCACCATCATGCAAGCCGCCGAATAGTAGCCGGTCTGGCCGGCATCCCTTAAAAGCCACTGGACCATGATCAGGTCCAGGCTTTGCAGAATCATGTACAGTTGATTGGCGCCAATTAGCGGAGCTGCAAAACGAAGCAGACGGCCTATGGGGAAACTCGGTGATCCCGCAGGCGTCTTCAACCAAAGATGAGCCGCAACAATTACGGGGGCCGCGGAAAGCGCATAGCCCCAGATCACGCCTTTGAGCGCGAAACCGGCGGTGAGGGCCCCTGCGGCAAAAAGCAACTTCACCAGGGGCCCCGCCGCAAGTAGCACAGCCCTTTTGCCAAACTGCTGCAAGCCGGCCAAAATCCCGAAGTACAGCGAAAATATTGCCGAGAGAAGAATGGAGACGGAGCCAATCCGCAAAAGGGGTTGAAGGGCCTGGCAACGAAGAACGGAAGCCAGCAATGGGGCCGCGGTAAAGAACAAAGCACAGACCGTAAGGGACGAGGCCGCCTGAATGCGAAGTCCCGCTGAGTAGATCGCCCCCGCCTGTTTCGGATCTTCAGCCACATGTTTGGAGAACGTGTCCACCAGCGGCTGTGTCACAAAAATATTACCAATTCCAAGAAGCGTCAGGACCAGGGCGAAAATGCCATAAGACTCAACGCCCAGGGCACGCGCCAAAAGAATGTGAATCGAATACCCGCAGGCGAAAAACACGAAATAGGCAGCAAAATGGTAGAGTGTCCCGCGGCCAATGATATGCGCGTCGCCCCTTGGGTGGAATGTCGCCGCAAAATCGCTCAAGGCTTCTCCTTTCCGGTTCGCCTGGCGGCGTACAGAACATAACCGCTGCCTCGGATTGCGACCGGCAAATCCAGCGCCCAATCAGCTCCTGTCAAAACTTCGGTGAATCCAAATTCGTCAGCCAGCGCGCCCCATTCTTCCCTTGTCCGTTTCTCCCATAGCCCGCGGTAGAGCCCGTTTGGGATCTGTCCCTTGTTGCGAAATTCCTGAGGGGGTGCCCGTAAAATATCCGCCCCATAAACATTTTTCATGAAACGATTCCACAGCGGGCCGGCTTCGGGAATCATGGCAAACCCATCCAGCGCGGAAGGATCGAACAGAACAGGCCGGCGTGTCTGGAGTTGTGCAAGCCAGAAATCGGTTGTGATCAGCAACAATCCCGGCGAACTGGCGCTGGCAGGCGGCAATCGCGTCTCGATCCGGTTTAAAAAGCGCCGTTGCGGCCATAGCTCCCGGCCCGCAAATCCGAATCCCGCCAGATTGAACGAAACGAGCACCAGGAGAACAGCTCCCATAGCCGAAATCAGGAGTCTGCCGTTCCCCTTGGCTGTGCCAAGGATTCGCCCCATTGGATCGGGAAAAAAAGCCAGACAACCGAACCATAGGAAAGCGAGCAGATATTGGACCTTCATTGGAATTGCGAAGGCCAATCCCGCGGCCGGGGCTGCCAAAATCAGAAGCAGACAGATGACGGCACTCCCCCGGAATTTCCCTACCTCCGGAGACGTCAACAGCGCCAGAACAAGAGCAAACAGCGCAAGATTGCTCAGGTTTGCATAGCGGCCCGGCATCAGCATGGAAACAAGTGAAGGCACCACGGATTGCGGTAGGTGCGTCAAGAACCCTAGAAAAAGGCTCGCTATCGCCGCAACCAGGAGGATGCGAAACAGAATTTTACCCGGGTGCTTCGGCAACAGACGGAAGCAAAGGACAGCAAAGCCCGCGCTCCAGACGCAATACGTGATTCCAGTTTTGAAGGGGTCAAGGCCCTGCTTTTCGGCGCTGTAGAAAAAGGGCGTCCGGTGGTAGTCCCAGTTGTTGATGAAGGCTGACAAGTACGCGCGGCTCTCTTCCGATGCCAGGCTTGGAACATCTCTCAACCAGAAATGCTGGTAGCCATAGCCTGCCAGTGTCACCGCAATTCCCGCGATCAGCCAAATGGCCCAATCTCTCCGAATCCGTTCTCCCGATCGCCAGCGGTCCCATAGAAGTGGTACGACAACGATCAAGAAAAGAAAACAACCCCAGGACGGATGCACATAAGGCGCCAGCCCCAGACAGAAAAAGGCCGCGCGCCGGAGTCCAGCCCCAAACAAGGCGACCGTAAGGAGCGTGAACGAAAGGCCGATCACCCCAAAATTATGTGGGGAATCCAGGAGCGCGATGGGATAGACGGGCCCGGCCCCAATCCGGTCGAAGAGAAAGATGAAAAAACAGCCCAGAAACGCAAGGGCGACGGACCTGTTGATTGCGTAGATGAAAAGACTAATCGCCTGGAACGACAGCATGCCCATGAGCCCTGAAAAAGCAAGGCATACCCACCTTTCACTTCCAAGAATATGAATCAGCAGCGCTCCCAGATGATTCTGAAGTGTGAAAACGCGGATATGATTGAGATACTGAGGCGTCGTGGGTGGATATGAAACGACTTTGGCCAGGATCTGGGCTGTTTCAATTCCGGCCAGCCAGCCTGCAAAGACGCAACCGAGGAAAAAGCCGGCACTGCCGGAGATCAACAGCAAAATTCCGGCTGGATTTGTCCGCGCAAAAGACCGGATGCTTTGGCGCGCATGACAGCATGTGGTCATCTTCTCAAAAGGGTCCTGTCCCTCATTGCCCTGCGTCGTTCTTGGGCGGCCGTGACGATTCGGGTGCAATTGTGAAAAGAGCCACACTGTCGCCTTGATGGACCATCTCAAGATTCAGCCGCCAGTCAGCTGGGGTAAGCACATCCACAAACCCGAATTCACCGGCAAGGGCGGCCCATTCGGCCCGGGATCTTCGCTCCCAACTGTTTCTGTACCATGTGTTTGGGATGCCAATAAGATGTCGGGAACTCTCCGGTGGCGCCACCAGCATGTCAACACCGTAGATCTTCTTCAGGCAATTATTCCAAAGCGGACCCGACTCGGGGACCGCAAAGAACTCGGTCATATTGCAAGGCGTAATCAGAACGGGCCGGCGAGTCTCCAGTTGGATATAATAAAAATCGGATGTGGTCAGAAGCAGGCCAGATCGCCGGGAAATCACCGAAGGCAAACCGGAACTGATGCGAGCCATAAAACATTTCGGCGGCCAGAGCCCATTCTCATTAAACAGGCGGCCGTCCATCTTGAACGGCAGCATCACGATCAACAGCAGAAACAGCGCAACAGAAAAGAAACCCGGCTTCACCGGAAGAAATAAACCTGGAACTCGCTCCGCCAGCCTTTTATGGAACAAAGCGACCACTGCCATTCCAAGCAGTATCGGCCAATAAAAACAGGCCCGGGCCGCGTGGCGGATCCACCAGAAGTACTTCAGCCATCTCTGGTCTTTGAAGATCGCATCCGGAGCCGCTGTCGACAGGACGGGGAGCAAAAGAAGAAGGATAAACAGTCCAAATGTCGCGCGCCCCCTTCCAGCCGCGCGTCCTGAAAGCAGGCCGACAGCCAAGGCAAAAAATGTGATGTTGCTTAGGTTCGTCCACCTTCCCGGCATCAACATGGAGAGGATGTCGGGAAGCAGCTTTGGAGGCAAATGAGTCAGCGTGGCCAGTCCAAGGCTTGCCACGGCCGAAACCAGGAGAAACCGGAGAAGGAGTTTTTGCTCCCTGCTCTGGTGAAGGTAGCGCAACCCAAGAAAGCTCAAACCCGCGCTGAAAACGCAAAACAGCGCGCCCTTTTTGAATAGGTGAATACCTGCGCCCGGTAGGTTATGGAAGAAGGGGACTCTGTGGTGATCCCAGTATTGCACAAAGGTAGACATATAGGCGTGTGTTATCTCCGGCAAGCCGCGGGGCAGGTCGCGCAGCCAAAATCCTTGAATCCCATAACCCGCAAAGGTAATCACCAGGCCAGCCACAAAGTACAAAAGGTTCTTCCGCAAAATATCAAGGGCCGGCCGGCCTTCCCAAAGAAGGCCCAGAAAGACCACGGCAAACAGGAAAACTCCCCAGGAAGGATGCACATATGGAAACAAGCCCAGGCAAAAGGCGGCCGCCCGCCAACAGCCCGTTGCCGCCAGGCCAATTGTAAGTACCGCGTATGACAGACCGATCACACCGTAATTGTGGGGTGTCCCCAGGAGCGCAATGCCATAAACTTCGCCATGGCCGATACTGTTCGTCAGGAAAATAAAAAAGCCCGCAAGTGTGGCCAGGACAACGGACCTGTTCAGGGAAAAGACAAGGAGGCCCAGGGCTTGTAGCGAAAGCATCCCCATAACTCCGGACAAAAGAAATGAGGCCAATCTGTCGTTTCTCAAAATCAGCAGCAGCAGTGCCCCCAAATGGTTCTGAAGCGTAAATACCCGGATATGGCAAAGATATTTGGGTGCCCGGTGTGGATAGGAAACAAAACCCGAAAGCACCTGCGATGTTTCGAGGCCGATCATCCACTCGGCGTACAAAAGGCCAAGGAAGAACCCAAGGACCCCGGAAACAAGCAGAACAGCAGCTATGGGGTGCTGTGCCCCGAACCGGCCGATGCGGCCGGCCTGGAATGCCGAGGCCGGATCAGAAAGATTCATGGCTGATCGTCTTTGTCAAACCCATGTTTGCCCTCGTTGGCTATGGGACTACTGTTCAATGCCGTAGTGGACCCGGTCGACGCATCCGTCGGTGACCAAAGGCGGCTATTGCAGGATTGTTCTGCAAGTGTGCCTGAAATCCGGCTGTCATTCTAGAGTGTTTCTCAAAGATAAGCTCCGTAATGGGCCAACCTCCTGACGTAACGAGGACACGGCTGCCCGCGATGAGTTGCCCCGGAAGACGCGTAACTGCTTGTAAGCCTTTGGGCCATTTGGCCGGAAACTGAGATTCAAGCCTCATGGAGGTTCCGCAGTTAGGAAGGAGGCTGGCCCATTACGTCTTCGAACCCAAAGGTGCTCTCAATGATGTAGCGGGGCCGCTGCTTGATTTCATTGTAAATGCGGCCCAAATAGATTCCAAGAACACCGATTGTGAAAAGAATCGTGCCGCCCAGAAAAAGCATGGTAACCATAAGGGCGGGCCAGCCGGGAAGGTGATAACCCAAAAGAACTCGAGAAACAGCAATGTAGATCAGATAGGCAAATGCACCCATCGAAACCGTGAAACCAAGAATCAGAGAAAAATAGAGTGGCGCAACAGAAAAGGATGTAACGCCCCGCAGAAATTCCTTTACCGGGTTCAGGCTGCCTAGGAGAGAATACTTCGTCTCGCCCGCAAAACGAGCATCGCGCTCGTAGTGCACTTGCACCTGCTTAAACCCGATCCAGAGCGACATTCCCCGCAAAAAAGGATCTGTTTCCTTGAGAGATAGAATGTGATCCACGGCCCTGCGCGACAGGAGCTTGAAATCACCCGTATCACGCGGCACCGGAATATCGGCAAGCGCGGAAATGGCCCGGTAAGCCAAATTGGTGATAAAGAGCTTGATTGGATTCTCGCCTTTGCGCTTCGTCCGCGTCGTATGGACGACATCCGCGCCTTTCCGGTATTGCTCCACCAAGGCCGGGATGGTTTCGGGAGGGTCCTGCAGATCCGTATCCATGTAAACCACCACATCACCTTTGGCTTGGGAGAATCCGGCCAATACGCAAGGCGCGCCGCCGAACCGCCGCGACATGCTGATGACCTTGATCCGGGAATTCTGCTCATGGGCCTTCCGCAGCAGCCCCAGCGATTGATCCGTTGAAGCATCATTGATAAAAATCAATTCATAGTTTTCGTGCAGCCCTTCCAGCGTGGCGGTAGTGCGGCGAATCAGTTCCGGCAGGACATCTTCTTCATTTCGAAAAGAGAAGACAACCGATATTAGCATATAATCACCTTTCCCAGAATGCTAAATGCCCTTCTGATCGCGTTCCGAAAGAATCGGCTTCCGGACCGACCACCTGCTTTTGAATCGCGGATCATTCCATTTGAAAGTGAATTGACCGGCCCTGTCATAGTATGCGGATTGTTTATACCCAAGAATGGCCACGGGGCTCATAACTAAATGGGCTACTCCATGCTTCGGCGGGATGAGGACCTGAAACCGATTTCTCTCGGACAGGGTCCAAGAAACATGCTTGCCGAAAAACCGTGAAGCGGGATCGCAATCAATTACAACAAGATGGATTTTTCCATGAATGCAGGTGGCCAGTTTCCAGGTATTCTGGTCTCCGTGAATGCCCCGGAGCACGTTTTTTTTCGAGAGAGAGAAATCGTCCTGCACGAATTTCACTTTAATCCCGGCCTTGCGATAAAGCATCTCATTGAAGGTTTCCACAAAGAACCCGCGGAAGTCCCTATGGTTCGTTGGAGGTTCGATGAGGACTACGCCTTTGAGCTTTGTTTGTCTGATCTTGAGTTCCACAATGCCTCCCGGGTTACGAGGAGATGCTCTCAAGTGGGCGCGGCGGTATGCTTGCGCTCCAGTTTTTTGTCAACCATGGCTGCGACTTCTCTTCGCGCTTCGATTCCGAAGGTCCTCTCCATTCTCCCCAGGTTGTCTGGATTGGTGAAATATGCATGAAATGCATTGTCCCGAAATGCCAAGACCCGACTTCCCTCGATATGTCGCGTGGGTAGCGGAAGCGTATCATAGGCATATTGCGAGTATCCGGCCCAGGAATCTGGAAGAGGCCAGCCTTCTTGTTGCGCGATATGGTATAGTTGAGATCCCGGATAGGCCATTGCGCAATAGAAATTGGCATAGTCACATTTGAGATCGAGCGCGAGCTGCAAAGTCGCCTGCATGGATTTCTCGTCGTCCTCGGGAAGGCCAAAAATGAAATTGCCGGCAACATAGATGCCCGCCGCCCGAACTTGGGCCATTGTCCGGTGCAGGACATCGATCCGGAAGTCCTTTTCCACGTCCTGGCGGACCAGTTCACTGGCCGATTCGATCCCAAATGCGAGCCATCGGATACCGGCTTGTCGCAATAGCATTAGGGGGACCGCGTTTACCGAATCCACGCGCGCATAGGCCCAGATGTTGAGATCGTAACCGCGTTCAATAATGAGCCGGCAAATCCCTTCGACATGGGAAGGGTTTAGAACGAACAACTCGTCACAGATCTTGATGTTGCGCACGCCGTACCGTTCAACAAGAATATCAATTTGGCGTATGACCGTGTCGGGACTCCAGAGTCGATAGGAGCGACTGGGCGCTTCCGCACCGGGCGATTGAAACGGCGCATGAATGCAGCAGAAACTGCACCGATACGGACAGCCCAGCGCCGTATAGAAAGCCCCATAAGGCTGACGCGCAAGCCCTCCAAAGCAGTGCCAGTTATGTGCACGGTATCGATCCATGGGCAAAAGGTCCCAGGGGATGCCCGGAATCTCCCGATCCATTGCCTTCACCAGCGGACCCGGCGAACCGGCCCGAATCTGAGTTCCCTCGCGGTACCACAGGCTGGGAATGCTATTCAGATTGCCCGAAGTCCCGGCCTGGAGCGTCTTGAGCAGGCATTCAAGGGTGTAGAACCCTTCATTGCCCGCGACAAAATCTGCTTGCGTTTCCTCCATGGTCCTCTGCGGAAGAGCGGCGACATGGCCGCCGATCAGGAGAACCTTGCTTTGGGGGTCCCGTTTCTTGATCTCGGCGCACAACGTCCGGGCCAGAGGCATCACCAAAGTGGAGGCGGACGGATTATGGCCGTAAACGACAATGGTCGTCAAAAGCGGATTGTATTCTTGTGCACGCTCGGCGGTTTCCTCGGCGGTCAAGGCAAGGCCGCCGGCATCCAGGATCTCGACTCCAAAACCGCGGGAACGGGCGAATCCGGCCAGAAGGGCGGCCCACACCGGGGGTTCCACAGCGGTCAATTCACCCGCCAGATTTTGGTACGCGCGCTTCTCCGCGCCGGGGTTGATGAGCAGCAGATCCAGTTTGCGAGTGGGAATGTTCATCGAGAGCCCGGCAGGCGATTTAGTTCCGCGCAAAGCGTCAGAATCTTGTCCTTGGAAAGATCCGGATAGTTTCCAATGTAGAAACCGTAGAAATGGACGTGCTCCACCTGTGGAAACGCCCGCAGGTCGATGTCAGGCAGGCGCTTTCGCAGATAGGGCTGCCGAAGCTGATTCCCGCCGCCCGAGGTTCCGCGTCGAAACTCGACGCGCACCTTGCGCAGAAATTGCATCACGTTTTCACAAAGAATGGGGTCTGCCTTCTTCAGGACAAGGGTAAACGCATAATTGCAGCTGCCTGTTTCAGCAAAATCGGTGCGATACTTATCCGGGTCCAAATGGTCGAGAAAACATCGCAAGTTCTCCTGACGCAGCCGGTTGTTGCGGTCCAGGCGTTTGAGCTGGGACCGGCCAATGACGGCTTGGATTTCGTTGCTTCGGACGTTAAACGCAGGAAAGGCAAAGATGAAATCCGGGTTCAAGTCCGGATAGTCGGCACGGAATTTGTCCTGAACCTCCGGTCGCAAAGCCTCCCGAACCATTCCATGCGAGCGCATCATTCGGAGGCACTCATACAGGTCCGGATCGTCGGTCGAAATCATTCCCCCTTCTATGGTGCTGAGGTGATGAGCATAATAGAAGGAGAAGTTCGATGCCCAGCCGAATGTACCCAGTTTCCGGCCGCCAAGCGTGGCTCCATGCGATTCGCAGACATCCTCAATCAGCGGCACGCCCCGGCGCTTCAGTTCTGCGATAAACGCTTCCGTCAGGGCATTGTATCCAAGAATGTGCGTAATGAAAACAGCCCGCGTCCGGGACGAGATCCTCGACAGTGTCTGGCCGAGGTCCATTCCCAATGTGCGAGGGTCAATATCGACAAACACGGGCGTGAACCCGGCTTGAAGAACGGACGCGATATCGGAGACCCAGGTCAGGGGCGGCACGATGACATCCCCCTCGCCCTTCAATTCGCGAAGAGCGGACAGGGTGACCAGGTTTGCCGAGGCCCCGGAGTTGACCAGGACACTGTGACGAACGCCCAGCCAGTCGGACCATTCCTGTTCGAATGCACGAACATTTTGGGATTGTGTAAGGATGGGCATGGACCCGCTTAAAAATGCGATCACGGCATCCAGATCTTCGCGGGTGATGTTGTTGGCCATCAAGGGCCAATCGAGATTTGCTTCCGACATGGTTTAGCTCAGGGCTTCGTTGGATCCTTTGATGACGTAGGCGCTGGGGCTCATGGCCCAATCCAGTCGCCGGAGCAATACGTTCTGGTCTTTGAAATATTCGTCGGCGGCAGCACTCTCACCCTCCCAAGGCCGAATGCCGTAGTCGTCAAAAATTACGACGCCGCCCGTTACCACGCGTGGCCAGAGAGACTCCAGGGCTGTCCGGGTGGGCAGGTATAGATCGCAATCGATGTGCAGAAGGGAAATGCGCAATCCGGGATTCTCGCGAATGAATTTGGGTACGGACTCCTCGATTTGACCTTCTACGAGAATCACCCGTGGCTTGTGCGGAATAAAACGGTCCCGGTCGAAAATGGTCAGCGCGTCTTTAAGGATGTCTCGGAAGCAGGCGGCATCATAGCCTCCCACCACCTTGTTGACGCGAGGGTCCTCCTTGCCGTCCTTGGGATGCAACGAGACAAAGCCCTTCCAGTTATCAAAACCAATTACTTGCTTGGCGCGGTCTCCCATGTTGCGGATCTCGAGAAAGTTGGCCCAGGACATCAATGAGACCCCGCGGTAAACCCCCAATTCCACAATATCACCAGGGAGGTCAACGGTGCGGCGGAAGAATTCGGAGGGGGCCAGAAATCGTTTAAGGAAAAGCCGCCGGGCATAGACCGGAAAATTCCGGCAGATCTCCCGCCGGGAAACGTCGTGGCGCTGAAAATGGTCTTCCAGTAATGTCTCGATTTCGTCATCCGCCCTATAACTGGCCCGTCCGTCATAGTGGCGCTGGTCTTTGTTGGTCTTGCCGTTCTTTTTATTCATGTCGACGTCCCTTTCAGAGTGCGGTCGGAAGGAGGACCCTGGTTCATTCGATTGAACCGCTCACGCGCGAATTCGCTGTCGTCACAGTTGACAATCAACCCGGCCGACTTTAGTTCGTCATGGGCCTGAAGAATTCGACGGTGCTTTGTTTGCGCATCCACCTTGCCGGCATAGCCCGCCGCCGGCATGGCGGGCACTTCCATGAATCCATTGACGAGCATATACTTGGGCCGATAACGCAAAGCGAAATCGAGCGACATTTGAAAATCATCGTCGGTCTCCCCGGGGAATCCCACGATCATGTGCGAATCGAATTCCGTGAAGCCAAGTTCGTTCAAAGCCCCAAAAGCCTGCCGCAGCTCTTCCGGGCCGTAGGGGCGTTTCATGGCCTTAAGGATTCTTTCCGAAGCCGACTGATAGGGCATCTGCAAATGCACGATCAGGCCCTCACGGATAAAACGGGTCATTTCGCTGAAGAACTTGCAGAAATGGTGAGGATTAAAATCCTGAACGGCAATTTTAATGTGAGGTACTGCGGTCCGAAGATGCTCGACCAGATCCGGGAACGAACTCCCGAGATCGCCTCCATAGTCGCCAACGCTGTCACCCAACAGGACCACGGATGAGCCGCCATCACGCGCCAGCTCGCGCCGGCAGGTTTCGACAATCTGGTCCTCAGGAAAACTCCGATACGGTGGAAAGGCGAGGCGCTCGGAGCAATACGTGCACTCCCAGGGACAGCCCTCCGAGACATAAAGTTGCATATAGCGACCGACGTAGGGGGCGTCGGTCGTTGGATTTTCCTTGCGGAAGGCAATTTCGTCCCGGTACAGCCGATTCTTATGGAGGACCAGCGGGACCCCGGCAAGCTTTTTTCCCTTTGCGCCAAAAATACTCTCCAGTTCACTATGGTCGTTTCGCCAAGGGACAAGCCGGCCGCGGAAGTGGCGCGCAAGCCGCTCACGGTCAATGTCGGGCAAGCACCCAGCCACCAAAATCTCGCCCTTGTAGGTCTGAACATGATGATCGATCACGGCCAGACTGTTGTCCCGCACGTCATGCCGAAAAGCGCAGGTCCAGATCAGCAGCATCTCACTGTTTTCGATTTTGGCAACCACATCATGTCCGTTGGCCCTTATAAAATCGATATAGCTCTGGATTGCGGTGTTGCGCATGCCACAGGAATTGAGCGACAAAACAAAAACCTTCATCGGCCCACCTTCATTTGATCTCTTTGTCAATGACCAGATACGATGTCCGCGAGTTGTGCGGAAACCGTTTTAGCGCAAATCGATTAAGCCCAAGCACCTCAAGGAGTGCCGCTGTTTCGCCAGGGGTTGAGGAATCGTTGGCTTCATCAAAACCAATAACACTGCCAATGGTCAGACGATTCTTGATCGCCAGCAAGCACTCGCGTGTGGGCTTATACAAATCCATGTCAAAGTAGGCAAGGGCCACAACGGTCTCCAAATGCGATTTCAGGTAGTTGCGCAGTTTCACGCATGCATCACCCTTGATCACCTCGAATCTCCTCAGGTGCGCCTGGGGGCTTTCCTGCTCCTGCAGAGCAAGAATCCGTTCCAGGTACTTTTCGTAGTCCTGCGTCACGGCGTACCCGCCTTTTGAAAGGAGCGCACCGTCTTTTCGTGAAACAGACGGGAATCCCTGAAAGGTGTCGAACCCAACAATTCTGCGCAAGCGATTGAATGGTTCGTAAATTCCGCGCATTGCGCTGAACAGGGACAGGTTCTGGCCCCAACGGCAACCGAATTCCAGGATCACCCCTTGCGTTTCCAGAATCTTTCGATATAAGAAATCCATGAAAAGAATGCGGGACAGCGTCTGCGGAACCAGAAAGAGACCCATATTCAGCAGGAGTTCGTGATCCGGAATCGGGCACTTGCGCATCAGAGAAATGAGTTCCTGCCGCCGTTCATCCTCTTTTCCATCGCCGAATCGCAAGATTGTTGTGGCCTTCTGTTTCGCCATGGGTCACCTCATGATAGTGAAATCGATTCATTCCAGGCCATCCGGCAGGCCTGTTCGATACTCCGGGAATCATAATGCAGTTGTGCCCGTAGAGTATCACGCTCCGGATTTCCCAGCGCGAGCGCATCGGGCGGCCCCAGCCGAACAAGGCGGGGCGGTCTCGATTGCACGGCCGCCCATTGGTTCACTGCGGTCCATAGTCCGCCGACCGGCAGGTGTTCCTCTACCACAATGAACGTGCTTACCCGGCGCGCAGCGTCTGCCAGGGTCTCAGAATCCATCGGCTTGATCGTATGGATTTGATACGCAGCAGGTTTGATGGAGTCGTTGGCGAGCACGGACAAGGCATTCATCGTCGATACCGCCAAATCGCCGCAGCAAAACACGGCTACTCGTTCGCCCTCCTGCAAGAGGCGCGCGCGGCCAAACACCGCCGGCGCCCGGGCCGTAAAGGTGGGCTCTCCATAACGGCCGATTCGCAAATAGCACGGGCCGGATTGCTCCAATAGCTGGGGAAGCAGCTGAACCATTTCATTCGCGTCACCTGGGGCAACCACGGCCATTCCCGGCAGAAGTGACATGAGCCCAAAGTCCTCAACCGCGTGGTGCGTAACGCCGCTTTTGGCATATGTGTAGCCACCGCCTGCGCCAACAATCAGCACCGGCAAGTGCGGGTAAGAAATGCTGATGCGGATCTGCTCGAATGCCCTTCCGGTGGCGAAGGATGCAATGGAATAGACAATGGGCCGCCAGCCCGTAAGCGCCAATCCCGCTGCGGCGCAAACCATCTGTGCCTCGGCGATCCCCACGTTTATATAACGAGGGCCAAATCGATTGCGGAACTCGTCAAATACCTGGAATCCCAAATCGCCCGTCAGAAAAACAATCCGCGGGTTGGCTTCCGCCGCCTTGAGAAGTGTGTCGCTAAATGCTTTTCGCATACCCGTCGTGGAGAGGCGCCTCTCCAAGTTCCTGAATGGCCTTAGCCAGATCGTCATCGGAAGGCGTCCGATAATGCCATAGGACCTGATCATTCATAAAGCCCACGCCGGCTTGGGTTTTGGCAATGAGCGCGGATGGACGGCCCGGCTCGAAGGGGACGGCGCGCAAGGCCGCAAGAATCGAATCAATATCATTGCCATTCACATCGCGAGCGGCCCAACCAAAAGCTCGGAATTTTTGAGATAGCGAGGTGTGACCCATGAGTTCGTCGGTCCGCCCCACTGCTTGAATCCCGTTGTAATCCACAATCGCCAACAAATGATCAAGCTTTTGGGCCGCCGCAAACATGGCACTCTCCCAGACACTACCCTCATTGCATTCCCCGTCACCCAGTAAAACCGCGATTTTTGCATCTATGCCATCTAAGCGCAACCCGTATAGCATTCCGGTCGCAATTCCCAGACCGTGTCCCAGACTGCCAGCCGAGCACTCCAAGAAAGGCAAGGCGTGTTGGCAGGGGTGATTCGGCAACCGGGAGCCTTCCCGGCAGTACGTCGCAAGCTCTTCTTTGCGGATGAATCCGCTATGGGCCAGAATCCCATACAAGGCCGCGCAGCCATGGCCCTTGCTCAGAATGAATCGGTCCCGGTCTTTCCGCGCAAGCGCATCGGGCGATGTGCGCAGCCAGCCGTCAAAGAGCGCAACCAGCAAATCAATGCAACTCAACGCGGACGAGAGGTGTCCCTCTTTTGCATCGTGCGCCATCTGAACGCAAGTCGCCCGAATCTGCGCAGCCTTTTTTCTAAGCCGCTCCGAAGATCCCACGGTCTCCCGCCTTGCCAAAAAAGAGAATTCCGAATAAAAAGTAATATAATCTCGCTTAGGCCTCGTGGCTAACCTTTCTCGCGCGGTACAACAGCGCTGCACGATCGATCCGTTTTTTCAGCTTTTTCGGCTCACAATTCGGGGAGATTGCTCCGCCATACAAAAAGATGAGCGCAGCCGAATCCATCTTTACATTTGACGAATTTGCGCTAAGAGAATTAGGTTGGTGATTGTATCGTCTGGCAACGAAATAGAAAACAGAGGTGATGGAACAATGGCCACCAGGATTGTCTTCAATACACCGCACGTTCTAGGGCTAATTGCCCTGGAGATGGCATGAGTGCAGGATGCTTAAGTCGAAATCGGTACTTGGGCGCCCAGATCTTGTGCCTCGTTCTTTTATGCCTATTTGCAGGCACTATTTATTACACTCAAATGGCCCCAAAGGGCCTGCTCGCCAATGATAATTATTGCTTCCATAATTTCTATGTTTCCCAGTGGTATTCACTCAATCAATTCCAGCAGATAGCCTGGTGGGACCCCAATTTTCACGAAGGGAATCCACTCTACTTTCCCGCCATATCCGGCACATCTCAACTTCAGCCCGCTTTTCTTGGATTCTGCACGATCTTCTATTTTCTGGGCCTGCTCGGGTTTCAGATCAAGGATTTCTATCACATCTACGTAGGCTATTTCACATTCGTTATGCCCCTTGTGTTTTCTTTAAGTGCATTCGCATTCGCCCGCCAAGTTCTCAGGAGTGTTCTAAGCGTGTTCTTTGTGGTCAGCCTTTTGCCCTTCAGCCCGGGTGTTTTGCAAAACCTGACCGATTTGGCAATTGCGCCGGAACAAGCAAGCTCATCCTTTCTGTTCCTGGCAGCCTTTCTATTTCTTCTGCGGAAACAAAGCCGGCTCGGTTTTGCTCTCTTCTCCCTCTCGGGCGCAACTCTCGCTCTCTCTGTAAGTTACAGCATCCTGCACTGGACGCTGCTCTTCATTCCACTATTTCTTTTGTGCCGATTCGCCTTTGACCGCGAACGCTTTCAGACCCAGATCACCGATACGGCCCGGGCTTTCCCGCCTTACTTATGGGTGGGTTTGAGCCTGATCTGGGTAATGTGCGCCCTTCCGGCTGTTATCACATTTCTCCAGTGCAAGCCCTTCATGGTGACCAAAACGGGTGGGCTTGGTTATGCGCTCGACAACTTGAAATCGGGCAATCCGCTCGAAATTCTCTGGAGCGCCGTGCCGGGTGTTGGAGTGGAGTGGACCAACTACCGACGTGGAATATGGCGTCTGTTTCTCGTCAACGAACCGCGCTACGTTGGCTATGCCTATGCAGGCCTTTTCACACTTCCACTCGCGTTCATAGGATTCGTGGCCGGCCCTCCCCGGTTACGGATTCAGCTTCTGGCCATTTTGGCAGCCGGCTCGCTTATTCTCATCCTCTGTGGCAGCAGCCCTATTATCGTCTTCCTGATGAAATCGCTGCCCTGGCTCCAAATTGAAAATCATCTCAGCGATGCTACATTCCGAACGGGTCTTTTTTTCGTTTTATTCCTGGCCGCCTCGCTGGGCTTTGAACGCCTAATCCACTCGCGGGAATCCCGCCCCTATTTTCTTGTTCTGTCCGGAATGACCGGGGCTTTCGCGCTACTCATACTGGCCGCACTCAACACTGCCGATCTCCTGCGCTTCTTCTGCCTGCCCATGACCGGGTTTACGGTTATCCTAACCCTGGTGGCCCTAATCCTTGTGTTCTCAATGATGCGGCTGGGGCCGCATTGGCGAAAATCGCATGCGGCAATTCTTCTTTTTCTCTTCTTTGTTGATTCGGCAACCGTGACCTTTGTTTTCATTCGGGGCAATTTGATTCCTCAGGCATTTCCCGCGCAATCACAGTTGAAGCCCTTGCGCGTGGGTGTGGGAATCTCCGGCAGTCAGAAACCCTTTGAGACCAAAGAGCTTCGAATCAACGGTGCCGAAAAAATTCCCTATGGCCTTCCCGAATGGTGGGCTTCGGACCGGCTGGTCACCTATGCGATTTCGGCGCAAAGACCCGATCTGTTGCACGGGATCTGGACTTCTGATCGGAACCGGTGGCTGGATTCGGTTGCCGCTGTTTTGGCCCAACAGCCAGGGCCAGATTCGCTGCATGTTGCTTTTAAACCCGTCTCGCGATCCTTCAATTCAATGGAGTTTGCCGTTACAGCCAGCGGGAGAGCCGTTGTTGTCTGGCGGGACCGATGGTTTCCGGGGTGGCGGGCCCAAGTCAACGGCAAGCCCGTCCCCATAATCAAAGCATTCGACAGCCTGAAAGGAGTATTTGTCAATCCCGGAATGTCAACGGTTCGGTTTGCGTTCCGGCCTCCTTGGGTTCCCTGCTTGCTGACCATCGCGGGCTTGTTGATTTTCTCCCTGGCCGCGTGGTGTTCCGTTGAGGCCGTCAGGTCCTGCCGCTGGAACGGGATTTCAATTCGCGCGAAGCGATGATCTTTCGCCCTTTCCGGTCGCGCTCCTGCTCGCTGTAGTCGATCTCCGGATTAAAAAAGACGATCTGGCTGCCGTTGAATTCCAGCCGAACAGGGACAAAAAGCAGCTCACTCAGTGCTTCGCGCACCGCATTCTGTTTTTCGGGTGGGACAAAAAGCAGTAGAAAACCGCCGCCGCCCGCACCGGTAATCTTGCCGCCCAGGGCGCCGCACTCCAAGGCGCGCGCATAGAATTGATCCACTTGCGGATTTGTGATCGCGCTACCCAGCTTCCTTTTCAGCTCCCAGGATTCGTGCAATAGCTCCCCAAATCGGTGGAAATCCTTATTGCCGCTAAGCACATCGACGCCCTGGTGGACCATTTCGCACATGCGCGCAAGGACCTTTTGCTTTCGGTGCATGTCGGCGGTGTAGGTCTTGGCCACCTCCGACGCCGTGCGCTTGATTCCCGTATAGAACAGCATCAAATGGGAGTTTAATTCCTCGACCCTGGAGCGAGTCAGTGTCAAAGGCCGCACATCAATGTGGCCATCCTTGCCAAAAAGGATGCGATTGAGCCCGCCATGAGCCACGGCCATCTGATCCTGCGACCCCACTGTTTCTTTCACCATGTTCTGCTCAATATGGATGCTTTCCATGGCCAGTTGGTGCTTACTGGGCATTTTTCCCTGGTGCGCATACAGAGCGTGAAGGAGGCCCACGGTAAACGCCGCGCTTGATCCCATGCCGCTGCGCGCCGGGAGATCTCCATCGTGGTGGATTTCAAAGCCTTGGTCCAGGGCCAGAAAGCGAAGTGTCTCGCGGGCTGTGGGGTGCTGGATTTCGTCGACGGTTTGGCAGTGTTCCATCCGGGAGTATACAAGCCGCATCCGATGCTCGAAAAATGGAGGCAAAATCCGGCAGGTAATGTGACAATACTTGTCAATGGTTGCGCTCAAAACGCTGCCTCCGTGCTTGCGATACCAGGACGGGTAATCGGTCCCGCCGCCGAAAAAGGAAATGCGAAAGGGCGTTCGGCTGATGATCATGTCTGCCTCCCGGCTGCAATCATCCTTGTTTTCCGTCTGTGGTCTGGGCCGCGAAGAATCCGCCGGCCGCCGCATAATCCTCGGGCACGCCAATGTCCAAAAACGCGGCCTTCACGGAGTATCCGTACAATGCTTTCTCCTCGATCAGCGAAGGGAAAAGATCTCGTTCCAGCGAATAGCTCCGGTCCTTTGGGATGCGTTCAAACAGGTCGCGTTCCATCAGGTACACGCCCGCATTGATCCAGGGTCCGGCCTTCGCGCCCTTTTCATGGAATGATAGAATCCGGCCGTCCGGCGCAACGTTGACCGAACCGTACCGGCTCGATTCCGGAGCCGAAACCAGCAACAGGGCCGCGCGGAGCTTCCGGCTCACATACCAGGAGCCGAATTCGTTGAGGTCCGCCCCGCAGAATGAATCTCCGTTCTCAACCAGCACGTTTTTCGAGCGGATCAGCGGAAGGGCCAGCCGGAGTGCCCCTCCGGTGCCCAGCGCCTGTTGTTCGCGCGAATATCGCAGGGCCAGCGAACCATGGCTTTCCCCAAATGCTTCCTGGATCTGTTCGCCTTTATGTCCGGTGCACAGGATCGCATTGTGTACGCCTGCTGCAATCAACTGGTCGAAGAGATAGGATAAAAACGGCCGGCCATTGACCGCAGCCATTGGCTTGGGCCGGTCCGAGACCACTCCGGAAAGGCGTGTGCCCAACCCGCCGGCAAGGATAACCACTTCGAAACTGGAAAGAACAGGATTTTTAAGCATTGCCCAGGCTGTTGGCGGACAGAATTCGAAAACCCCGCAGAAGTTCGCGGATGCCCAAATCCAGGGTCCGGCTCGGCTTCCATCCCAAGGCTTCGATTTTTTCGTTGCTCACGAGGTAGTCGCGCTTATCAGGGTCCTGGCCCACCGGAGCGGAATGGATGTAGAAGTCAGGAACGTATTCCTTGATCTTCTCGCAAAGCTGACGTTTGGTCAGGTTGGCTGAGCTAAGGCCGACGTTGAAGGGCTCGCCCTTCATGCGTTCGAAGTTGCGCAGGCCAAACACGAAAGCGGAGGCCACATCCCGGATATGGACAAAGTTGCGGCGGAAGTGTTCTTCGAAGAGCACAATGAAACGATCGCGGTAGGCGCGATACGTGAAATCGTTGACCAGAAGGTCCATGCGCATGCGCGGGCTGATTCCAAAGACCGTGGCCAGACGGAAGGTGATTGCGTTGCCCCTGTCCAGCAGCATTTTTTCAGCCTCCACCTTTTGGCGTCCATAACCCGAAACCGGCCGCAAGGGGGACTGCTCGGTGCAGAACGCATCCTTGTCTCCAATTCCGTAGCCGCTGTTGGTGGTGGGATAAATCACCTTCTGCTCGCGCGAAAGCTTCTTGATCATGAGCCGCTGCGCCTCCACATTCACGCGCTGCGCATAGGCGGGATTGCGGTCGCAAGCCGGCGCGCCGACAATCGCGGCCAACGGAATGATCACATCAAACCGCGGAAGAAGGTCGGCCATCAGGTCATCGTTGCAGATATCGCCTGAAATGAATTCGAAGTTTTCCTGTCCGCAGCAATCGAGCAGCGATTGTTGCCTATACATCAGATTGTCGAGCACGGTGACTCGGGCGCCCTGCGCAAGAAGCTCCGCAACCAGGACGGAACCGATATAGCCGGCGCCGCCGGTGACAAGGATTCTGTTGTCAAGATTACCCAAGATGATCCTCCCGTTTTAATGCGGATCCCGCGGCCGTTCCCGCCCGCAGAAGCGACAGCGCATTCTCCACCAGCTTGCGATTGGCCGCGACCGCATCGCCCAGCAGACCCATCATCACGGTTTGAAAGCCAAGAATCAGCAGAACAGCGCCCAGGATCAGCGACTGTACGTGCCCCGCGGATTCGCGCAAGGCAATTGCGAAATATAGAAATCGCACGAACAACGAAAAGCCGCTCAGAAAAAGCAGGGCGCCAAAGGCCACAAACGTCCGCAAGGGTCTGTACATTGTGTAGGTTCGCAGCATTGTCAGGGCCATGTGCCGGATGAAGGAGGGAATGCTTTTCATGAGACGGGAGGAACGAAGCGTCGCGTTCACGGTGATCGGGACACTGACCACGGCCGCGCGCTGATGGCCGGCCTGCATCAGGGTTTCAATGGTGTAGGAATATTCGGATACAACGTTTATTCGCAGGGCCGCCTCGCGACTGTAGGCGCGAAATCCGCTGACAACATCGGGAATGTCCGTACCCGAAATAAGGCGGACAAAGGCCGAGCCCATCTTCTGGAGCTGCTTCTTGGGCCAGGAGAAGTGCGGAAGGGAGTTCACCTGGCGGTCGCCAATGACGATTTCGGCCTTGCCGTGGAGAATGGGGGCGATCAGCTTGCCAATCTCGCTGCCGGGATACTGATTATCGGCATCCATGTTGACGATGATGTCAGCCTCAAGCCGTAGGCCATAATTGATTCCCGCGATAAAGGCCCGGGCCAGCCCGCGGTTGCGCGCAAAACGGACGATATGGCGCACGCCCGTCTGTCGGGCAATCTGCGCAGTGGAATCGGTGGAGCCGTCATCAACAACAATGATTTCGATGCGGTCGACGCCGGGCAAGGCGCGCGGAATCCCTTCGAGAGTTCTTCGAAGATCCGCTTCCTCGTTGAAACAAGGAATTTGAATTGCCAGGAGCATAGAGCAAAACTACTTCACAAGGCCCGTTGATTCAAGGTGATTCCATACTGAGCCAGGACACGAAGAAATCGGAGCGCGACAAACAGATGGCGGCTCACAACCAAAAGAAAAAGCCGGGCCGAGTCCA
>CAYVZU010000065.1:0-20961 GCA_964455935.1 uncultured Fibrobacterota bacterium
GGATGCCGGCACTGTGGACTTGGACAAAATCGAGGTCGTGGGCGATTCTGTCCCGGCTCTTTCAGTCACCGCTTTTCGAATGCCCGTAAAAATCCATTCTCCGCAGTTCAACAGAATCCCGGTGCTGCTCCGGCCCCTGGCGCGCAACCTTTTCACCGCCAGACCGCGGCTGGCCCCAGCGCAATGTGTGCGATGCGGCAAGTGTTTCGAAGTTTGTCCGGCCGAGGCAATCGAATGGCAAAAAGGCCGGACGCCTCGATTCGTTTACTCCAAGTGCATCCGTTGTTTCTGCTGCCAGGAAATGTGCCCCAATGCCGCTATCCGGCCCCAAGGTGGCCTGGGATTGGCGTTAGTCATGCCCATTCGCAAGCTGCTTCGGGAGAAACTGGGTATTTAATCAACTACTTCAGGAGTGAGTAGCCAAATTGTACCTGAACCGAATGATCAAGAAAGCCTGGCTTCACGGGGGCATCGTCCGGCAGGTTCGAAGTCCGGGCCGAGAAGGTGTAGCTCAGACCAACCGATGCCTTCTTAATCAAATCCAAACCCAGGCCAATGGAAACCATGGCAGCCTGGTCAAGGCGCTGGAATTTGGCCTGCTCTAAACTCAGCGGATAATACTTTCCATTGCTGTCATAATCCCGGTAATACAATCCGCCATCTTCCCGGTTCTGGTAAATGGAGAACGGCCGGCTCAGCCATGAGTGGTAGGCGGAATACCAGAGCCCGTCCAAAAGGTAGGGCTCGCGGCCCATGCCCGGGTCCGAAGTCATGACCGGGGTTTGAAACCAGTAATACGATTCGGGATAATATTGGGCCAGAAAAGAAGGCTGCAGCAGGATCGACAGCCTCGACAGCGGGCGCCAGGAAAGCATCACTTCAAACCGGGCTTGCACGGAGCTGCCAGGCGCCTCGGACTTCAGTGATATCCAGCGGCCCGGGTCCGCGAGCTCGAAATAGGCATTCGGCACATCCTGATAATACCAGTAGGGATTAAAGGCAAAGCCGATTGCTTGCGGAGTGACCGGGACCATGTAGCCCGGGTCGGAAAAGAAACCGGTTTGGGTATTCTGGCCCTCTGTCACGCCGCTGACATAAACAATACCCATTTGGCCGGTACTGGGAACCAATTCGGTCCGGTTGGCATTGACGCCTATAAAAACCCCCAATCCGGTTTTCTGGCTCTCCAGAACCTGCATACGCATTCCAAGGGAAGCCCAGTGATTGTAGGCCGGTTTTGGATTCGGGTCCGCCTGCCAGGTCCAGCTTCCGGACAGGCTCAGACGACTGGCCGGGGTCCATTCACCCGCAAACGACACATTGGCCGCCTCCAGGTCTGTCTGACTGGCCGAGGCTTGAATACCAAATTGAGTAATGGCTTTGCCCAACACCCGTTCCAGAACCAATGATCCCATCGTATAGTTTCGAATTCCGGTCTCAAGGGCATTGTCGTGGAAACCGGAGATCACAAGCGCATGCTTTCCCCTTTCAAGGCGCAGGCGGGAATTGGCACCATGGATCCAGCCGTCTTCCTTTAGAACTCGGTTTGAATCGATTGGCGAAAGACTTTGTGAATTTGTGTGATAAGCCGAAGTCAGGGCGGCCTCCAGTTCAATGGAGTAGCCGCCATGTTCCGTACGCGCATTTTGCGCATAGGGAGATTTGGGATACTTCGAGAACAGATCCCTGTAGCATTCGGTCGCACGATCTTGGTGACCGGTGAAGGCGTAAATTTGGCCAAGAACAAAGAGGATTCCGTCCTCGTGCGTTTTGTCCATGGCCCGGGCCCGTTCCAAATGAAGCATGGCCCATTCCGGCTGGCCCACCCTCAGGAAGGCCATTCCCAAATAGTATTCCAAAGCGTAGTTTGCGCCGGCAGCATCACGGTAGACCAGGAGAAGATCGATGGCCCCTGCAAAATCACCTTTTTTGTAGGCCTGCTTGGCTTGCGAGAAAAGCACGTCCGCATTCACCAATTCGGACGGCACTGACGCCAATGGTATGGAATCGGGCGCCAATATGGCGTTATCCGAAACCATACTCGCGGAATCGGCAAACAAAAGTGCTGCGGCAAAAATGAGAAAGTGCAAGCAGAATCCAGGGTTAGGCCGGAATGTCGTAAAGATCATGCCGATTATAATCTATTCATACCGTCCCACGAAAACAAGAAAGGGGATGCTTCCATCCCCCTTCCCCTGCGTTTCTGAGCGTACGCTTGCCTAGTTGCCGCCCTGTTGCAGTCTGTCCTGTAGCATGGTCTTCACGGCTTCCAGGTGTTTCTTGACTTCCTGGCGCTTCTTCTCGATCTCGGCACGACGCTGGGTCTTGGCCTGCTTCTGTTCCATGGTCATGCGCTCTTCGATCGTGGTTTGCATGTTTTGCACAGCAGTACGAATCTGCGCCTTCTTGGCTTCAATCGCCTGCGTTCTCTGTTGGATCGTCAGACCGCTGACGCTGTCTTTGAACGCCTGGACCTGGGTACGGATCTGGTCGCAGAGCTGTTTCATCTGCTGATAGCCTTCGCGTTCCTGGGTATTGAGGCAGTTCATGAAACGTGTCTCGGCCTGTGCCCACTTTGCGGAATCGCCGCCGTCACCGAGATTTTGGCAAAGCCGGGTTTGATCCATTTTCGGCATATCGGAACCGTCCACAGCGGGACCGGAACCGGCGGCAAATGCTACCCCGACCATCAGGGCAGCCAAGCTGAGAGCTGAAGCGACTCGCTTCATAAAGCCTCCTTGAAAGGTTTGTGTTATGCTCCCCAAACGGATTCACACGGTTAATAAAACAACCTTCGTGCCAACCCTAAATCGCGAAAATAGGCATTCTATCCGCAAAATCTGTTTGGTGTCCGGCACCAAAAGTTCCACACAGAATCTTTTGCGCGCCTTTCATTATGATATTCCATTCTAAATCAATGGATTACACGCTTCCGATCGGCCGGGATTTTTCCGCCCGGATGAAGCGCCATACCCCGGGGACCTTGCGGCCCCTAGGATGGAAGCTACCGGTCCCATTTGGAAGGCCAGCGCTTTGCCTCCGGCTTCCTTCAGATTCCACCTCGCGGTGGACACCCTTGCAGTCCGGCTAACTCTTCCCCCTATCAGGCGAGTAATAGACCTTCACTATCAAGCAGGTGCGCCCTGCCGGGCGCACCCAAAAAGAAAGCCCTTCCGAATGGAAGGGCCTTCTTGTCTAAACTCTTCAAAAATCGATCATTCCCAGCCGGTTCCAGGGCTTTCAGTGGTAGTGCCACCCCAGTCCGTAGCCGGTGCAGCGCCGGTTCCGGCATCGACGGGCGTCGTTGTAGCCGGCTCAGTTGCGGCCGGCACCGTTTCGGTGGCCGGTGGCGGAGCGGAAGTCTCGTAGCCTGTGCCGCCGCCAAATCCGGCATCCGTTGAAGGTGTGGAACTCGGGGCAGCACTTGCGGAGCCGCCTCCGACATTGTCGTTGCTCCGATTGTCGGCCCACCAATCGTACCCCATGCCGGCAAGAGTGGATCCGTAATCTTTGGCAGCGGAAACGGTGGTAAAGTAGCCGACGCGCACCCGATAATATGTTCCAATCAAATCCGAAGTCGGGTTCTCAACCTCGGCCAGATAGGCAGGAACATTCTGTTCTTTCAGCTTGTCCACGAGTCTTTGCGAGGCCCGTTCGAACCGGGAAGCCGAGATTTGCACAGCATAGCGCCCACTTTCGGAAAATTCGCCCGGCGCAGCCGATGCGGTCCCGCTTTTGGGCTTATTGTCGAAATACTGCTCGACATCTTCGAGCGTCTTTTCCGAACCAGCCGCTGCCGTATCGGTTACAGCGGTATCAGCCGGAAATTCCGTAGAATCGAGCTGCGTTTGAGGAGTCCCTTCCTGCTTCTTTCCTCCGCATCCCAGCATGCAAACCAGCCCAGCGGACAACAGAACCACAATGACCCAGGCGGGGACTCTGCCGCTCATTCCATCCTCCTTTTAAAGTGATTCTTTAACTCTTTCTTTAATTTATATAATTTTGAATGGACTAACGCAATTTTTTTTGTTCCAGGTCCCTAAATTCCTCTTTTTCAGCTCCAATTCCCTGTATAAAGAGCCTGGCCTGACTGGCCTGTGGAGAATCTGGACACTCTTTCACCAGGGCTTCAAGTCTGCGCCTGGCTTCTTCGATCCTGCCCTTTTCAAGGGCTTCCTGCGCCAAACGGGAAAGCCGGCTTGCCTTGGCCAAACCTGCTTTTTCGGGAGCCCACGACCGGGCAAAAAGCGAATCGGGCAGAGGCGTGTTGACCCGATAATCTCCGTAACGGAGTACCGTGCTCTCCAACCGACCGGCCATGCGGTATTCGATGCGCTTTTCCCTGGGGAGGACCCACGGGCCAAAGCGGCCATACTCGGCCACGAGCCTGATTTGCTTTTGGTCCCCGCGCCAAAGCACCAGTTCTTTTGGCAGCCAACGGGCATCGAAACGCTCATAGGCTAGATCCAGACGCAATTTGACCCGTCCGGACTCGCTGCTGACAGGAGCCCCTACACTGCGAATCATTGTTTCTTTGTCCAGAACCAAGCGCAAAAGCCTGTCGCTGGCCGAGTCGAGTTCGGCTTCAATTGCATAGATACGGATCAGGGCGGCTTCGGTGCCGGATTCCCGGAACTGCTCCAACAGCAAACCGTCACGCGGTGTAAGGGAAATGCGCCGGCGACCGTTTGAAACCATGCTGCTCACAACCCCGCGGTCGCGGAGCGTACCGAGAGTCTTCTTCTCCTTCAGCAGACGTAACTCGTCGAGGAGGAGACCTACGGCCTGGTTCGGATCAAAGAGACCCGGTACGAATTGCGTAGAACCCATGCCCTTGGCGCGCAGACGCAGGCAGACTTGGTCGGGCGCGTGGAAATATTCGACCAGTTCAACTTCCTTTAATCCAAGCGAGGCGGCAATTTCCTGCCAAGCCGCGCCGCGACCCTGGGCCGGCACTTCGTAAGACTTCAGGCCGGGCGCGACTGAGAGATCGAAATACGACGGAATTGCGCGAATGACCTCAAAGGGGTCTTCTTGAGCTGCCCCGCAAAACGAGAAAAGCCCCAGGACGAGGAGGCAGCATGAAGCGCGAAACAGATGGGCTGCGATCAGAGGCACTTTTTTAAAATCAATTATGAATTATTAATTATCAATTATGAATGAAGTAGGACCCGAGAAGTTGGCGGATAGAGCCAAATCGGCAAAGGTGTTCCGAGTTCCCAATTTCGCAATTATCAATTCATAATTCCCTGATTTTTCTTCGATCATCCGAGCTGTCTTGAATTCATAATTCCCAATTCATAATTCCTCGACTTCTTCCTATACGCCCGGTCGAATAGTTTGTAATAGGATCTGGCAACAACCGGCCAGATCATTTGACGGCCAAAAAGGTAGGCTTTCCTGCGCATCGATGTACGGTAAACCTCATCGCGAATCAGCCCGATCACCTGCTCGGCAATTGCCTGAGGATCCGCGAACGGAACCAGGACCCCGCGACCATGGCTCAGCAGTTCCCTGGCATACAGGTAGGGAGTGGAAATTGTGGCTTTTCCCATTCCCACGGCATAGGATAACGTGCCCGAAACGATCTGGTCCTCACCGTTATAGGGGGTGATGTAGGCATCGGCGGCCGCCAGCCGGTCAATGAGGTCGTGATGGGAAAGGAATCCATTATGGAAGACAACGTTCTCTTTTACCCCCAATTCGCGGACCTGGTTCTGCAGGCGTTCGCGGTACGACTCGCCTTCCCTGTCGAGCCAGAATTTGGCTGTTTCCCCAATAACCCAATAGAGCACGCGGGGAAAAGCCTCCACGATGCGCGGCATGGCACCAATCACATGTTCAATGCCCTTGTTGGAGCCTAGAAGCCCGAAGGTCATCAGAATAAAACGATCTTGCGCGCCAAAGCGCGCCTTGAATCCGTCCGGACCGGTGAATGGGACATCGGGAACGCCATGCGGGATGTAGGCGATACGACTCTTGGGAATCTGATAGGTCCCGGTAAGATAGGATCGCCCCAGCGGCGTCATGGTCACCAGCGCCCGCGAGCAACGCGCAAGCTCAACCAGCACCTGACGTCGCAGCGGAATCGGCTGCCGTGGTATGGTGTGGAGCGTGGTCACAATCGGAATGTTGGTATTGTGAATGAGTTCAAGAACATGACTTCCTTCCGGACCGCCGAAAATTCCATACTCGTGCTGCAACGAGAGTACATCGAAATTGCCCGAGTTTAGGAAATCGGCTGCCCGCAGGTACGAGCCAAGGTCGTCCTGGTCGATTTCGAACGCGACTTCTTTGGAATACGAGTAACCCCTGGACGTGTCGTTAAGGGCCAGCACCCGGCACGACGGTCGTTGCGACAGCCCGGAAATGGCCGCATACAGGTCCGCGGTAAAGGTCCCGATTCCACAACGCCGAGGCAGGTAGGTGCCCAGAAATGCTATGCGCATCTTTAACCTCCAAGGCGAATATGCACAAAAGACACGGGCGATGGAATACCGGCGGATTGTTGACTAGAGCGCATCTCAAAAAGGATTGCGCGGGCCAAAGCCCAAGCGAAAACAACGCAGGCAAGGCGCGCGAAGCAGGCGTATCAGAGGGAGATACGCCGATGGAGCGCAACGCAGAATGCGGCGTTTGCAGCCGGGCGACGCCAGAAAGCCTTTTTGAGATGCGCTCTAATAGCCGCGTGGAGAGGATTTCCGGGAAGGGACCTTGAACCGGCCATAGGCAACTTGGATCTGAAACTGAATTATCTGAATATCGAGTTCAAAAGGTTCGCCCCCCTCCCCTCCGGCAAGATCCGATTCAAGCAGACGGGCGCCGTCGGCCTTGTTGAAGGAAGAGACCCAGGCGGAAAGATATCGCAGCTCTCCGCGATAGAGGAACCGTTGATTGATCGGCCTGGCAATGGCCAGGCGCACCCCAAAACCAAAGCCGTGTCCCGAGGCGTCCAAATCGGGTTGGCGGTTTCCGCTCACGGCCAGCCCGGTCCACGGTATGGCCACAACATTAACGCCCACGTCGACCCGATCGAATCCGGCCACGGAAAAAAGAGTCTCGGCAATGGCGGTCGAAATACCGAACACAAGCGGAACCGCTTTTACCCGGATTTCGTCCTCCCCTGCCAACCGGCTGGAATCGCTTCCCAATTCGGAATAGGATATCTGTTTTGTCAGCCACAGATACTGAGCCTGAAGATCGGCCTGCAGCCGGCCGCGAGGCGAACGCAAACCCACTCCCGCCGCGGGTGAAAAACTGTTATTGAACGATTCGAAATCTCTGTCAATTCGAAGGGTGGATTTGGTCGTACTATCGCCGGAAGCGCCTGTCCCGATGGTATCGGCTTTGAGAGCCCCACTCACGGCCCGTTCCCATTGGCGCACCCGCGCCACATCAAAGATGTTCCAGAGCAAAGCCCCGTGCGTCTCGAAGCTCCATCTTGGGGCAGCGGCTTTGGGCGTGCCTACCGGATGCGAAACGACTTTGCTCGAATCGAGCTTTGCCGCTGAGCCGCTATCGGAAGAAGTGTCCGCGACAACGGCCGTGGAATCGAACCTTGCCGCACTGCTTGTGCCGGAAGCGCTATCCTGCGCAACCAGAATCGAGGTAAATGCCCAGGATCGGCCCCAAGGCCCCAACAGCAACAGCGTTACGAAAATTCTGAAAGCCGCGGCCAAGCCGGGGATTGGGGAAAATTTGACCAGGTCAAGCCAGCGCGGTTTGGACCGTTTTGCTGTTGGCATAGGCTGACCGAGGTCGCGCAGAACGCTATAGCTCCATGATCCGCTGCCTGTCGCGGCGGCGGCCCAGCAAATGCACCAGCAGGACCAGCAGGCCCGCAAAGACCAGGGCCGCGGCGGCCAGTATGACAATGGCCGTGGCCCGCTTGGCTTCCCAGAACCGGATCGGCCAGGGAATGCTCAAATAGAGTTTCTGGATCAGGTGATTACGGAGTTCGTCCAATTGCCGGGCCTCTTCGGGATCAAGGTCCCGTTCGAAGCTGAGCGACCGGAGCCGGGCAATTTCCCCTTTCTTCTCGTCCACAGGCCGGTCCAGAAGATACAGGCTTCGCTGCATATCCACTTTGGCCAATTTAAAGAACATGTCGTGCATCTTGGCGCCTGTGGACTCCTGGAGCGACACATTTCCGGCATTGTCGCCCGGGGTGCTAACGGCAAGCCACTGGTCGACAATGCCGCTGACCTGGGAATAGAACTGGTCGATGGAATCGCGAAAGGCGCTATTTCGCACCGCATTGTTCGTCGACTGGCTTTGAATGTTTTCGAGATAGCCGCAAATGCGATCAAGGACCCCCAGCCCATTGGCCAGGTTCTCGGCCGCGCCCTGGATAAGACCCACATTGCGGTTGGCCGAACGGCTGAGACAATAGTCCATGCTGCCCATCAGGCTGTCGACCTGGTCCTTGTTGGCCAACAGCTGGAACTTGTAGCGCCGAATCCGTTTTCGGAAATCGCCGACCTGATTGAGCTTAAGCAGGTTGGCGGATAGTTTCACATTGCTGCTGATCGAGTATACATTCTTGAGCACATCATCAAGCTGCTGATCCGCCTGCCGGCAGGGCTCCGGACAAAGCGCAACGGACTTCTTTTGAAGCTGCTCGACCTCGGACACGAAGTCGAGGCATTCGCACTCAAGTTGGGATGCCTTCACCTCGCTTACGAAAACGGAGATCCGGCGCAGCAATTCACAAGCCCTGTCGGTGGTTGCAGCCCCGCGTGATGACTTCGCCACCGCGTGGTATTCGCTCTCGAACCGTGCCAACTGCTCTTTATATTGGGCCGGGAGCATCTGGGTACAGGCCGCCAGCGCAGCCCGCCATTTCTGCAGTTCCGCTTCCTGGTCGGCGCGCACCTGGGCGGGAAGGTTGGGCGAGCGCCGGCTCACTTGCTCTCCCATTTGGATCGCCTTGCCGCAATGTCCGGATCGGAAGTTTTTGTTGGCCTGGCCAAAATCCGCTGCGCCGACGCATAAAGCAGCCGTCAAAACGAGACTACAGGCTGCGTGCTTTGCCTTTTTTATCGATAACATTTGTATGCGCTCCTTCGGCGTCTTGCCATGTAAAGGAAATCTGTTCTTTTTCGGCCCAGTCCAACGCGACATTTTGGAACGGCTGCACCCCCGCGCGCCTTAGCTTCACCATGCGGAAGTCGGCCTGCCGGGCGCCACCTGGCACCAGGTAGTAGAGATTCCGAAACCCTTCAGCCGTGAAGTAGATGCGGCCAAAAGATTGAATGGAGGCAATCTGGATGGGCTGGACTCCCTCTTTCTCCAAAATAGGGGTCAAATCCAGGTCGAGTTGAAATAGGGCCCTGTTCTTGACGACCGGCTGTGTTTCGACATCGCGGAATTGGGTCAGTTTAAGGTTGCCGGCGCATCCCATCATCAAGCAGCCGGCAAGTAGAATACGAACCATTCGCTTCTCCTGTCAGAATTCGTTCGAAGGATTATTCCGGTTGAAAAAAATAGACTTATCCGGGTGGCGAGGCAAGGTTGAACGCAAATCCGGGTGACAGGATAGATTCCACCCTGGAAATGGCCTGATTTTGGCCCTCGGAGGGGAATTGACCATATCCAGTCCTGCACAGGGGAATCCGCCGCTTCCCCAGAGACGTTTCTGTTCCCCCTGTCAGATCGCCTCGAAAAAACGCGAGGCTGTGCCTTCCTTGCCGATCTTGATGAACACCTTTCGAAAGCAGGAGGGGCAATGGCCTTCGTACGCTGTTCCGGCGGCATTGCGATAGATGCGCACATATACATTGCAGCACCGGAACAGGATCCCCAGGAACTTACGCTTGCTTGGGATTTTCTTTTCCATGGCTTATCAGGCCGGATGACGGCAATGGGCTCCCTGCAAGGACCGGTATAGTTGGTGAGAGTGAATGTACTCCAGAACCGGATCCGGAACCATGTAGCGAATCGACAAGCCCGCTTCCACGCGTTGCCGGATTTCGGACGAGGAGATCTCAAACGTGGGCGCCGGAACCAGCAGAATACGATTTTTCAGGTCCGGGTGGCGGATTTTGAGTCGCGATGGCCTGCGCGAAATGGCCGCAAAGCGGCATTCCGCCAACAAATCGCGGTACTGCCTCCAGGTGGGGATCTCGGAAATGTTATCGGCGCCGATCAGAAAAAACAACTCCGCGCGGGGATAAACCGTCTTCAGCCTGCGAACCGTGCGGATGGAGTATGACACGCGTTGGCTCTCCGCCTCGATCCGGGAAAGTGAGAACAGTTCGTTTCCGGCAAGGGCCAGTCGCAGCATTCGACAGCGATGACGAGGACTCAGCAGATCCCCGCGCTTGTGCGGCGGATTGCCGCAGGGGACGAAGAGCACGCGATCCAATTGAAGGGCCTCGCGCAGAAACTCGGCGGCAAACAGATGGCCCGCGTGGACCGGGTTAAACGTGCCGCCCAGGATTCCCAAACGGGCAGGTTTGGATTGGCTGCCGCCCCAAGCAGTGTCGCCAGGGGGAGCAACTCGGCGGGTTTTGCGTTTTGCGCTTTCCACGTTGCATTCCGGTGCCGCCGGTCCCGCGCCCGGGTCCTATTTGGCTTCGAGGCGGCCAATGAGTTGTTCTGTCTTTCTGCGAAGATCGTCCGGGATTTTTCCGCTCTGAAGTCCGCGGGCAACCTCCAAGGCTTCGTCCTTCTTCCCCTCCCGAAAAAGGGAACTGGCCAGCTCGTAGCAGGCGGGCTGCATCCACTTGGTGTCGCTGAAATCATCCAGGACGGTGCGGAAGTAGATGGAGGCCGCCTTGTATTCCTGAAGACGAAAATAAAGCTTCCCGGCCTGGAACTCCTTCTGGGCCATTTTGTCACGGGCTTCCACGATATAGAACCGCGCCGAATCGGCATACGTGCCCGTGGGATGATCCTCGAGAAAGCCCTGAAACTCCTCCAGCGCTTTCTGCGCCTCGCTTTGGTCCCGATCGGGCGAGCGGGACTGCGCAAGCAGCGTGCGGCCGATCATGAATTGCGCGGGTTCGGCCAATGCGTGGGTGTGATAGTCCCGCACCAGGTCGCGAAAATGATATTCGGCCTGATCATATTTTTCCAGGTAATAGTCCGAAAGGCCCAGATAGTACAGAATATCAGGCGTGGTCGCGCTGCCCGAACAGCGATACAGGATCTCCTGCAGAATCGCCTTAGCCTGTTCGTATTTGTGTTCGTCAAATTTGGTTTTGGCGGCGCTGTAGCGCTGCTCGCAAGGCGGCTGCTCTTTGATGGCCTGTTTGCCCCCGCACCCGCTCAGCGCCAGAATCATGGATAGAATCGCTGGCACGGACAATAATCGATATGGGATACACTTCATCGAATCTTTCTCCTTGAACATAACAGGCGGACGCGTTTCCCGCACGCTACAGGCTACTCCCAGGCCAAATTCATGAGTGTAGCCGCGGTGCTGTGAAGTCCGGCCGCGCTGATTAATGGCCTTTTTCTCTCGTCACGAGGCCCCTCCCGGGTTCCGCGAGAAGCCTTGATCGGGCTTCGAAGGGGCTCTACAAGAAGAGAAAATACAACAAACACCCGGCCACCCCCAAAACGATGGCCGCATCGACCAGGGTTGAGCCGGCCGGCGCTGGAATGGAAGGGTTGAGATCGGGATACGCGGTGGTGGAGGCCAGCAGCATTTTGGGATAGTCGAGGGTATCGCTATGGCTGCCGGTGCACGCGCCCGCGAAAACCAGAATGGAGTCGCGATAGAGATTGGCGCGGATATCGTAATCCACAACGCGGCGAATCCGGCGTTTTCCAAAAAGGCTAAGGCCGCCAACGGGTTCGGCGCGCAACGACAACCCGGAAATCTGGAATTCCAGGATGGTTCGACTTTGTAACGAACTCTCGGCAATGGCGACGCCGGGCCGGGCCGCGAGCTTCTCGATCAGGACCTGGCGCACCAGGCTGTTGGCGGAATGCGCGGAGGCCTCACGCACGCGAACCGTATCGTGAGAGCGGATCGAATCGCAAAACGAGGCTTCCCGTGAAAGGATCGCGCGTATCTTTTGGGCATTGTCGGCCGTGGAATTCTGGCCGAGCGTCGAAGCGGCGGCCAGCAGGAAAACAAGAAGGACCGGGACGGCCAGTCTACCGGGTCTTGAGTTTCTGCAGCTCTTCTTTGGCCCGGGCCGTGTATTCGGTGCTCGCGTATAGCGAAAGCAGTTTTTCATATTCCGCCACTGCCTGACTGGTTTCGCCCAGGCGCGTGAAGCTCTTGGCGATCTTGTATTGTGCGTCGTCGGCTTTCTCGGTATCGGTGTAGTCGGTCACTTTCCTATACCAGCTCACCGCCTGCGCGAAATCGCCCATCATGTAAAAACATTCGCCAATCCAATAGGTGCAATTATCCGCATAAGTTCCTTTTGGATCTGCTTCCAGCAGCTCCTTGAATCCCCGGATCGCATCGTTGTAGTTGCGGTTGTTAAACGCGCGCAATGTCTTTTGATATGCATCGTGGTCCCCGCCGGCTTTCAGCGAGGTCTTGATGTTGTCGATCTTGGTTTCCTTGGGCGGTGCCGGAGCTTTGGCCGCCGCTTCCCTGGCCTCGCCGGGTTTGAATGTCGCCAAGGGCGGGGGCGGCGGCGTCTTCTTTTTCAGCTCGACCCCTTCGAGCATCTTTTGCAGATTCTTGAGCTCTTCCGAAACAAGCGCCACCCGGTTCTCCAGTTCCTCGATTTTGGCAACGGAGATATTGGCCAGATCGTCACTGATCATGGCAATCTGGTTGCCCAGATCGGTGACCTTGGAGTTGAGAGCCTCCACATCCAGCTTGGCTTCCTGGGCCAGGCGGAGGGCCTCATCGGAATTCTCCTTCACCTGCACCACGTCAATTTCAGGAAGCAATGCGTTTCCCTCGGGAGGCGGCAATGTCTTGGCGCAGCCCGGCAGCAGAGCCGCCGCCGCAAGAAAAACCATCCACTTCGTCATACGCGCTCCTTGTAAACCCGGCCTCCGCGGTTGCATCGACCCCTGTGGAAATCGGGTTAATGGGTAAGATAGAATCGCAATTTTAGAGTGTCAAGCTTCCTGATTCTCTTTTGCTTTGAACTTTATTTCGGTTCGGGAGTTCCCTCTCCGATTGAAGGGGTTTGGGTCATGTGTTATATTGTTTTTTTAACGCAAACGTTAAAGCAATTCCTCTAAATCCTAACGAAGATGCTGATTTACCGTTACATTCTGGCCGAGCATATTGCCCCCTTCTTCTATTCCATCGGCATTATCACTTTTATCTTTATCATGGATTTGGTGATCAACATGCTCGACAGCATCCTAAGCAAGGGTATCGGGCCGTTGGTCGTTCTGGAGTTTTTCGTTTTGAACCTGGCCTGGATGACGGCCCTGTCGGTTCCCATGGCCTGCCTTGTTTCGACACTGATGGCATTTGGAAAGTTTTCGGCGGATCACGAGGTGACGGCGCTGAAATCCAGCGGCATGAGTCTCTATCGCATGATGATGCCGCCCCTTCTAGGTTCGGCCATCATCGCAATTGCCATGCTCCTTTTCAACAACACTATTTTGCCCGAATCGAACCACAGGATCAGCACGCTCACATCGGACATCTCCCGGAAAAAGCCGGCCGCGCTGCTGCGCGCGGGTATCATGCTCTCGGATTTCGAGGGATACCGGATCCTCATCGGCCGGCTCGATGCCAAGGCGTCCACAATGGAGGACATCAAGATTTACGAAGACGTGCGCGGAGCCATACCGGCATTGACCTTGGCGGACCGGGGCCGGCTTCAATACATTCAGAATGGGGATTACCTGCAATTCACCCTGTATGACGGTGAAATACACCGCTACGATCTAAAGGACCCCAAGAAGTATTTCGTGGCCCGTTTTGAAAAACAGGTGCTCAACATTCGCAACAACAACAGGGAATTGCAGCGCACCACACGCGAGTTCCGCGGTGACCGCGAAATGAATGTCGCGATGATGAAAGACATGATCCGCGACAAGCAGCGCGAACGCGGAATCACGCTAAAGGAAACGGCACGGGCCCAGCGTGAAGCAATGGCAGCGCGCAACGAGCTACAGAAGCCCGCCACGGCCAAGGGGAAACCGGTTGTGGCCCCCGATTCGCTCCGGTTTCGCGAAAAACAGCGCACCGTTGCGCGCCTGCAGGGAATTGCGAGGGAACAGAAAAAGTTCATTAACAAATACCTTGTCGAGATTCACAAGAAATACTCGATTCCCTTTGCCTGTCTTGTCTTCGTTTTGATCGGCGCGCCCCTGGGCGTCAAAGCCCGAACCGGCGGTATGGGCGTGGGCACGGCTTACAGTTTCGCCTTCTTCCTCCTCTATTGGGTCTGCCTCATTGGCGGAGAAAATCTCGCTGACAAAGATCTGATTTCGCCTTTCTGGGCCATGTGGGCGCCCAATTTTCTGGTGGGTGGATGGGGACTTTTCCTTCTGCGCTCGACAGCGCGCGAGGGCACCGTCTTTTCCTATCACTGGATGGGAAAATGGGCCAAACGGCTTGGACTTATCCCCGAGCAGGAAAGCGATACCGCTGAAACCGATAAAACCCAATCTGACGGCGGCGGCTCGTGAGAGTGCTTGACCGATATCTGCTCAAACGCTTTCTGTTGCTGGTTGTGGGACTCCTGGTTGCCTGCCAGACCCTCTTTGTGGTCCTCGACTTCATCGGTAATCTCGACCGGTTTCTAAATGCGCCGGCCCGCGCGTGCGTTTTGTATTACGTGTATCTGCTTCCTTACATCAGCACGACCGTATTCCCGATTGCCATGCTTCTGGCGACCATGTTCACCACGGGCGTGCTGGCCATGCACAACGAGCTTCTGGCCATGCAGGGAGCGGGAATCGGGATTGGGCGCATTACGGCCCCTCTCTTCCTTGTTTCGGCCGTCCTCTGCGTGGGGCTTCTTTGCTTTTCCGAGACGATTCTTCCGGTGATCAATCGCAAGAAGACCGAGGTTCTGGAAGTCCAGGTCCGGCGCCGCGATCCGCGGGCCAATCTGGTCAAGAACAATCTCTACTATGAAGGCAAGGCGGGCCTTATGTACCGGGTGGGCGAATTCAACGGCCGGAGCCTGCGCGCCACGAATGTCTTGATCCAGAAGTTTGAAAATCGGAAATTGAAATGGAGCGCGAAAGCCGACTCCATGCTCTGGCGCAATGAGCAATGGGACCTTCGCCATGGAATTCTTGTGCGGACCGAAACGACTCCCCTGAAGATGGAGTTCTTCGATTCCCTGGCCGGGCTGGGGCTGCGTGACGCGCCGGCAGCTTTTATGGTCACCAAAAAATTTCCCGATGATATGAACTTTTTCGAGTTGCGTAACTATATCGATCAAGTGCGGCGCGGGGGCGGCGATGCGCGGCAATACCAGGCCGATCTGCATTTCAAACTGGCCTATCCTCTCATCAACCTGATCGTGGTCCTTCTGGGCGTATCGCTGACGACCCGCGTGGGCCGCCGAGGCCTTGCGCGCGTGTTTGGAGTGGGTTTGGTCACCTGTTTCTCCTACTACGTCCTGGCCAAGCTTGGGCTGGCCATGGGCCATAGCGGCACTCTGCCTCCGCTAGTGGCCGCCTGGGCCGGCAATCTTCTCTTCACGGGCCTGGGCCTGTTGCTCTTCTTCAAGGTGGCCCGATGAAACCCCGCATCCTGGCCGTGGACGATAACCCCAACATCCTGGATCTGCTCGAAATCATTCTGTGCAAGGACTATGATGTGGCAACCGCGGCCAACGGATTCGAGGGTCTCCAAAAGCTGGCCAACTGGCCGCCGGACCTGATCATCACGGATATCGCCATGCCCGTCATGGACGGCATCCGGTTTGTTAACCACTTGCGCAAACAGCCAGATTGGCAAAAGATCCCGGTCCTGGCCATTACCAGCTTCGCCGCCAAGTACCCCGAAAAAAGCCTTCAGGCCTTGGGTTTTCACACCGTGGTGGCCAAGCCGTTCACCAAGCAGCATGTACTTGCCGCCGTGCGCAAATGCTTCAAGGAGAAAGCGGCTTGAACCCAAAGCCCGCCAGAGCCGTCGCTCTTCTCGCTGCGGGTCTCTTTGCCAGCAGTTTTATTCCAGGTTGGGTGGGCCGACTTCTTTCGTTCATTTTGGCCGGCGGTATTGCCGCATTCCTGGTTCGGATTCTGGCCGGACACTCCCAAACAGGTTTGGCAACCGCGCCCCTGCCGGACACGCCTCCGAATTTTCTCCTGAAAGAAAAGACGAACTTGCAGGACGATGTGCCGCTTCAGTGCCTGACGCGCGAGTACCGTTTTGGGCAGCGCAGGGAGACCGAAGCCGCGCTCTCGGGCGCGTTGGGGGCGGCTTTAAAGGCATTTCGCGGAGCCGTGGACTGCCACACGATCGCCGTTTTTTTCATCGGGAAAACGAACTCGGTGTATCTTCGGGCGTGGTCATCGCAAAGCGAAGAGCATATCATTCCCGGGGCGGTCATCAGTCCGGGCCAGGGCCTGGTGGGTGTTTTGGCCAAGGAAGCCGGCACGACCCGAATTGAGAACGACCTCGTGGCTAATTCGCGCACCCTCTATTATTACAGCGAGAATGTGGGCGTGCGCTCGTTTCTGGGCGTCCCCATATTGGTCGACGGCCTGTTCCGGGGACTTGTCACGTTCGACCATACGCAGCCTGGCAGGTTCAACGAATCCCACCTGGAGATGGCCCGGAATTTCGCGACCGCAATCGGGCATTTGTGCCTGCAGGCCTACATGCAACTGGAACACCGTATCGACCGCGAACGCGTTTCGGCCCTGAAGAATATGGAACGGGATTTTCTGGATGTGGCCGGCGTGCGCGAGATTCTCGAACGGCTGGCCGAGGTGACCGGCCAGGCATTGATGTATGACCGGTTGATGATCTCGCTGAAAGGACCCGGCGACGAAGCCGAAGTTGTGCTGGCGCGCGGCGAAGATGCGGACTTTTTCAACGGCTTCAAATTCGGTCTGCGGGAAACCGGCGTGATATCCCTGGCGTTGGCAAAAAACCTTCCGATTCAAAGGGAGTTCGAGACCGACCGCTACATTCCGCGGTTCAGCGCCCGCGAGAAGGTCAACAACTCCATCCGCTCCATTCTCATCGAGCCGCTGGGCTCCAAAGTGGAATGCCTGGGAACCCTGTCAATGGAGAGCCGCAACCAACACCAATACGGCAAAACGGATTGCGAGATCCTTCGCAACCTGACCACCGCGGCCAGCGTGGCGCTGGCCAAAGCCAAGATGCTCGAGGCCATGCAAACCCTGGCCACGCGCGACGGCCTCACCGGCTTGGCCAATCACCGCGAATTCCAGAACATGCTGGCCATGGCTCTGCGCGCGGCCACGCGGTACCAGCATTCCCTGGCCCTGGTGATGACCGACATCGACTATTTCAAAAAGATCAACGACACTCACGGCCATCCCGCGGGCGATCTTGTCCTCAAAGAGGTTGCCAAACTTCTCCAAAGCAATGTTCGCCAGGGTGTGGATTACGTGGCGCGTTATGGAGGCGAAGAATTCGCGCTCATCCTCTCCAAGGCCGACGAGACCATGATGCTGGAGACCGCCGAGCGGATTCGGGCCACGTTGGAAAAGGCCATTGTTTCAATCGGCCCGGGCAAAACGATTCAGGCGACCATGAGTTTTGGGTGCGCCCTGTTTCCCGAAAACGCCCGCGGCCAGAAAGAGATCATCGAGTGTGCCGACAAGGCCCTCTACCGCGCCAAACACACCGGCCGCAACAAGATCGTCAAGGCGGTATAATTCCCGCTTGCTCACCGCAGTGACAAAGAGAACCGCGACTCAACTCCACACGGGCGCTTTGGCCTTGATGTATTCGCCGGCAAGCCAGGCGGCCGGGTAAATGATTTCTTCCTCGAACCGCGCGTGCGTAATGAGTTGTTCCGCAAAATGAATGTACTCCGGCAAGCCCTCGTCCAAAGCAGCCGCCGTCATCTCCTTCAGGGCCTCTTTGATCCGGCGATGTCCTTCAAGCAACCCCGGCATTTCGACCCGCAGCACCCCCGATAGTTCAAGAAAGTCGCGCATTTCCGGGGCCACTTCGCTCCGCAGCAGCGGCCCCAGCAGTGAAAGCAGGGGAAGGACATGCGCGTTTTCCTTCTCGAAATGCGGATGAAGAACGAGGGCCAGCCGTTTGGCCGTGACGGCAATGCGTCCGCCGGCTTTCAGCGCGCTGTCGAGTTCGGCGTGAAGGCGGCCGTGTTCGATCTCGATTGATGCGGGAACTTGAAAATTCATTCCGCTCCCTCGCGGATTACGATAAAAAAGGTAATTACTCACGTCTCTCGAAAGAATTATGAAACCACAGAGTAACACTGAGGCCGGAAACGAGGACACAGAGATGAGAAAGATCTTTTCCGGCGCGGTGCGGGCCAGAAAGATTTCCCTCTGTGTTCTCATTCTCAACTCGGATTTCTCTCTGTGGTTTCATGGAAACCTGAGTTCTTACAAAAAGCGAATCTCCCCCATGGCAGGAGGAGATTCGTTTGCGAAACCAAGAGCTGTTCAGCTTTCACGTTTTAGAAGAACTACAAGCCTCGGATTCCGGCGGATACAGCCGTCAATGGCCGGCCCAGAAACTTGTTGACGCGCGATGCCAGGGCAAGCAGATCAAAGCCGGTTTCCCGGCGATCGATGGAAAAGGCCAGCAGGTCGGTCATGGCAGCGCTATGCTGGACAGTGACCGTCCGGTTCGAGGTCACATTGGCCACCAGAACTCTCCACGACTCATCGGTTGGGGGGGGCTGCACGGTTCCGTTCCCGTTAAGATCTCCAAAGAGATCGACATTGTAGGTCCGATGCGCGACAAGAGCGGTGTCGAAGACCACGTCGAAATTGGCGGTGTCCAGTGCGGCAAATGTCGTTTCCGCCACCGTTGTCCCTGTCAGCGTATCGACAACGCTTACGCGGAACTCCTGACCCACCAGCGTATCCATCCCGCGCACCTGCACGGTGAGATTGTAGAGGGCGGGTTGGGGGAAGTTAATGTCGGTGAACGTCGCGGTCCGGGCGAAATTAACGACCGTATCCCCTACCACATCGTTGACGGGCACACGCCAGGCATGATCGGTCGGCGGAACATCGTAGCGGCCATTGTTGTTCTCATCCACAAAGAAATCGACGGCATAGTCGCGGTCCAGGTCAAGAACATTGTGGAGCACAAGCGAGAAAGCGCTGTCGGGAACCGAGGCAATTGTGGTATCGGCCACCACAATGCTGTCGGTCGAGTCAACCCGAAGCACCTGGAGCATCATGGTTTTGCCGGCTTCGGGTTCCATGCCGGTGAAATTCATTGTCAGGTCAAACTCAGCGGTTTCCACCTCGGTGGAATCGCCGCACTGACTACACCAGATCGACAGCAGGGCAATCAACACGAACAGCATGGCTCTTTTCATGCCTCTCCTCCTTTTGGGGTTGATGCAAATGTTCATGGGTCTGCCGAATTCACAACAAACCCCGTGCCACTCTCCGGACAAGCTGCGCGGCCAGCTTTGCATAACCCTAAATACCGCAGTTGATCCGTGGATGAAGAGTGGTAAGATCTTGCCCCAGATCGGCTTGAAGAAAACGCAGGCATATCACCCAATAGATATGGCGAGGCTTTCTGAAAGTCGAGATGGGGTAAGAGCTTGCCGCTATTCGCCGCGGGCAACTACGGTATTTAGGATAAAACCGCTTGAGCCCGTATGCCGGCCAACGGAACGCATTATTCCGTTCGCAAAACAGGCATGCGGATTCTCGACAATGCACCGGTGAATCATTATTTTGAATCAGGGAAAACCGCAAATCCATTCACCGAAATCAAAAAATCGAGCTGCTGGAATGGCACCTGTCCATTGCCCCCCCTCCATTGTTCGCAACCGGGCCACACCGGCGGATCGATGAGGGAGGCACACTGACGGATCTCATCATTATTGGTGGAGGACCGGCCGGCTATGAAGCGGCGGCCCACGCGGCAACGCACGGCCTCTCGACGATTCTCTTCGAGAAAGGCGAGCTGGGCGGAACCTGCTTAAACGCGGGCTGCATCCCCACGAAAACGCTTCTTAAAACCGCGAAACTCGTTCGGGAATTCCAGGATGCCGGTCTCTATGGCATCGGGCCGGTCCAGGCCCGTGTGGACATGGCATCGCTGCAGGCGCGCAAGACGCGGGTGGTCGAGTCCTTGCGCAAGGCGGTTGAGGGTATGCTCAAGAAATCGGGTGTGCAGATCGTTCGCGCCCCGGCGGTTCTGGTCTCCGCAAGCCGTGTTGAGTGCGGCGGGTCGGTGCATGAGGCCAAAAACATCCTTCTTGCCGCCGGTTCCATTCCGGCGCGGCCGCCGATTCCGGGAATCGATTCGGCGGCGGTTGTGGATTCCACGGCGATTCTCGACCTGGCCAAGATCCCCGAATCGCTCTCAATCATTGGCGGCGGCGTAATCGGCCTAGAGTTCGCCTACTTCTTCGCCTCTCTCGGTTGCCGGGTTGCCATCATTGAAATGCTGGACCAGATTGCGCCGGGTTTTGACCCGGATATGACCAACCGATTGGCCGCGTATTTCAAAAAATTGAACATTCCTTTGCATCTCTCAAGCCGTGTGACGCAGATCCGGGAGAACCATGTTCTTTTCCAGGACAAAAGCGGCCAAGCATTGGAGCTGGAATCGGAGTTGATCCTCGTTGCCACGGGCCGGCGCCCCGCCACAGCGGGGCTGGGGCTGGAGCAGGCGGGAGTAAACGTGGAAAGGGGCTGCGTGCAGACGGATCCGTCGGGCCGCACGAATGTGGAAGGAATCTGGGCCTGCGGCGATGTGACCGGCCGCCTGATGCTGGCCCACAGCGCGGTGCGGGAAGGTCTGGTTGCCGTGGACAGCATGCTGGGCAAGCCCAGCCGCATGAGTCACGAATTCGTTCCTTCGGTGGTCTACACGCATCCCGAAATGGCATCCGTCGGAAAAACCGAGCCGCAACT
>CAYVZU010000066.1:0-20926 GCA_964455935.1 uncultured Fibrobacterota bacterium
GATCACCCCAAACTCACCGTCATAGCCCGAATGCGGGTGTACTTTGCGGTTTCGCATGCGATCAATGGCCTCGGAAAGCACCTCGCCTCCGCGCGCCCGGATTTCCGCGTGGGGGGCTTCCAGAAGTAGGCCGAATTCGCTTCCAAAATTATTGATGAGTTCTGCATAGGCCCTGGCGACCTTCTTTGAACCGGAACCGGTCCCGTTTATCTCGCCGAGCAATTCGCATAATGGAATAAGATAGCAAAAGTCCGGCGCGGACTTGGGCTTTCCCCCTTTTGGGCGGTCCGCTAGTTCAACGACCCGGTGGAGCACGCCAATCGTAAGCTCCTTTCCGCATACGGGGCACAAATCCTTTTTGGCCCGGCTTTCTTCCGGTTCGAGGCAGACCTCGCACTTGCGGTGGCCATCCATGTGGTATTTGCCTTCCTCGGGAAAGAACTCAATTGTACCAAGGTTGCCCCTGCCTGTGCGCAGAGCCGCAATCATGGCATCGTAGGTAAGGTCTGTGTCAAAGCGATTGGCTTCGCGGCCAAGCTTCTGCGGCGAATGCGCATCGGAATTGGAAACTAGGCTGTAGCGGTCGAGTTTGCTCCAGCGCCAATTCATTTCCGGATCGGATGAAAGTCCGGTTTCCAGAGCGAAGATATGCGGCGTCAAATCGCCAAAGCATTCCCCGATGCTATCGAACCCCGACTTGGAACCAAAGAGCGAGAACCAGGGCGTCCAGATATGGGCGGGGATCAGGCAGGCGCGAGAGTCGGCCGAGAGCACGATTTCCAAAAGGTCATGCGAGTCAAGGCCCAGAATCGGCCGGCCGTCGGATGTTACATTGCCGATGCTGCCGAGTTTGGCTCCAATACGGCTCGCGGACGCCAGGTCAGGGGCGAGGAGCACATGGTGCACTTTCCTGGTCCACCCGGTCTTTTTATAGATGCAACTGATTTCGGCACTCAGTACGTAACGGACTTCGGTCGCCGCGGGAGTCGCCCCGTCCAGGCCCGAGTCTTTGGGCGGGCTCTTGAGCCGGAGAAAACCGCTGCCATCCTCAACAAGCTTCTTTCGAATTTCGCCAAACCAGCCTGGATGTGTGAAGTCCCCTGTGCCAACCACGTCGATCCCCTTGATCCGAGACCATTGGAAATACCCTTCGAGACAGGATGCCTTGCTGGTTGCCCTCGAGTACTTGGAGTGGGTATGGAGATCGGCGATGAATTTCATTGGGAAGGGATTTGGGCTGTAGGCTGATAGGCTGTAGGTAAAAAACCAAGAGCTCCGCAACAGATGGGGGTGTTCGTTGCATTCAAGAAAATAGCTTGCTTCAAAGCGAATCTTCACAAATCCAACGGCAGGCCCAATCGCCTTTGCCTCCTGCGTTTGGGTCGAAACCCTCTTTTCTTGACCTACAGCCTAAATTCTCTCCTGATATACTTTGACATAATTGATGTTTTCATCTATGTTGTAGCCATGTCAAAAATGCCGCCCGAACTGAAAACCGACCGCTTTCGCAAAATTGTTTCCATTGTAAATTCCAATCAGCGCGTTTCCCTGGCCGACCTGGAGCGGCAACTCGGGGCCTCACGAATTACCGTTCAGCGCGATCTGGTGGAACTCGAAAGCCGAAGTCTCTTACGGCGATTCCATGGTGGCGCCATGTCCATCGAATACTCCGAGGAGTTGTACGATCCGGACGTCAAGAAAACCGTAAACGTGACGGCCAAGAAGCGTATCGCGGCCAAAGCGGCCGAACTCGTCAAAGAAGGTTTCTATATAGGGCTCGATTCCAGCTCGACGGTTTATTACCTCTCCGAAGCTCTGTTTGCGGGCCAGGTGCTTGTGCTGGCTTGCGGGGTCGATTCGTACAAAAACCTTTCCAGCCGCGGAGACATCGAGCTTGTCCTGGCCGGCGGTCGTCTGAACAAAAAAACCAACACGCTCTCGGGCTATGAAATGGTCTCCACAATTCGAAGATTCCAGTTCGATCTTGTCTTCATTTCGGCTGATTCATTTACGGCCGACCGCGGGTTCTTTGTCGCGCACCCGGGGGAGATTGAGGTCAAGCGCGCGCTGATCGAATCCTCGAAGAAAACGGCCATGCTTATGGACGCCTCCAAAATCTGCGAGGCAAACGGGACCAAGGTTTGCGATGTTGACGAGGTGGATTTCGTGATTACCGACAGCCCCAATCGGCCGGATCTGAAGAAGGTGTTTCGGGACCGGCTAATGTAGTCCATTTTGGAAGAAGGACGGACATGCGTATTAAGCTCGATTACGGAAAATCCGGATTGCAGGTTGAACTCCCGGACCGGAACCTGCTTTCGATTGCCACCCCAAAAACCGAAACCGGGATCGCAAATCCAGACCAAGCCATCCGGCAAAAACTTTTGGCTCCCACTGGCAGTCTGCCGTTTGCTGAACTATGTCGCGCCCGCAAGCGCGCCTGCATCGTGGTCTCCGACAAAACGCGTCCCGTTCCCAACAAGGTCCTGCTTCCGCCCCTGCTTGAGGTTCTTGACCAGGCGGGCGTCATGACAACAATCCTAATCGCCTGCGGCATGCACACGCCAACCGAGGGCGCCGATCTTGATGCGCTCCTTGGCCCGGAGATCGTCAAGAAACGCGAAATCATCAACCATCTTGGAGAGATCGATAGCGAACTTGTCAGCGTCGGCCGAAGTTCAGAGGGTGTCGAGATTCAGATCAATCGCCATTACGTCGAGTCGGACCTGCGCATCTTGACAGGATTCATCGAACCACACTTCATGGCTGGATTTTCGGGGGGCCGCAAAGCCGTCTGCCCGGGCCTTGCGGGTGTTTCGACAATGCAGTATGCCCACTCGCCGGATCTGCTGGAATCTCCGTTTGCCTCCGCGGGAGTCATGGAGAATAACCCCTTTCACCGCTTTGCGCTGGAGGCCGCGCGTCTGGCAGGCGTGGATTTCATTCTGAATGTCACAATCAACCGCAGCAAAGAGATTACCGGTGTCTTTGCCGGCGATTTGGATCTGGCCCACCGGCAAGGCGTGGAATTTTGCCGGAAGCAATCCCAGGCGAAACTGAAACGCGAGGCCGATATTGTTGTAACCTCGAATGGCGGCTTTCCGCTCGATCAGGATCTCTATCAGACCGTGAAAGGCATGGTCTGCGCGCTTCCTGCCGTCCGGCAGGGAGGAACCATCCTAATTGCCTCGGAATGCAGTCGAGGCATTGGAAGCGAGGACTTCAGGAAGATGCTCGTTGAAATGAAGGACCCGGACAGCTTCATCGCCCACATCAGCAAGCCCGGCAACTTTCGCGTGGATCAGTGGGAGGTCGAGGAGCTGGTCAAGGCTATGCGAAAGGCAAAGGTGAAGGTTTGCACGACAGGTGTTCCGGCGGACGAACTTCGCCAATGTCACGTTGAACCTGTTGAAAGCGTCGAAAAGGGGATTGCGGCGTGCTTGGCCGAGTATGGCAAGGATGCAACGGTCAACGTGATTCCCTCGGGACCGTATACTTTGGTGAATTGTGAATTATGAATCAGTAACTGTGAATTGAAATGAAAGGGCAGGATGGGAAGCTATGACTTACGGAAAATTCGATCAGAAACTCATCAGCGAATTGACGGCCATCGTGGGACCCAAGGCGGCGATCACCGAGCGCGAGAAGATGATCGATTACTCGCACGATGAATTCTCGCAGGAATCCATTCGGCATTTTCCGGAGATTGTCCTTAAGCCGGAGAATACGGCTCAAGTGTCGGCCATTATGAAGGTGGCCGACCGGGAGCGAATTCCGGTCACATTGCGCGGCGGCGGAACCGGTTTGTGCGGCGGGTGCGTGCCGTCGCTGGGCGGGATCCTGCTTTCCACGGAGCGGATGAATAAAGTGGTGGAGATCGACAAAAACAACCTCATGGCCGTTCTCGAACCGGGTCTTAGCCTGGCCGACTTTTACAAGGCCATTGAGGGCACAGGCCTTTTCTTTCCGCCGCATCCCGGTGATGAAAACGCGGTCATCGGAGGTGTCATTGCCACGAACGCTGGAGGGGCGCGGGCCGTCAAATATGGCGTAATCCGGAATTTCGTGCGCGGCCTTGAAATAGTCTTGGCCAACGGCGATGTGATTAATGTGGGCGGCAAACTCATTAAAAGCAGCACTGGTTACAGTCTTCTTAACCTGATGGTGGGGTCCGAAGGCACCCTGGGCATCGTGACCAAGGCGGTGTTGAGTTTGTGTCCGCAACCGGGCGCCATGCTCACCCTTGTTGCACCCTATGACGACCTGGACAAGGCCATTGCGGCCGTGCCATCGATCATTCAAAACGGAATCCTGCCCATGGCCGTGGAATTTCTGGAGCGCGATTCGGTCGAGGTGGTTGAGGATTATCTTAACAAGAAATGGCCCTGCAATACGGGGCAGGCCTATCTGATGCTGATTGTCGATGCCTCCAACGACGATGAAGCCATGGCTCTGGCAGAGAAGGTTGGCGAGGTTTGTCTTGAAAGCGGAGCACTCGATATCTTTGTGGCGGACTCAAAAGAGAAACAGGCGACGATTCTGGAATTGCGAAGCCAAATTTACGAATCCATGCGCAACAATATGCTCGAGATCCTTGATGTGACGGTCCCGCGCTCGGAAATCGCGAAATTTGTGGCAGGCATCCACAAGATCGGCCAGGACCTGGGTCTGTGGTTGCCGACATACGGCCATGCAGCGGACGGAAACGTCCACACCAACATCATGAAGGCCGTGTGGAAGGCCGGTGTCTGGACTCCGATTCCCGGATGGGAACAGAAATACGCCGAGGCCCGGCACCGCATTCACGATCTTGGAAAACAATTCGGCGGGATCGTTTCGGGCGAACACGGGATCGGCCTGGTGAAGAAGGAATACCTCGATAAGTTTCTGGATCAACGCCAGATCGGCCTGATGAAGGATATCAAACACAGCTTCGATCCCCAGGGTATTCTAAATCCAAACAAGATTTTTGGCCATCGGTGATTTCGGTGGGTGACCCCCCACCAGTAGTGTTCATGGCCTTGCTTTTTGTTTGATTTGCCCGGCATTCTTGTCGCTTTCTGCTAGGCGTGGGCGGGCCATATATGCCGTCCATACCGGCGTAAGATAAGGAGTATCTATGTTCAAACAGCCTAAAAGCATAAGTTTTGCTGTTGCTGCCATTTGTTGCCTGACATCGACAAGCTGGTCAGCAACCTATTACATCAGCACGAAAGGCAACAACTCGACTGGTGATGGCTCGGCAGGCAAGCCTTGGGCCACGCTATCCTACGCATGCAGCCGCGTCACGACTTCGGGCAATACAATATATATCGATACCGGCAGCTATGCTGACAACAACCGGTGCAACCTCGCCGCGGGTGTGAACATCCAAGGCGCCGGAGTATCCTCAGTGCTGATAACATCCGCCTATACCGGGACAATGGGAACAGGCTATATCTATAGACAAACGACTCCCGCCAAACCCATAGCGGCAGGAAACAACGAGATCAGTGGATTCACTCTAGACGGAAGCAATAAAACTCTCTATGCGGGCATTTTCATCCGCGGCACGGACCACCTGAATATCCATCATCTGAAGTTCCAGAACATTAAGTCCAGCGCTCTATGGATTCAAGGCTATTATGATTGGGCGAATAGCGAAACTACGCCGCCGCCTGCCTATGGACAAAATGACATCATCCATGACATAGAAACGAATGACGTGAGTTCAGAGGCGGACCTGGGCTGGGGGGCGAGGCTAGGCGCCATTCAGCTAGGAGCTTTGGAAAACGCGCAGGTCTATAACCTTACCATCAATGAGAATTATGCCGGCCGGGGGACGGGCGTCAAGGCAGTTTGGGGCTGGCTCAAGGGGTTCAAGGGGTACAACTGGACTATCAACACCAACGTGGCCAATGGCGACGCCTTCGTCTTCGAGATGTACAACTTCCTGGGAGAATCCGAGGTATACAACTGCACGTTCAACCACGCCTTGTCCTTGAATGGCGGGCCGCAGGCACTCGTGTCCGGAAGCAGTTGGAACCTGAAGATTCACGACACCAAGACCGATTTCTCAGGGTTTGCCAACGGCGCCTTGGGCCACGAGCTATCCCACAATTACTTGGACTTTTATGACAACTATGTCGTAAACAACAGAGGCCGCGGCGTCGGGTTATGGACAACAAACGCGCTGACAGGGACTTCCGTTACCGGATGGAGGTTTAGGAACAATGTTGTATACAAGTGCGGAGTCGGTGGGGTCTCGATCGAGAAAGCGGGGACTATGTCTGGCGTGGAGATATACAATAATGTCTTCGACACCCTTTCAAACGTGCCCTATGGCGGCTACGGCATATCGGCCGAATCGTTCAGCGGCACGCTGACCGGCGCCAAGATACAAAACAATCTCATTGTAGGAGCTGTGACGGCTTCGATCTACATTAAGAGTATGACGAACACGTTGGTGGACCATAATTTCTTCTATGGCAATGGCAATAATAACGATGTGAAAAACTCCGGGACTGGCACTGTGAACACCAATAATATCAAGAGCAATGCCGCACCAGGCATTACTGGAACCGGGAATAGGCCCTATCCCTATTACCAACCTTCCGGCAGTGGATCGAACTTGGTCAATGCCGGGGTGAATGTGGGTCTGCCATTCAGTGGATCGGCTCCGGATATCGGCGCATACGAATACCAGGCAGGACCCGCCATACATGAAAACTTTTCAAATAAAAATCAGAATCCTGATTTTATTGTTGCGCCAAATTCTTTTAACCTCATAACGAGCATTGCGTTCACGTTGCACGAAGCGACCCAGGCAAGAATCAACATTTTCAATGTGAATGGCGAATGCGTCAAGAGCCTGGTAGATGGTAAACTTGATTCCGGCATGCATACCGTTGTTTGGGATGGCAATGCTTCCAATGGGAAAACGGTAAGCTCTGGTGTTTATGCTGTGCGTATGCAAACAGAGAAGACGATCCGGAATAAAATGATAAGCTTCGTCAGATAATAGCCGCCAACTCCGCACATATTGATTGATCTTGCAGGACCAATTGGCCGAGGTAAACCCAGCAACTGCCAATTCCCAGCGACCAAGCAACCAGCATCACGCAATGGAGCAATCAAAATCCGCAATCATGCCTTTGCCAATCACAAAGACAATCGTCGGCGCTCCATGGTAGATCGGATCGGGGCGCTTGTCGATTTCTTCCCGCATGTGCTGACCACAGCCGAAGGAAAAGAACTGAAGATCAGGACCGTCCCAGGCCCAAGTCCTTCTGCATCGCCTGGGTCTGGCCCTGCCCGAGAGACTGACAAAACGAGTTTTGCAGTGAAGACTTTTCAGACGAAATGACGAAATCTCGCCAAAATCAGCCTTTTTTCACGCGAGCTGTCAAACTTGGGCTATAGCCTGCAAGCTTTTTCTTGGCCATATACGCGGGCCAGCGCATAGTCGGGTCTAAAGCGCTGCTCAATTGGAAAAATCTTCGCGCCCTTACCTCTTGTTTGCGTTTCTCGCACAAGAGCCCGACTAGGAAGAAAACCTCGGTGCGATATTGGTCGGTATACTGAATGCTTTCAATCCGGTCCACTTCATTTGAAAGCAATGCTTCAGCCGCAGGTCCGTAGAAAACGCGTTGGTCCGCTGGATAACAGCTGGACACTTCATCCCAGATTCGTTTCGCCTTTGCCGTCTTTCCATCCAGCGCAAAAAGAATCCCCGAGAGAAGTGCCTGGTGTGCATTGGCCATGTCATCTTTCTTGGTTCGGGAAGCCGTCAAGAGCTTTTCAGCCGCTTGGGAATATTTCCCTTCCAAAAGATCGACCACATACGTGTAGGCATCCTTCATCCAAGCCTGAAAGCATGCGGATTGGGGGTATGCCCGTTCGGCTTGGATAAAAGCTCTCTTTGCTATAGACGGTCTTCCAAGCATGCAAAGAATATTGGCCCTATGCAATTGTGAGAAGGCCAAGAGATCGGTCCCGGCTTTGGGAAAGCGCGCTGGTATTTCTTCCAGAAGTTTAGCCGCTTTCTGAAGTTCTAGAAAGGCACGCAAACCAAATGCACGATATACTTCACAGTGCGCCAAAATCGATTGGTTGGCGGTTCGCAGCGGGATCTTGTCGAGAATTGCCATGGCCTCATTGGTTTTGCCCTGCCACATGGCCAGGTCAGCAAGGAAACGAATATTGGTGAGAATCACCTCTTCGTTGGCAAGGGGAGATTGGATAATGCGCCGCACAACCGGTTCCGCCACCGCGAACCGATTAAGAGCGAAAAGGGAACCTGCCAACCGCTCCAAAGAAAGGAAATACGGAACGGTTCCAGGTTCTTCCGCTTCCGCAAGAACTTGATTCATCGACAGTATCTGCTCGTGGAATCCGCAGTAGGTAAATTCCTTGCCGATTTCTTCCGATAGCCGGCGCACCCCGCTTTGAAGGGAAGGATGATTGAAAAGATTCTGGAGGTTGCGCAAAAACACCGAGAAGGAATCGCGGTAGTAACTCATTCTGAGCAGCGCAAGCTGTGCTTCTTGGGCCCAAAAATCCCTTTCCGGAACGGTTATTATCTTCTCCAGCCATTTGCGGGCAACATCATGCATTCCTTGGCGTAAATAGGTCATGCCAATCTTGTATTGCAGCTCCATAGTATTCGGGCCGTTTCGGTCCGAGTTGAGTTGGCGCAGATAGAAATTTCTTGCAGCTTCGTGTGACCCCGAGTTGAAGAGAGTATCCCCTTGGCGCACGGTTTGGACAAGCGGGAAAAAACCCACGTCATTTATCTCTATTTCCCGTACATGAACTGCGTTGCCATATGTCCCTATCGAAAGCTTGCACCGGTCGGCATAAATTGGGGGAAAGGGATCGCGCAATGAGAACATTTCATTCTGGTCCAACAACAACCGGACCGTGTCGTCTTTCAGTTCCATTTCGATTCGATGCCATTGGGAGCTTTCTAAAATGGCCCTTTGATTCCAAGATATGGTCATGCTCCTATGGACGGCCACGCCCGGCGAATTACCGCCGCCCAAAATAAATTTGCAATATTCACGGCCGCCTTGGCCGTCCTCCAAGCGCAGGATAAAATTTGATGATGATTCTTCGTTGCCTATGCCAGAGCGAGCTTGAAGAGAGATATGGAAGTTCTCTGGAAGGGCTTGGGTTAGGCGCAACTGCGCATCAATCTCGCTCTTGCCAACCACGCAACCATACTCCTGGTGCCATTCCCCTTTGGCGGCTTTCCACCACGGTCCCAGGCTCGATCCCAAAAAGCGATCGCGAAAGAAAGCGTTGTGGTCTTTATCCAAACCCAAGCCATGTTCAAGCGAGCCGGATTCAACGCCAGCTGCCGACATGTGGCGGAAACCTGTGGGCGCTATGCCGATATTCCTTCGAAAAGTATTGCTGAAATGAATGTGGCTACCGAAACCGGCCTGCAATGCAACGTTGGAAATTGGCAAGTTTGTTTCTCGCAGCAACTCCTTGGCCTTTTCCAATCTCATCTGCAACAAATGGGACCATATCCCTTTCCCGGTGACTCGCTTGAAAATGGCTTTTAGCCAGACCTCGGAATATCCAACATGCCTGGCAATCATCCGCACTGATACGGGATCGGAGATCCTTCCCTTCATGAACGAAAGGGACCGGTTAATGGCTGCAATATGGCGAGGGTTCACATTGATCCTCCATCATCGAAACATACAATAAATTAAATATAAGCAGACAAATACGTAAACTGGTTGCGGATGCTCGCACTATTTTTATACCAGCATTGCAGTACCATCTTCAGGGGACATGTCATTTTAAAGCAGGCAGGAGGCCATAATGATTTGCGACAAACCCGGCATCCAGGGCAAAAAGAGGCCCAAAGGACCCGCAAAGCGATTGTTGATAAAAGGACTCCTGCTGGGTTTGCCCTTGTGCTTTGCCCTTGCTTCGGGCACAGAGGCCGCAGTTCCTGCCAACCCAAATGCTATTGACAATGCGAAGAAAATCCTTAACTACATTGCCGATCTTCCCAACCGGTCGAGCAAACGCATTATTTCCGGCGAGCAAGGCCGTGACGGCGGAGGCACCATGGATGCATTGTATAATAAAACAGGATATTGGGTGGGCATGGTCGGCGAGGAGTACGGATCGCCTTTTACCAGCACATCAGCCGCCAATACGGTGTTTATGGATTACTGGAGCAAAGGCGGGCTTGTTGAGGCGAGCTGCCATTTCAATAATCCGGTAAATCACTTGAATCCATGGAATGGCGGCGCCGACGTAAAAGTTGACGTGAATCGGCTATTAACAGCAGGAACTCCCGAAAATGTCTATTATCGAGCGGCGCTGGACAATATCGCGGCCGGTTTTGCTGTATTGCAGAACCAGGGCATAGTGGTGTTGTGGCGGCCTTTCCATGAAATGAATAATGTCACAATTTTTTGGTGGTGCGGCTGCAATCTGGGCGCGGCAAATTACAAACGCCTTTGGCAGGACATGTTCAACTACTTCACAACAACCAAGAAATTAAACAATCTGCTGTGGGTTTACGCCTCCAATGCAGGCGGCGGCTCCTATAACCAATATTATCCCGGCGATCAATATGTTGATCTGGTAGGCCTGGACCAATACGTTGGAATTTGGGTGACCGACAGCGCCTGCAGCTACTGTGTGGATACCTCCAGGACAAGCTACGGTGACGCGGTTGGCTATAATCAAATGATTTGGTTAGGCAAGCCGTTCGGGATATCCGAATTCGGGCCCGGCATGCAACCGGCAGCGAATTCCTACAATTATGCACTGATGTTGGCAAACATTAAGAAGTATATGCCTAAGGCCACCTGGTTTTTGCCATGGCACTCGTCGTGGAGCATCGAAAGCCAGCTCAATGGGAATACTCTTCTGGCTGATCCATGGGTTATCAATCGTCCGGATGTAGCATGGAACAGCACGCCCTTGAACGTAACAACGGTTCAGTTTGCTTCGGTAAGTTCGGGAACCATGTATGCAAGAGCAGTTGAGAATGCCGACAGCGTTGTTGTGACCGTAACGCGCGCAGGCTCCACCGCAGGCGCCCTTGGCGTAAGCTATTCAACCACCGATGGCTCGGAGTTTGCAATTGCCAACGGAAAGGCCGTTGCAGGTCAGGATTATGTTGCCGCCTCCGGGTCCCTGACCTGGGTAGCCGGAGATGCAACAGAAAAAACCATTAAAGTATCCATTATCGATGATCACGCTAAGGAAGCCTTTGAGATATTCACGATAAATTTAGCCAACCCTACTGGAGGCGCGTTGCTTGGCGGTCTTTCCTCCGTGCCCGTCTCCATTGTGGATAACGATAATTTTATCCAAATCGCTGCGCGGGACATCTCCGATGGGGTGCATACGGCTTCGCCTGTTCTGCTTTCTTTTGCGCCGAGTGCCATTCGCTACAAGCTTACACAGGCCGGGCATGTTAGCATAGATCTGCTTAAGTTTAACGGACAAAAAATCTGTACGCCAGCCAATGGGCATGAAGCTGCGGGAATGCATCAGATTTTCACGAAAAATTTGGGTGTTTCGGATGGCGCATATTTCGTAGTGATAAACCAGAATGGGAAAAGGTCGGTTGGTAAGTTCGCTATGATAAGATAAGAGTTTGCGACCAGTCGTGTCCGGCTAAAGTATGTATTGTACATTCGCGTCTCGCTAGGCCGTAACATCCTGCATTTTTACCCGTTTCTATTGTTGTTTGCGGCCATGGTGTTTTCGGCCCGATTCATCCGGGCCAATGGGGGGCCAATAGGGCCAATAGGCCGGAGCTAGATATCTAGATAACATGACTTTTGGCGGCCTGAGGAAATTTTCTTAATCAGCCGGATGCGGAGCTATTGCAGACCATGCGAATGAACAGGGATGGCGAGGGGGATACGCACAATGCGGCTTGTTCGCTTGGGACTCGGAATTTGTTAGGTGCGCATTGTTGGCGGATAAGGCGAAAACCGGATCAGGCTAGCCCGTTGCCCCTGGAACGGGATCTTTTCCGATGGCGGGAGCAACCCCGTCTCTTCTTGTTCCGGCCAGGAATCCGGGCCAATTGGCGACATGAACTTCGTCGGACGGAGTGGGTAATCGAACGCATTCCGCTTGCCATTTCTCCTGACAGAAATTCTATTATTATAAGGGGGATGATTCGGCCTATCGCGCACACCACGTTAGGTCTTCCGTGGTGTGGTGTCCCCCGGCAAAGGAGGAAAACCACCATGCGGATAAGAGCCCTGCACTCCTTACTATTCTGCATCTTGCCTCTGTCTATTCATGCCGCTACCGAGGTGGTGAAGACTATTCGCGCGGACGGAACAGGCGATTACACTTCGCTGGCCGCCTGGGAAGCCGCGGAAAACAAGGATCTGGTCGCCGCGGATCAAATCGCGGTTGCCCGTATTGAGGGTTCGTGGCCGAACTACGATGGTAAGGTTGTATTTGAGGGTTGGGTAACAGACCGTAACCGCTATATTCGCGTCTATACTGCTCCAGAAGCCCGCCACAATGGAAAATGGGATGAAGCAAAGTATCGGATGCGAGGCGATTTTGGAACGATTGATATTCGGGCGGGCTACGTAAAGATCGATGGATTGCAGATCATGGCCGGCACTTACAAGGACAATAACCAGTATGGCATTCGGTCGACGGTCTACAACTCCAAGGGCCTTTGGGTTTCACATTGCATCATTCGTCTCAATCCCATTATCACGTCTGACATTGCAACATACTGCCAAGGCATTTACACCGGAAATGCAAATTCCGATAGCATTCGTATTTTCAACAACATTATTTACAATTTTCGGACCCTCGCCACGGGCGAAACGAACAACTCCGGATTCAATACCGTGGCGCATACCGCCGGAGCAACTTACCTATACAATAATACAATCGTCAACTGTCAGGTCGGGGTTGTCGGCCATTGGAGCCGTTCCACCGTGGCCATCAACAACATCGTCCAGAACTGCGATGACGGCTTCAATAGCGACTTCGCAGTCGAGTCAAACTACAACATTTCGGACTCGTCGGCCGATGCCCCCGGCGCCAACTCAAAAAACTCAACCGTTGTCGCCTTTGTGGACGCGGCCAACGACGATTTTCACCTTGCCTCCTCGGATGCGGGGGCAAAAGACGCAGGTGTGGATCTTTCGGTCGACGCCAATCTTCCATTCAATGCTGATATCGATGGTCAGGCCCGCGCAGGCAGTTGGGACATGGGCGCGGATGAATACTCCAATCCCGATGCCGCGCCCCCGCAGGTTACCGCAATTGATTCGCCAGCCACGGGCACGGCCTGGGCTGCGGGAACGGCCGCGACGATTCGCTACAGCACGTCGGACAACGTTCTCGTCATTAAATGCAGCCTATCGGTCAGCTACGATAATGGCTCCAATTGGTCCCTGCTGGGCCAGGGCAGCGCAACCTTTTTCAATTGGGCCATACCGGCCAACACCGTACCCTCGAGCCAATGCCTGATTCGGGTGACCGCCTATGACGCGAGCAACAATGTCAGCACCCCGCTTTCATCACCCCCGTTTTCGATCGTCGATGCGACGATTCCCACCGTGACCATCACGGCCCCGGCCGCCGGCGCAAGCTGGCAATCCGGAAGTTCGCAAACCATCAGTTGGGACCACAATGATAACATCGGGGTTGCGCTATGCTCGCTGTATTACAGCCTGGACAATGGCAGCACCTGGAGCGAAGTTTCGCCGCAAGTGAGTGTTGCTCCAGAGACATACGCGTGGATGGTTCCAGCCGGCGCAACGACAACGGCCAAGATCAAAGTCGTTGTGAGAGACGCGGCCGGCAATTCGGGTTTGGCCACCTCCGCCGCGTTTACGATTGCTGCGCCCGATACATCGCGGCCTACGGTGAGCGTGGCCTCGCCCACCGGGCCCACGGTGGCCTGCGGCAGTGCTCAAACCGTCACGTGGACCTGCGGTGATAATGTGGGCGTGGTTCGTTGCTCGGTATTTGTCAGCTATGACGGCACGAATTATTCCTTCCTATCGGACACAAACGGCGGCAACATTGTTGCCGGTTCCAAGCCTTGGAGTGTCGCGCAGCAGGTTACGGGTTCCGCCAGAATTCGCGTGAAGGTGTGCGATGCGGCGAATGGTTGTGCCGATGAACTCTCGGCTATACTCTCCGTTGAAGACCAGAGCCCGCCCGTCGTGACCCTACGCGCGCCGAATGGGGGCGAGACGTGGCCGGCATCGTCCGACCACGCGATCCTTTGGACGACCAACGACAATATTGCCATAGCAGCCTGTTCTCTGTATTACACCCTGGACCAATCGACTTGGGTGGCTATCGCGGCCGTGACCGGAACAGACAGTTCCTTCACCTGGCATGTGCCCTCAAGCGCAATCGGCCCCTGCAAAATCAAAGTCGTGACTCGTGACGCGGCCGCCAATTCGGCCAAGGACAGCTCGGATAACGCGTTCAATATCACCCGCACGCCCTTTGTTTATTCGCCCGACAGCGTTGTGGTTCAGCCCGGGGCCACACTCAACTACACCTTCACCTACGATAGCGGCGGTCAGAGCGGAACAGCGGGATTTCAGATGATTAGCGAACCCTTTCCGCTGACCAATCTGTTCAACATGATCATTGGCACGGTTCCGGAGACGCCGATTCCACGCGTGGACACAATCGTGATCCGGTTCACGTTCAATACGTATGTCGAAGATTTCCAACTGCGGGTGATTGTGCCGGCGCCGTCTGCTGCCGCCAACCAAACGGCTCCGCCCAAGGCACTGGGTTTGGATCTGTCCGGCGGAATGGGGGGCATAACGTTTCGCCTAGCCCTGGACCGCTGCGGGCCCTACGAGCTGGCCGTGTATAATATTTCGGGCCGGCGGGAGTGGCAAACCGGTCAGGCGCAATCTGCTCCGGGAACCTATTCTCTGCGGTGGGCGCCCAAGCGTTCGGGCGTTTATGTGGCTGAACTCAGGAATCACAACCGCGTGCTGCGGCGAACGGCTACGGTCATGCGGTGATCATCGAGGCCGGGGCACGGCTTGGCCTGCTGCTCCGGGATTGTTGCCTCGTTAAACCTCAGCGACTTCGAAGAAATACTTCGCAAGTACTTCTCGTACGGCGGCGGATTCCGCCAAAAACAAAACGGCCCGGCGTATTGTGCGCCGGGCCGCTTGTTGTGAAGAGAATCGAATTCCGCTCTTATTTTTTCAGACTCTCAATCTGTTTGCGGAGCTCCGCGATCTGAGCATGGAGCGATTCGATTTCTTCCCGCTCGGGGCCGCGGACCGTGTCAATGGCTTTCTTGACCTGCGATTCGAGATAGGATCGCAGTTCCTTCACCTTCTCCTCCGCCTTTTCGGTAAGCTCCTTCACCTTTTGGGTCTTCTCGTCTTTCGAGAGCTGGCCCTTGGCGATGAGCTCGTTGACGATTTCCTCGGCCTTTTCCTTGGTCAGGTAAGCAGCGCCAACGCTGGCAAACATGACGTTCTTCAACAAGTTGAACATGGGTTCTCCTCCTTTCCTGATTATTTCCATAAGTACAGGTGCAAGTTCCGGGACCTTCTCGAATTCCATGGCCTTATGGGCCAGAATCTGAGCCAGGGTCGAAATTGTCAAATCTTGATTATTAACCTGATCAATGACTTTGATGCTGTCCCCAGCCACAATACGCTGGGCCACCTCGTCGAGCGTGACCTGGCGGCTCTGCTCGGTATCGTACAGGCGGCGGTTGCCATGACGGCGGTAAACGATATCCATGTTTCAAAGTATAGTGCATTGCACTAATATTGTCAAGGCGCTTTTCCCATTCCCAGTTGCATTCGCCGCTTAAAATACGTGTATTTAGAATTCGGAGTGAATCCGAGCGGAGCCCGGGGGGCTGCGAGAAGCGGGCCGCAAGGGCGCTGTCCAGAATTCTGAATGTCTGTTTGAGTTCTGATTTTGGATTTTGTTTTTATGGGGAGGGCCGTTCCTTGTCGCTGGAAGATTTCACCGGTTGTCGCGCCGTTCAGTTTCCCAAAGGCTCTTTTGTTCTGAAGAACGATGATTTCAAACGCGATCTATTTGTGGTGAAGACCGGCAAGGTGCGCGTATTGAAGCAAATTGGCATGCGGGTCATCGCGCTGAGCGAAATTGGCCCGGGCGGTGTCTTTGGCGAGGTATCGGCCATTGACGGTGGCCCGCGTTCGGCATCGGTACACGCACTTGAGGATACGGAGCTTTATGTAATCCCCCCGCAGGAATTCAAGCAGCGAACCGCCAAAGTGCCGGAATGGTTCATGAAGATCGCACGCATCCTGGTCCAGAGGCTCCGTGAAACCGACAGCCGTATTGAGGCCGACGGCTCCGGCGGGTGCGAATACAATGTACTTCTTCTAATGAATTACATTCTGGTCTGCGAAGGTAAAACAGAGGCCGATGGCAGCCGGTCAATCGAGCTTAAAAAGCTTGAGAGAGAGCTGATTGATTTGTTGCGAATCCAGGTAAAGGCTCTTACCGAGTTTGTCGAGGCTCTGAAAGAAAAAGGGCTTGCCGAAATACGAAAAGATCAATTGATTGTGCCAAAGCCCGGTAAGCTGGAAGAACACATCAAGAGCCTCCAGGAACAAGTCTCGAAAGCCATTTCGGTGTGATTTCCGATTTCTGGCCAAAATTGGCCATTCTGAATCGTGGTATTGTGAATTATTTATTGTCAAACGCCCTGCGTCCATAGCTTTGAGCCTCGAATTTATTATTCCCGATTCTTAATTTTTCCCTAAAGTCAACGCGATTTTCTGCCGATAAAAGGTATGGAGACGGTGTGCTGGGAAGAGCAATCCGTCTCTGGCGCTGTTGCCAAGACGGATCCGGCCAGCCGTGTTTGGCAAAGGCGTATTGTCCGCAAACCAAGGGAGAGTGTATGAACGTACAACGCTCTGATGCTGTGCAGCGGGGAGCCACGCCGGTCGAGCAGCGGGGCCGCCAGAACGAGCGCGCGGTTCAGCAGAACCGGGCGGAACGCGAAACAGCGAACCAATCCCGGCGTCAGGCCGAAACGCACGAGACACGCCGGACGCAACGGCAGACCGAAACCGCGCGAACCCGAACCGCCGAGACCCGGAATGTCGAACGTGAGCAGACGCGCCGCGTCCGGGAACGACCACCGGAACCGCCCGAACGGGATACGCCCGCCAACGAGATCAACATCGTAGGATAAGGAGCGAGGGCAAAGCATGTACCGGGGCGATTCAGCTTTATTCTGCTGAATCGCCTCTGCTTTTTTCGCCTTGCCATGGGAGCTCATCATCCGTGCGCCGGGCGGCTGCATCAGAATCAGGCCTGGACCTGAACTTGGCCGGATAGCGCAGTGCCGGTATTGTCAAATTTCCTCTTGCGGACACTTGGACCGCGAGCTATATTTGAAAAGACAAAGAAAGCGATTCTTTCCATCCAATAGATTCTCCTGATTAATTCCATAGACAAGGATTCCGAATTTCTCGGTTTGTGCCAAAACAGGATCATGTCCTCCAATGTTCCTTCGGAACAAGAAGCAATTTCCATTATTCGGAAACTGCGCGCCCACGGCTATGAAAGCTATCTCGCCGGCGGTTGCGTTCGCGACAAGGTCATGAACAGGACTCCCAAAGATTTCGACATTGCAACGTCCGCCACTCCCCAGCAGATCGCCCTTCTGTTTCCCAACACCATTGGCGTGGGCGCCAGTTTCGGGGTCATGATCATTGTGGGTCGAAGCGGCCAGTTCGAAGCGGCAACCTTTCGCACCGACTTGGGTTACAGCGACGGCCGCCATCCGGATGCGGTGCAATTTACCTCGGCGCGCGAGGACGCTTTGCGCAGGGATTTCACTCTGAACGGAATGTTTCTGGACCCGATTGAGGATAAAATCATCGATTTCGTCGGCGGCCAGACCGACATCCGCGCCAAAATCATCCGGGCCATCGGCGATCCGCTGCATCGTTTTTCCGAGGACCGGCTGCGGATGATGCGGGCGGTGCGATTTGCGGCGCGGTTCGATTTTGCCATCGAGGAAAAGACCCACGAAGCCATTCGGGCCCAGGCGCCCGAAATTTCCTGCGTAAGCGCCGAGCGGATTCGTGACGAAATGACAAAGATACTCACCGGGCCCAACGCGGGCAGGGCTGTGCGGTGCCTGCGCGAAAGCGGCCTTCTGGCCAAGATCCTTCCCGAAGTGGCGGCGCTGGCCGGGGTGCGCCAGCCCGCGCAATATCACCCGGAGGGCGACGTTTTTGAGCATACATGCCTGCTGCTGGATGGGTTGAACGAACCTACGGAAGTGCTGGCCTGGAGCGGACTGCTTCACGACGTGGGCAAGCCCGCCACATTTTTTGAAGGGCCCGACCGAATTCGGTTCCACAATCACCAGGTGGTCGGCGCCCGGATCGCCGCCAAGGTCTGCGAGCGCCTGCGCTTCTCCAACGAGACAAGCGAGCGTATTGTCGCCTGCGTCGAAAACCATATGGCGTTTATGCATGTGCAGGTAATGCGGCCGTCAACATTAAAACGGCTGTTGCGAAGACCCACTTTCGCCGACGAACTGCAATTGCATCGTCTGGACTGCCTGGCCAGCCATGGCGATATTTCCAACTACGAATTTCTGCAAAAAGCCGCGGCCGAATTCAAGGAAGAGGAAATCCGCCCGCCGCGCCTGATTACCGGCCATGATCTGATCGGGGCGGGGTATAAACCCGGTCCTCGCTTTAAAGAGATTCTGGACGAAGTCGAGACACTTCAACTCGAAAACAAGGTCCGCGACCATGATGGGGCCTTGAAATGGGTGTTGGAGCACTACGGGAAAGATGAAGGCTGAGGGATGAAGCATGAATGTGAAGACCGTGTGTGCCGCCAAGCGAATGCGCGACCCGGTTACTCGTCTCGATGCTTGTCATTCCGGTTCGATCACCCCGCATCCTTCCGACTTCATCATTTCGATCCTCTTTTGTATTTCTGTTTTCATCCTTTACGGATTGAGGGGAGGTGAATTCACCTGAACTGTGTTTTCTGTGGTAGAGAAGTCCCTGGCGGAAATAAGATTTACCGTCGCGACACGTGCTCGTATTGCCACCGCGACCTGCATTCCTGCATCAATTGCGAGTTTTACGACGTGAAGTCGTATCATCAGTGCCGCGAATCGAGCGCTGAGTACACGCAAGACAAGGAAAAGTCAAACCCGTGCGACTACTTCCGCCCGTTGCGGGAGAAGAGGTCGTTCATTAAGAAGAGCGAACTCGCACGCCAAAAACTCGAAGAGCTCTTTAAGAAACCCTAGTGGCCGTAGCGCCGAGGAACGGGCGTATCGGGCATTCGGCCTTGCAAAGAAGGAGTGTTGTGTGCGCATTCTGGTGACTGGCGGCGCCGGTTTTATCGGTTCGAATTACATTCACTTTCTCCTGGAGAACCAGCCGGACGATCGGGTCGTCAATCTGGACAACCTGACGTATGCCGGAAATCCGGCCAACCTGGCCCGGTGGGAGGGTAATTCCCGGTACGCATTTGTCCGGGGCGATATCGCCGAGCCGGACGATGTGGAACGGGCTTTTGCCCTGGGCATCGATGCCGTCGTTAACTTCGCGGCGGAAAGTCATGTGGACCGCAGCATCACCGACCCCGGCGCGTTTGTGCGAACCAATGTGCTGGGCACCCAGGTGCTGCTGGATGCCGCGCGACATCGGAAGGTTTCGCGCTACGTCCAGGTTTCGACCGATGAAGTCTATGGAAGCCTTGGCCCGACGGGCCTTTTCCGGGAAACAACGCCCCTGGCGCCCAGCAGCCCCTATTCGGCATCCAAAACCAGCGCCGATCTTCTTGTCCGGGCCTATTTTCACACTTATGGAATGCCGGTGCTGGTCACGCGCTGCTCCAACAACTACGGCCCGTATCAGTTTCCCGAGAAGCTGATTCCCCTGTTCATCACGAACGCGCTCAACGATCGGCCCGTTCCGCTGTATGGCGACGGACAAAACGTCCGCGATTGGCTGTATGTGGAAGACCACTGCCGAGCCATTGACCGCGTATTGCGCAAAGGCAAGGAGGGCGAAGTTTACAATATCGGCGGCAACAGCGAACGCCGTAATCGTGAGATCGCCGAACTCCTGCTTGATTTGCTTGGAAAACCGCACGCTCTGATCCGAAAAGTCACCGACCGGCCCGGACACGATCTTCGCTATGCCATCGACGCATCCAAAATCCGCGCCGATCTGGGCTGGGAACCGGCCCACACTTTCGAAACCGGCATTCGGCGGACCGTTGACTGGTACAAGGCCAACGAGGCCTGGTGGCGACCGCTGCGAAAGATGCAGCCGCAGGAGAAAGAGCTCAAGTAAGAAAATTATGAATTATGAATTGATAATTATGGAATTGAAAATTATGAAGTAACCACTCAGAACTTCCGCCACCCTCACCTTAGTCCTCTCCCTTCGAAGGGAGAGGAAAAAACCCCTCGCCCCTTCGAGGGAGAGGGTAGGGTGAGGGGGATCTGAGCAGTTACAATATTGAATTGAAAGTGCAAAACCAGGCAATCGTGAATCAATTATGGAAGCGAATGGCAAGGTCAAATAAGAGAGACGATATTTTGCGTGTTGTTCCAGTCGAGGTGCGCTATATGCTGCAAACCTTCGTTCATCAATTCATAATTATTAATTAATAATTCATAATTACTTACCCATGTCCCGCCCCGTACAGATCGGCAACCTTACTCTTGGCAACGGCAATCCTGTCCGCGTGCAGTCCATGACCAACACCCGGACTGATGATGTGGATGCGACGGTGCGCCAAATTTTGCAGCTGACCGAAGCCGGATGCGAAATCGTGCGCGTGGCTGTTCCCGATGAGGCCTCGGCCCGATCCATCGGCCGCATCAAGTCCCGTATCGCCATTCCCCTTGTGGCGGACATTCATTTTCGCCACGAGCTGGCCCTGATCG
>CAYVZU010000067.1:0-7275 GCA_964455935.1 uncultured Fibrobacterota bacterium
CTTCTCACCTCGCTGAAGCCGCTTTTTTACAACGAAATTCCTGCGCACGCGCGCAAAACCCCGCGTCTGTATGTCAGCGACAATCCCGATCCCGATTTTGTGATGGACATGCTCAAGATCCTGGATCCGGCCAGGACGGTTTTTAATGTCGTCACCAAGTCCGGTACCACGGCGGAAACAATGGCCGTCTATCTGGTCGTGCGGGATCTGTTCAACCGCAAGGTGGGCCGCGCCCAGGCCGGCAAGCACATCGTCTTCACGACCGATCCAAAAAAAGGCGTACTTCGCGAGATGGCCAACACCGAAGGAATTCAGACGTTCGAGGTTCCCGAGGGAGTCGGCGGACGCTTCTCGGTCCTTACACCGGTAAGCCTGCTGCCCGCGGCGGTTTGCGGGATTGATATCGAGGAACTGCTGGCCGGGGCCGAATATATGGAAGGGATTTGCCGAAATCCCGATTGTCGGCGCAATCCCGCCCTGATGAATGCCCTACTTCACTACTTGCACGACAGGGATCAGGGCCACAACATCCATGTCATGATGCCCTACAGCAATCACCTCAAGGACATAGCGGACTGGCACCGGCAGCTTTGGGCCGAGAGCTTGGGCAAGAAGCATTCCCTTGATGCAAAAATTGTCCATACGGGACCCACGCCGGTGAAGGCGCTTGGAACGACCGATCAGCACAGTCAGGTCCAGCTTTACATGGAAGGTCCTGCCGATAAAGTGGTCACATTTATCGGGACGGGCCGGTTCCAAAATGCCTGCCGGATTCCCAACCTGTATGCACGGTCGGACGAGTTGAGCTACCTGGGCGGAAAGGACATGTCCGAGCTGATTGGAAGCGAGCTTCTGGCCACCGAATACGCTCTCAAGAGCGAAGGCCGGCCCAGCTGCAAGATTGTGCTCCCCGAGATCCGACCCTTCACAATCGGGCAGGTTCTGTTCATGTTGGAACTGCAAACCGTTATTGCGGGTGAGCTCTACAGAATCAATCCCCTCGATCAGCCGGGCGTTGAGGCGGGTAAGATCGCGACCTATGCCTTGATGGGCAAAAAAAAGTTCGAGACGGACCGTATCCGGCTTTTGAAAGGAATGAAGAAGCTTTCCAAATACGTGATTGGATGAGCTTCCTATCCAAAACCGGACAGCAGCGCAACGCGCAGGCCGTGTTTCTTCGCGATGGTTCTCCGGTCGCGCGCTTTGGTTGTTGGCGCACCCGGAATTTCCAAGAGCGCTTTTGCGGGCTTCTGGGCCTTCGAAGGCTGGAACCCTCCCGTGGTATTCTGATTATCCCCTGCGGCGCCGTCCATACCTGGTTTATGCGCTTTCCCATCGATTGCGTGTTTCTTGACAGGAAGAACAGGGTCCTTAAGGTCGTTGCCGGCTTAAGGCCCTGGAAATGGGCCGTCTGCGCCAAAGCAGCGGCAGTATTCGAGACCGCCGCCGGGCAGGCGCTCGGCATTAGGCCGGGTGATTATCTGGAGGAAATCGTTGACCCAAATACGCCAAAAGAATAATATTGATTTATTAGTTCTTATAGAGGCCTGGCAGGTTTTGCGCCCATGGCCCGGATGCAAGGAGATCGTTTTTGGAGTTTCTCGTTCAAGGCTTAATTCGCATTGATCTGGAATTCTTCCTTCTAATAAATCGCAGGCTCAGCTCGGTTCTCCTTGATCCCTTGATGAAGTTTCTGAGCTATCCGCCCCGCGTTTTCTGGGTTCCTTCGCTTTGCATAGCCGGAGTGATGCTTCTGACCCTGGCAGGGAGCCGCGGTCGCACCGCGGTGATCCTGACCAGCCTTGCCTTGTGTCTTTCCGATCCGATTTCCTACAGAATCTTGAAACCAGCCATTGACCGCAGGCGCCCCAGCAATCCGGATTATCTTGTTTCCGGCGGCCGGTTCATCGACGGATACAACCTGTCGCGCTCCTATCCTTCCAATCACGCGGCCAACACATCGGCGGCCGCTCGCATCCTGTCGATCTTGTATCCGCAGGCAGGCCTGCTTGCTCTGGCGGCATGCCTGGCCGTCGGGGGTTCGCGCGTTTACCTGGGACAGCATTACCCCTTGGATGTTCTTGGCGGACTCCTGCTGGGGCTGTTTCTGGCGGAAGCCTTAAGCCTCGCGCACCGCAGAATTCGCAGGGGAACCGGTTTATGAAGATGCTGCAGCCGCTTGTCCTGCTTGTTCCCGGCAAAAAGGGGATCCGGCGTTTCGAACTCACGGTTCCGTCCCTTTTCCTGTCCGGAATGACTGCATTGGTTTTGGCGGCCTGCATTCTGTGCGGGAATTACTGCTTCGCGCAAGCCGCGTACTGGACAGCCCGGGGATGGTATGCGGGCCGCGAGAACCGTGTGGCGTCCCGCTATTTGTCCTACCTCGACCGGGAGGTGCGGCGCATCGATGGACTGCTGCAACGCGTATTCCAGTCCAACGACATTGTCCGGTCACTCTATGATCTCGAGCCCATCAGCCCGGAAGCCCGGCGGGTGGGTATTGGCGGCGCCAATCTCTCGAACGCGGCCAATTCCGATCTGCTGCGCATCGAACGCCAAATCGCCTTCGAACAGTGGAACCTCAAGCGCACGCGCACAGGCATCTTCGAAAAAATGAATGCGTTCGGCCGCTTGCCGCTGATTACGCCCACGGCCGGTCGCATTACCTCGCGTTTTGGAGTCCGCGTTCATCCGGTTCTGGAGAGCACGGATTTTCATCAGGGCCTTGATATCGCAAATCGCGGCGGGACACAGGTGCTGGCCCCGGCCAAAGGAAGGATTGCCGATATCGGGTACGACCCGGTTTCCGGCCGCTATATCCGCATCAATCACGGCAATGGATTCGAAACATGGTATGCCCATCTGCAAAAAGTCCTGGTCGTCGGCGGACAGGCGGTGAGCCGTCATCAGGCAATTGGTACAATCGGCCGCACCGGCCGGGCCACGGGCGATCACCTGCATTATGAAATCCACTACGGTGGACAAGCCAAAGACCCCGAAACCTATATCCTGCCCGAAAAGTACGTCGTCGACTAAACACCCTCGACTTTAAGTCGAGAGTGTTCAAGAAGGTCGGCTGGAAGTCGACTTTCACAATTCATGTTGCTTCTTCTGACACTCTGTCCAAAGCCGTTGTCATTTCGACGAGTCCGCGAGGAGAAATCCTTTCCCCGGAAAGATTTCTCGCCCTTCGGGCTTCGAAATGACAGACTTCGCCCAAAGGCGAGGGGTTTCCACCATCCCCAGAGCGGATACTGAGTCTGCTTAAACCTAAATACCGCAGCTGAACCGTGGATAAAGAGTGGTAAGATCTTGCCCCAGATCGGCTTGAAGAAAACGCAGGCATATCACCCAATAGATATGGCGAGGCTTTCTGAAAGCCGAGATGGGGTAAGAGGTTGCCGCTATTCGCCGCGGGCAACTGCGGTATTTAGGTTAAAAGGAAATATCCAGGTAGGAATGAATGTGAATTTCGCCGTCGCGGTTCCAGGCGAAATCCAGGACCGCCGAACGCCGAAGCGGCGGGACCCAACCGCGCAATCCAATCCCGGCCGCATAGGCCCATTTTGAATGGAACGGGCTTTCTCCGTAATCCCAGTACAGGCCCGCATCGGTGAAACCCGCGACCTCAAGAATACCGTAGAGCCGATTCATGGTCGGCACAAAATAATCGATGTACGAAAAAGCGATGCGGGGAGTTGTCCAGACCGCTAATCGGTACTCGCCCGTGAAAACAGCGGAGTTGTCGCCACGCAACGCGCCCGGCGAATAACCCCGAACGCTGCCATTGCCTCCTCCGTAGAGCCGCTTGATATAAGGCGGCCGTCGAAAGCGCTGGGTTGTTTCTGATAAAACCACCACATAATGATCCAAGAACGGAAGCGGCCGGTAGGATTTCCAATTCAGGTGCGCCTGGGGAAAATTGAGATCGCCTACCCGCAGGCCGAATAGATCGACGCCGGTTGACAAATGCATCCCGCGGACCGGGCGAAAATTGTTATCGCGGCTGTCGAAGATGATCCCCATGCCGACCCGGGGAAAAATGAACTCCCGGATCATGCCCAGGCTGTCGGTTCGAAGATCGTGGACTGAACCACGGGTGTAGGCGCTCCACGCGCTGTGAAGAAACCGGCCGGCGCCCAGGTCGGCCAACATTTCACGGGCATCATAGGATTCATACGGATGCGGCCAGACCGCGGCCTGCAACTGGCACCAGAGGTAACCGGGGTTGATTCGCGGATCGTAGGGTTGTTGCCAAAGCAGGGAGAACGACTTGCGATCCCACAGCTCACCGCCGATGCAGAAGGTTTCGCGCCGGCCTCGAAAATTACTGAAATCGAACCGCATCGACAACGAATACCAGATTTCCTCCCGGTTGTACTTTCGCTCATAGCGATGCGGGCTTATTACCGGAAGCAAATTAAGCCCCTCCTCCACAATTACCAGAAGCACATTGCCCGAGGGGGTCTCCTGCGCCAACACCTCGGCCGAGCGGAAGATCCCCAGCCGATCAAGACGCGCCCGGGCCGAGTCGATTTCGCTTCGATGAATGCACCGATTGGTTTCGACGCCCAGGGCGGTGCGAATAATGGGTTCCCGCGTGCGCGAGTTTCCGACAATGCGGATGCTATGGAGGATCAGGGAATCGGGAGCCAAGGGCTCTGATCGCGCAGTCCCAAACATGGCCAGGAATAAAAAGACCACCGAGGCAAACATGCCCATTCGCGCCAGCGCGGGAAGCGCGGTCCCGAATGTAAAACAAGCGGGAAATGCCGGCCTGTAAGCCGAGTTCTGTCCTCTTCGCCTTGCGGCAAAGGGGATGGCCATTTCTCTTGTTCCGGCGTTGCCGCCGGAATCCAGCGGTCTACCCGAAGGGAAAACGAAGCGGACCGCTCCGCGCCACGCTAGGCGGGCTCCCTTCCTATTCGACCTTGCACCGGATGGGGTTTGCCGTGCCTTGCCGGTTACCCGGACAAGCGGTGGGCTCTTACCCCGCCGTTTCACCCTTGCCTCTCCACCCGCAAGGGGTGGAGATCGGCGGTTTGATTTCTGTGGCACTTTCCTTCCATTACTGGAACCCTGCGTTACGGGGCATCCTGTCCTGCGGTGCTCGGACTTTCCTCACCGGCCTTATGGCCGGCGCGGCCATCCGGCCGGCATTTCCTGATTAGAGGTAAAATATGAAAGCGATGGAGGTATGACAAGCACTTGCCGAGCGAAGGCCGTCGTGTTTTGATTGGCCGATGATTGGCATTGCCTTCCTCGCCCGCCAAAGCTCCGCTGCAGTTTGCTCTTGCACCTTTTGCGGCGCTACGATCCGCCGTTAGCCAAGCGACTTATAGTTCGGCGCTTCCTGCGTAATGGTCACTGTGTGAGGATGGCTCTCACGAACTCCGGCGCTTGTGATCTGAATGAATTCCGTCTTTTCCTTGAGCTCGGATATGGATTTGCATCCGCAATAGCCCATGCCCACACGCAACCCCCCAACCAATTGAAAAAGCACGCTGGCCACCGGCCCCTTGTATGGGACCCGACCTTCGATTCCTTCCGGCACCAGCTTGGATTCCTCCACGCCTTCCTGAAAATATCGGTCCTTGCTCCCCCGCTTCATCGAAGTCAGCGAACCCATACCGCGGTAGGATTTGAAGCTCCGGCCCTCGTAGAGGATCAATTCGCCCGGCGCTTCCTCGGTGCCGGCCAGCAGATTGCCGATCATGCAGCAATCCGCGCCGCAGGCAATGGCCTTGCAGAGATCCCCCGAAAACTTGAGGCCTCCATCCGCGATCAACGGGACCCCGGTCTCTTCGGCAGCCCGCCTGCAATCCAAGATGGCAGTCACCTGCGGCACGCCGGCGCCCGACACAACGCGCGTTGTACAAATGGAGCCGGGCCCCATGCCCACTTTCACGCAATCCACGCCTGCTTTGGCCAGGTCCAGGAAGCCCCGGTAGGTAGCCACATTGCCGGCCACGACATCCAGTTCCGGATATTTCTGCTTCACTTTTCGCACGGTGGCCAGGACTCCGGCCGAGTGACCGTGGGCCGTATCGATTGCGATAACGTCAACCTTGGCGCGCACCAATTCGGCCACACGCTCAAGCGTATCGCCTGCCACGCCCACGGCCGCGCCCACACGCAGATGGCCAAGGCGGTCCTTGCAGGCATTGGGGTATTGCGCGCGCATCAAAATATCCTTGACCGTGATCAGGCCAACGAGTTTACCCTTCCTGTCCACCACCGGCAGCTTCTCGATCCGGTGCTTGTGCAGGAGAATTTCGGCCTGCTCCATGGTGGTGCCTTCGGTCGCCGTCACAAGCTTGGATTTTGGGGTCATGATGCTGGCAATGGGCACATCCAGATCTTTTTGAAAACGCAGATCGCGGTTGGTGAGAATGCCAACCAGTTTCCCGCCTTTCGTGATGGGCACACCCGAAATGTCTTTTTGCCGCATGAGATTGACGGCCTCGCGCACGCGCAGGTTGGGCGGAAGGCTGAACGGATTGTCGATCACCACGCTTTCCGAACGTTTAACGATCCGAATTTGGTCGGCCTGGGCGCGGACGGGCAGATTCTTGTGAATGAAACCGATACCGCCCTCACGGGCCACGGCGATTGCCAGGCGCGCCTCGGTTACGGTATCCATGGCCGCGCTGACCAGCGGAATATTCAACCGGATCGTGCGCGTAAGATACGTGTGCAGATCCGTATCACGCGGCAGAATCGATGAAAAGGCCGGAACCAGAAGAATGTCGTCGAACGTCAGTCCTTGACGGCTAATTTTATCCATTTTCCTGCTCCACCCAGATAAGAATGGACCCGCAGCCATCGCAGGCGATCACTTCGTCGTTCCTGCGAACCTCATTGACCTGCTGCAGAGTCAGTGATTTAAAACAGAATGAGCAGCTCCGCCGGTCGGTTGTTACGGTCCCAATCACCTGCCGCGTCGGTCGTCCCTTCAGGATACGCTCAAACATCCGTAGAATGCGCTGTGGCAGTTGTTCGGCAAGTTCCTTGCGCTTTTGCCGGATTGCCTGTATCCGGGCATCGATTTCGGAAGTTTGACTCGCCAATTTTTCGATCTCGGGTGTATTCTTCGCCAAAACTTCCTGCTCGCTGGCCAATGCCGCGGTATCGTCGTTCTTGGCCTGCTCCTGCGCCTCCATCAGACCCAGGATCCGCTCCTCGGCCGTGCTGATGCGGTTTGTGTGTACCTGGATCTCCTCGTGAACGGCATCGTATTCCTTGTTGGTCGTAATGGTGTTAAGGCGTCCCTGG
>CAYVZU010000067.1:7285-20353 GCA_964455935.1 uncultured Fibrobacterota bacterium
GCTCTTGGCCAAGAGTTCGCGCTCCATGACCATTTCCCCTTCAAGCTTCTTCTTTTCGGCTTCGAGAGTCGTTATTTTTCCTTGTGCCGTCTGCCGCCCCGACTGCACCCGGGCGATCTCGTTTTGCAGGTCGCGCAACCGGGCCGGGAATTCGGTTTTGCCCTGTTCGCATTTGCGAATCTGATACTCAATCTCCTGCAACTCCAGCAACAGACTCAAATCGTTTCGCATGAATAGCTTCTCCTTCGTTTCTATAGCACCATTTTTCGGGATTTCTGTTTTAGAATAAGCGTCTCCAGTCCCAAGGCCTTTGCCGTTGCGGAGCGGAGCGCATCCAGACCGGGCGATTCCGTGAAATCGTGCCCGGCCGCTACGGCCAACAGGTCCTCCCGCCGGCCCAGCGCATCGTGGTATTTAATTTCGCCCGTCACCACGGCATCTCACTCCCGGGGGGTTTCATGGATCAGGCCGCCCGCCGCGCCCGGAATCAGGGCCACGGTGCGGATCGGTTTCCGGGATCGATACCCCCAGACCTCGACATGGCGGGTCCGGAGCCGTGTCTTCAGGCTTTTGATCCAAGTCGATGCGACTGCGGGTTCGACAACTCTGGCTACCAGGCCGAATCCCAGCCGCTCGTTGCGGGTTTCCATTGGCACGACGTCGATCGCGGGTTCTTCATACGGGTGCGCCTGCCGCAAAGCGGCAATGGCCCGGGTTACCCGGTCGCCGGCCACGACCATCTCCAGACGGTCTTCCCCGGCTCTCTCGGTTTTGCCGACCCGTCCAACATAAGGATGAGCGCCCAATTGTGGAGTAAATGAACCTTCGCCGGCCGTGACAAATGCGCATCCCGCATAGGCGCCGATACGGCCCGCGCCGGCATCCGCCAGAGCGGCCCGAACTTTTTCGGCATACCGATGGGGCACGAACGTAACGACCTTGCGATCCATAATACGCGTTGGAGCAAAAGACCTCTGTGCTTCAAGACCCAGCCGGCGGCATAATTCCCGGGCCATTCCCCAAGGAAGCGCATCGAAATTGGTGTGCGCGCAATAGAGTGCGATTCCCGCGCGTATGAGCTGATAAATTCCCTTGTTGCGATGCGTCAGGACCAGAGACTCGGGCGCGCGGAGATAAAGGGGGTGATGCGTCACTAGCAGATCGAGCTTGCGGCATCCCGCTTCCGCCAATACCGCCTCACAGGGGTCCAGCGCAATGCCTACACGACGCACTGTTGACTGGGGGTCGCCAATGAGCAGACCTGTTTTATCCCACGATTCCGCCAGTCCGGGCCGCAGGAGAGTATTCAGCCGTTCAACGGCTTCGTTCAGCAGCATGATACCTCTCCTAAATCCGATCTATGCGAAAATTTTCGTAGCAAGGGCTGCAGGCGCCTGTCAGATACGGCCAATTGCAGGTCCGAGAACCCAAAGGCGTAGGCGTACTTGAAAAGTATGTCGAGGATGCGCGGACCGAGGACTGGCGTAGATGATGGGCACTTGTGAGCCGCGGTAGAAATGTTTGTGAATAGATCGGGTAAAGGCCCCAAAACAAAAAGTGCACATCTCGTCCAAGATGTGCACTTCTCGCAGCGGCGCCGAACGCCTTCGCAAAGCCGCCTTTTGAATTCGATCTGTATGTTGTCTTTAAAAACCCCGAGGTTCTTCAACAACTCCCCGTTCCTGAAATGTGGGCCCACAAGGATTTGAACCTTGGACAAACGGATTATGAGTCCGCTACTCTAACCAGCTGAGTTATGGGCCCAAGGTCGCCCGAATTTTGGTCACTAAGATACAAAACAGCCCGCGATTGATCAAATATTTCTGATGAAACGGGCCAAGGACTTGGGCTAAACCTAAATACCGCAGTTGAACCGTGGATGCAGAATTACAGGTTGTTTTCAAATCCAATTTATTCTGCTATCCCGTCCAATCATTTCGGCTTTTCCCGACCGGGATTAGTGTTCAAATGTAAGTTTGCTCACCTTCGAAAGTTCAAGCTGCACCGGACCGTTTGGCGTCTGCGCCATGATGGAGTCCTCAACCCAGATGAAGACCTGGCTGCGCCGGCCGTCCTTAAGTCGATAGCTCATCAGTTTGCTTCCGTCGCGCAACTCGATTTCGGTCAGGTAAAAGGTCCGGCCGTTTCGATTTCGCATTTCCCGGGCCGATATTTTAATCCAGTTGATCCGCTTCAGCGGAATCCACCGCTCGCTTTCCCCCTCCAAAACCAGAACCTGATGTCCTCCATTGGCAAGACGAATTTTCCCGAGAGCGGTTTGCAGGCTGCTCGAATCGACGGCAACGGCCTTTAGCCCGCCACAGCCGGCCAGGAGTCCCAAGCCGAGTACGGCTGCCATAACCCTTTTACGCACTCAGGTGCTCCTTCTCGAATTCTTCCATGCTGGAATAGGTTTTGATCAGCTTGTCAAGACCCGCCAGTTCCACCACATTGCGAACATGCGGCTCCCGGATCACAAGGTAGACGGAGCCTTTGCGGTTGTCGGCTTCCGCAAGGGCATGAATGAAGATGCTGATTCCGGAGCTGTTGAGATAGGTCACCTCTTCCATATCCATACAGAAATGGATGTGCCCTTTACCCGCCAGCCGCGAGATCTCGTCGGTAAGGCGGCGCGCCTCGACTTCGCTTTCGATGTCGCCCTCCACCTCCACAACCGCGAACTTTCCTCTCTCATGAATCTTGAATGTCATACTTCCTCTCCTTCGGTATCAGGATCCGGAATCTCCCGTTCGAAAAACAATAAAATACTACCCAAAAGCTCGTTTGTTACGGTTCGGACCAGGGCCCAATTCTGACCGGCCATTGTTTGGGCCGTCTTCTCGATCTCATCGACCACGCGCGACGGGCTGCGAATCATGCCGATTTTAATCTCTCTCTCGGCGTGCTCCCTCATGATCGGTTACCAGTTGGCCTCTTTGGGCGCTGGTCCGCGGGTTTCAAGCGGCAACAAATCCAACAGGGCGGCCACGCCCTGTTCCAAGAGCTCCTGTTGATCGGCGGGGTTGCGAACAACAGCGCGGCAAACCGATTCGGCCTGCCAAATCACCGAACGGCAAGCGGTCTGAAGCAGGGCTCCGCGCAATGTCATCTCGATGCGCTGCTCGCGATTCAACAATCGGAGAAGTTCTCCCCGCTCGATCGAAATCTGGAAGAAATAGCCCGCGCCAAGATTTTTCCAGAATGCATCGGGCGCCTTGAAGGTTGTCGCGCTAAACCCCTCACGCAGAAAAGCGCCCAGTTCGGATTCCAATCCCGATTGCTTCATACCCTTTTCAACTTTCTTCCAACGGACAAGCCGCACACGCCTAAAACCCTTTTGGCCAATCAGTTTATTGAGCGAGCGAGGCGTTGGCTTGGCGACAACGGCCATGCCGCGCGCGTTCCATACGGGCAAAACGCAGAATCCAGCGACCGCCAGGTTATCGGGATCAAGCAACGCCGAGGAAGTAAGGACATGTTTTTCCACTTGAAATCGCTGCGCCGCGCAGCCCGCTGGTAAAACGCACGCAAAAAGAATAGCAAGCGTTCGAATCATGATTGCAAAATACAACCACCATACTCTAAATTCAATGCGGCCGCGATGAATGGGTGCGGCAATTGCCAATTCACCATTAATAATCCATAATTCCCAATTCCAAATTTTCCGTCTCCCGGCAACCGCTGAGGAAATCGTGTATTTTTATCGCCATGCTTTCGTTTTTGATTCGCCGCCTGCTGGTCATGATTCCCCTGTTGTTGGGGATGACGCTGGTGACGTTCTTTTTTGTTCAACTGGCCCCGGGCGACATTATGGCACCCTACAAGTTCGATCCGCGCATCTCGCAAGAGACCGTGCGCCGCATCGAAGCCAAGCACCATTTTGACAAGCCGATTCTGGTGCAGTACGGCTACTGGCTCTGGAACCTGGTCCGTTTCGACCTGGGCTACAGCTTTACGAAAAAAGCGGAAGTCCGCGATGTGCTTAAGGCGCGCGTTTTCAATACGCTCATCCTCTCGCTGGCCTCGATCCTCCTCACATGGCTTCTGGCTGTCCCCCTTGGGATCTATTCGGCGGTACACCAGTACTCATGGGGCGACAGGATCTTCTCGTTTATCGCATTCATCGGTATGTCTCTGCCAAGTTTCTTTCTGGCGCTTCTGCTGCTGTATGGTGTTTCGCTGGTCGGGGCCGTGCCTTTTCTGGGCAAGCTGCCCATTGGCGGAATGATTTCCCCTGATTTCGACCAGATGGGATTCTGGTCCCGGCTTTTCGACATTGCCAAGCACCTGCTGGTCCCAGCTGTTGTTTTAGGAACCGGCGCCGTCGCCGGCCTGCAGCGAATTACCCGCGGAAATTTATTGGAGGTTCTGCGAGCCCAATACGTGGTCACGGCCCGGGCCAAGGGCCTGCCCGAAAACAGGGTGATTTATCGCCACGCTCTGCGCAACGCAATCAATCCGCTTATCACTCTGCTTGGATACGAATTCTCGGCGCTTTTATCGGGGGCGGCCCTTACCGAGATCATCTGCTCATGGCCCGGACTGGGATCGGTCATGCTTGAGGCTGTCCGCAGCCAGGACGTGTTCCTGGTCATGGGCAGCGTGATTATGGGCGGCGTTCTATTGATATTGGGAAATCTGCTTGCGGATGTTCTCCTGGCCCTAACGGATCCAAGGATCAGATATCAGAGCTGAACCGCTGGACCCCTTTAAGCTTTGCGCTTCTTTCCTTTGCGAATCACCAGATCGGGATTGGAAATGGTCACAACGCTATTGGGCGGAACGGAATGCGTAAGCCATACATTGCCGCCCACCACGCTGCTGCGGCCGATCACCGTCTCGCCGCCCAGGATGGTGGCATTGCTGTACACCGTCACATTGTCCTCCAGCGTGGGATGGCGCTTGCCGCCCTTCAGGATTCGTCCCCGCTCGTCGCGCGGAAAACTCAGCGCACCCAATGTGACGCCCTGGTAGAGTTTAACATGCTCCCCGATTTCGGTGGTCTCGCCAATTACAACTCCGGTCGCATGATCGATGAAGAAACTGCGGCCAATTGTCGCGCCGGGGTGAATGTCGATACCCGTCCGGCTGTGCGCCCGTTCGGACATCATGCGCGGAATCAGCGGAATCCCTTCCCGATACAGGATATGAGCCAGGCGGTATGTGGCAATGGCTTCGATGCACGGATAGCTCAGGATGATCTCGTCGAACGAACGGGCCGCCGGATCGCCGTCAAAGGCCGCCCGAACATCGGACATCAGGTATTTGCGAATTTCCGGCAGGCTGTGGATCAACCGCGAAGCGGCCTGCTCCGCTTTCCGTTTGCATTCATCCACGGGCGCCGGTTTGCAGGTTTTGAATTTGCAGAGGTAGCGAAGGGCGCGGGCCCCTTGTTCGCTTAATTTCAGGAAAATAGAGTTCAGCCGGTCGCCTACGAAAAAGGGGATCTCGGCCCACGTCACATCCGCATCGCCGTATCCGGGAAAAACGATTTCGTAAAACTCGTCCAGAATCTCGTGGATCGCCTTGCGGCTTGGCAGGTTCTTGCCCTCGATGTGATTGATGCCGCCCCGGTCCCCGTAGGTCTTCACGGTCTTGTCGACAATCCTCTGGATTTGCCGGACATTAAGTTTGCCCATCGCTTCTCCCTATTGCTTGAAAAACCTCTAAGCCGGAAAAGTTTGGAGGATAACAGGTGGGATTTGGCAAACAACCTGAAATCCCGTCAATCTCAATAAGATCCTGTAAATCCTGTCAAAATTCTTTTCTCTCCGAATCAGGAATGCTTCAGTGTCTCGTTCATGGCGCCCGTGCGATAGCCCTGCAGATCCAGGGCGACAAACGTGTACCCGACGGCCTTCAGCCCTTCGCTGACCTGGCGTCGGATATCCGCATCCAGAAACTGTCCCATTTCCTCGATTCCGGTTTCGATGCGCGCCAAATCGCCGTGGTGCCGCACCCGCACCATTCGAAAACCAGCTTTTCTCAGAACATCCTCGGCTTGGTCAACCTGCGAAAGCTTGGCCGCGGTGATAGTTGCTCCGTATGGAAACCGGGAGGCCAGACAAGCCGCGGCCGGCTTGTCCCAGGTTGGGAGCCCCATGGCCTGGGATGCCTCACGGATCTCGGCCTTCGCGAATCCCGCCTGCCGGAGCGGACTGACCACGAAGAGCTCGGCCGCCGCCTGACCGCCGGGCCGATAATCCGTAAGATCGTCCTGGTTGGCGCCGTCCACCACTGCTGCCAGACCTTCTTCGTAGGCAATACGCTTTAGCTTGCTAAAGAGTTCCCGTTTGCAGTAATAGCACCGGTCCGGTGGATTGTCCCGGAATTCCGGAATGTCGAGCTCCTCCGAAATAATCTCGCGCTGTCGGATACCCTTTGACCGGCAAAACGCACGTGCCGACTCAAGCTCCCGTTCGGGGTAGGTCGAGGACCGGGCCGTGACCGCCAAAACACGCTCGCCCAGCACTTCGTGAGCAACGGCCAGCAGGAAAGTGCTGTCCACCCCGCCCGAAAAGGCCACCAAGACGCTATCCAAGTCGCGGAGATTTTCACGGAGATTGACCAGCTTTTTTTGTGTTTGTTCATTCATAGGAATTTAAAATACTTTCGTGTGCCGTTCACCGGCACCGTTTTCCGTTAAAAACCAGGACTCTGAGCGGGGAAGCCTTTTGTGGATATCCATTCCAGAAAATTCTAATTTGTAAGTAAGTACGTAGGTTCGCATGAAACCACAGAGGGAAATCCGAGGTGAGGATGAGAGCACAGAGGGAAATCTTCTGGCGCGCACCGCGCTGGAAAAAGACCTTTCCCCTCTCGGCGTTCTCTTCTTCGACCTCGGTGTTGCTCTGTGGTTTCATGGTTCTTTCGAGAAACGTGAGCAGTTCCATTTGTAATTATGTCCGAATTGCCACCAACGAAATTAAAAAAGGAGTTATCGTGAACCACTCGAAGCGCCTCTGTGCCTTTTCCATGGTTTTAGTTTCCGCGGTTCTTTTCGGCGGCTGTCTTCTGGATTCCTCCAAGCCGTCGGATCCCCCAAACTTGGGCGGCACCAGCAATGGGAATTTCTACATTCAGTCGCCATTTGCCTCCCAGATCTTGAAAATGGACTCCACCGCCACCATACGCTGGACGGCAATTGGCGTGAATTCGGACCAATACATCGAGATATCTCTTTACCGCGAAGACGCCAAGGTGGCCACGATCACGACAGGCCGCTATGCTACGGGGACTTACTCCTGGTCGGTTGGCCGCTACGGGGCCGGCACAAGTTATCGCATAAAAATCGCGGACTACAACGACAGCGCCAGGTACGACATGAGCAACTACTTCACCATCCGTTCGAATTACTCCGGAACGATCTCGGTGACAGCGCCCGAAAGCGGCGATGTGGCGCACATTTACGATACCCTGGGGATTCGATGGAGTACAACGGGAAGCATCGGCAGCTATGTGGGCATCCAGCTTTGGTCGGATACCGCCATGGCCTATGCAATTGTAACCAATACATCGGCCAGCAGCGGCTATTATCGCTGGTCGAGCATCAACACAAACAAAGGATCCGGAGACAGGTACCGCGTCAGGATTCACAGCTATTACGATTCGTCCATTGTCAGCTTCAGCCCCTATTTCACGCTCACCTCCCAGTACGATGGAACGATCTCGGTCACGGAACCATCGGCCGGCCACTCCTGCATGATCAACGACACACTGGGCATCCGGTGGAGCACGACGGGAAGCATTGGGGCTTATGTGGGTCTCCAGCTCTACAATGACACGGCGCTGGCCGCGACGATCACAAGCAGCACTTCCACAAGCAACGGTTATTATCGCTGGTCGAGCATCAGCACAAACAAAGGATCCGGAGACAAGTACCGCGTCAAGGTGTACAGCTACTATGACCCGGCGATCTACGAATACAGTCCCTATTTCACCGTGAACACGCAATACAACGGAAGTTACGACATTACAGCCCCTGATACCACAACCACCTGGGCTGCCGGGAACACGTATTCGATTACCTGGTCATCAACAGGCACCCCTGGCAGCTATGTCAAAATCGATCTCTATCAAGGTCCGGCGCTCCAGAGCACACTTTCTTCCAGCGCGACCAACAACGGATCCTACTCTTGGTCTGTCCCAAACTACACCACGACAGGCAAGTATCGGATCAAGCTCTCTAGCTATTACGATTCCGGAATCAGCGCCTACAGTGATACGTTCACCATCAATGGCCTGACAGCCGATTCCTACGAACCCGACAATGTTCGGGACCAGGCCTCGAATTATACCCCGGACGGCGCAGTCCAACAGCGTTCGCTGACCTACGGCGACACCGACTGGGTTGCGATCCCCATGGAGAAAGGCAAGACATACTCGTTCCGGAACAACTCCTCCATTCGAGTTTACGCCTATCTCTTCCGGGGGACCGCGTCGTCGCAATCGACCAACTTTTACCTTGGCGGGAGCAGTTCGTACTATATTCAAACGTACGTTTGCGACAGCACCATGACCTACAACGTGCGCATTACCCCCTACTCCAGCAGCTATTACGGCAGCTACTTCTTCTCGGTCAAGGAGATCGATCCGGCCAAGGTCTTCTCAATTTCCGCACCCGATTCGGGCACGCCCTGGTCGGCCGGCTCTTCCTATTCAATCCAGTGGACGCGGGATAGTTCTGTCGGCATCAGCTCTGTCAATATTTATCTCTGTTCCGACACGACGAAGCTCACCTCAATCTATTCGTATTATTCAAGTTCGTCCTACAGCGGCCAGTATTCATGGAGCATTCCCTCTGGAATGGCCACCGGCAACAACTACCGGATCCGAATCGAGGACAACGGCAGCACCGGATACCATGGGTATAGCCGGCCATTTGCTATCAGCGGGGTGGCATCCGATGCCTACGAGTGGGATAACCAAAAAACCGGCGCCCGGGGCATTGAGACAAGCGGCACGGCCCAGGCGCACACCATCACCTATGCCGATACGGACTGGATCAGCTTTACAGCCAAAAAGGATAGTTTGTATTTGATCCAGGCCACCGGGACGACCTACCTTTACCTCTATCTCTATTCGTCCCAATCAAGCAGCCAAATTGCCTATGCCTCCTACTCAAGCCGAAAGATCTTCTGGGCCTGCACTACGGCGGGCACATACTATGTGCAGATGACGCCCTACAGCACCTACACGGGGGCGTATGACCTTAAGGTAAGGAGCTACTCTCAACTGGAACTGGCCAGCTTCACCGAACCCAGCGACGCCACCACCTGGGCGGCCGGCACGAACCATGACATTGTGTGGACGCCCGACACATCACTGTTTGGCACCTACGTCCGCCTGTCTCTTTATCGCGGCCCGGTCCTGATCCAATCAATTACCAGCAGCACGGCCAATGACGGAAGCCACCCGTGGACCCCGCCCGCTGGACTTGCCACCGGAAATTCGTACCGGCTTTACATGCAAAATTCCAGCACAACGCAAATTGCGGGATACAGCGACACCTTTGCCATTGTAGGCCTGGCGCCCGACGCCTACGAGCCCGACGATTCGCTGAGCCTGGCGCGAAACGTGGAGCCCGACAGCGCAGCCCAAAACCGGACTTTGACATACGCCGACCGGGATTGGTGCCAGTTCCGGGCGGAGCAGAATACACTGTACCGAATCCGTGCCAAAGGGATTGTGGGCCTGACTGATACCCTCTTTGCACCGGGAGGCGCTACCCCCCTCGCTACGGGCACGTTTACGAGCGCAGACTCAACTTCCGTGCTCACATGGTTCTGTTCGACCACGGGCAACTACCCATTCAAAATAGGGTCGAGTTCAGGGGCAACGGGTTCCTACAGCCTTGCCCTGACTTCCTATGCTGCCGCGGATTATCGCTTCAGCATAACGGTGCCCGACACAAACCAGGTCTGCACAAAGGGGGCATCGGTCACAATATCCTGGAATGATCCGGTGGGCGTTGGCGGGTGGGTTGACATATTCTTGTACGATTCAGGCCTACCCGTGTCGCCAGCCATAGTAGCCGGCACCCCCAATAATGGTTCGCATCCTTGGACCATTCCATCGGCCCTGGTCGCGGGAAGCAACTACACTATCCAGGTGATCAGCACGATCAACTCCCATATTAGCGGAACCAGCGGGGCTTTCACAATTCAGTAGAGAACCCGTCTTTTTCACCCAACGAAGGGCGCCACAGGCGCCCTTCGCTTTATGGGCCTTTGCTTGAGCATGATTGTCATTGCTGCAATGGAAAGGGTTCTACGGAAATGATATTTTGTCATTTGGAATTATGAAGCCTAAACGAACCAAAAACCGGGCGGCTGGGAAAAGACCGGCAGACAGGAAAGCAGCTACCGAATCGGGCAGCCGATACGGTGCAGTATTATCCAAAGCCGTTTATCTGAGGGAAGATCAGGCGACTTACGAGACACGTTTGGAAGGCGATCTGCCTAAACGGCGGCGGAGCTTTCGCTTGATAGATCTTTTCTGCGGTGCAGGAGGTATGACTCTCGGTTTTACGGAATCTTTCGGTCACCATTTCAAGCCTGTTTGGGCCAACGACTTCAATAACTATTGTGTCGAGACATATAATGCAAACTTCGGGCATCATTGCATTGCCGGGGACATCATCGACATACTCGCCGATTCCAAAACCATAATTCCCCCTGCCGATGTGGTTATCGGCGGTCCTCCCTGCCAAGGATTCAGTCTTTTAAACCGCAATCGCGACGACGACCCCCGCCGTCAACTTTGGCGGCCGTACCTCGAAATCGTCGAAAAGTGCGGCGCAAAGGTGTTTGTAATCGAAAACGTTCCTCAGTTGCTGAATACATTCGAGTACGCTGAAATCGTCGGTATGGCGGAGAAGCTCGGCTTCAAGGTTGTTTCAGGCAAAGTATGTGCCGCAGATTACGGGGTACCTCAGACGCGCATCAGAGCGATAATCGTCGGGTCGAAAGTCGGCGATCCGGCATTACTCTTCCCTCCCAGAAAGACCCACTTCAATCCGAACGGAAATGGACGAAAATATGGCGGGCTTGATTTGTTCGACAGCGCGAATTTCCTTTCTTCGCCCCAACCTTGGCGCACCGTACGGGATTCCGTTTCCGACCTTCCCGAACCGATGGGAACGGATATTCGGAGAATCGATCCTCCCCTTGATCTGCATTTTGGACGTACACCGACTTCGATGAGTCTTAAGAGATACAAAGCTGTTCCACAGGAAGGGATGAATCGCTTCGACCTACAGAAGCGTGCGCCCGAATTAACGCCGAAATGCTGGATCAGAAAGGTTTCCGGCGGCACGGATCTTTTCGGACGCCTATGGTGGGACAGGCCATCCGTGACAATCCGCACTGAGTTTTTCAAGCCGGAAAAGGGCCGCTATCTTCATCCAAAGCAACACCGTCCAATAACTCACCGGGAAGCGGCACGGTTTCAAAACTTTCCCGACAGCTTCGTCTTCAAAGGAACAAAAATAGAGATTGCAAAGCAGATCGGGAATGCGGTCCCACCTCTTCTGGCCGCCCGCATAGCGGACATTGTTTATGTCCTGCTTACAAAGTGAAAAGGGCTGAGGCGTGGATGTCTTCAGCAAGACCAAGCGAAGCTGGATCATGTCCCGGGTCAAAGGCAAGGACACGAAACCGGAGATCATCGTGCGTTCCATCATTCACGGATTCGGATTTCGTTTTCGGAATCACAAATCAAACCTACCCGGCAACCCGGATGTCATACTGCCGAAATACCACAAAGCGGTTTTCGTCCATGGGTGTTTTTGGCATGGTCATAAAAATTGCAAACGAGCAACAAGGCCCTCAAGCAACACCGCTTTTTGGAAAACTAAACTGGATGGGAATATTAATCGTGACAAGAGAAATATCCGGCTTCTCAAATCGCAGGGTTGGCAAGTACTCGTGATTTGGGAATGCGAGATCCGCAACTTTGAGAGATTAACCGGTAGAATTTCCGGATTCCTTTTTGAAAAGGAGAAGCAATGAAGGGAAATCGGATTGATCCGGAATCCGTCCGCAGAAAACTCAAGAACCTAATCGACAATTTCGAAGATGAACTGCAGCACAAGGATCTTCGCAGGAAAGTCCTTGCACTCGTGCCGGTTTTTCATAACCTGCGCGAGTTGGGAAAATCCCTGATTTCAAAAGAGGATGCAGCAAGCGCACGCGACCGCATTCTTTTCTATTTCCGCAGGTATCCGGGAGTGGTCATCAACGGAGATGAGTTGTTGGTTGTTTCCGCCATTCAGGAATACGCAAGGCGGGTTCGGGAACTTCGGGTGCAATTCGGATGGTCGATCATCAACGGGATCACCGCAAAAGAAATGGCGGCCGAAAATGATTTACCAATCGAAGGTTTAAGAGTATCGGAAATGAAACCGGATGATTACCTTCTTATTTCCGAACATCAGGACAAGGAAGCGGCTTTTCGCTGGAACATCGCAAACGATATTCGGAAGCGCAAAGATGCCGTGCGCAGCAAAATACTTGAATATTTCAAAGAGAATGTGAAAAAATCGGTTACGGGAGAGGAATTGCGTTATGTGGCAAACGATAAGACGGAATGGGCTCGCCGCGTCCGCGAACTGCGTACGGAATTCGGCTGGCCGATAGTAACTAAGAATACCGGTCGTCCCGATTTGCCGGTTGGAAGCTATGTTCTGGAATCTTTGCGGCAAAGCCCCCAACATGATCGCCGAATTCCCGACCCGGTACGGGGTGTGGTTTTGCGCAGAGATAAATATGCATGCGTGCACTGCGGCTGGAGCCATAATGATTGGAACAAATCGGACCCAAGGCATCTTGAGTTGCATCATAAGAAGGAGCATGCCAAGGGCGGCGAAAACGACGAAGCTAATTTAGTAACCCTATGCACCATTTGCCACGACGACCTCCACAGAAAGAGCTAAGACAATCGCTTCAGTTGAATTTGGGATTATGGAAGCTAATGCTTCATCACGGAAAGCATGCAACAATGAATTGCTGCGAAAGCTTCTTAGGCTGAAGGATCCTTGGTACGTGGAGCGGGTCGAAATTAACGAGA
>CAYVZU010000068.1:0-20200 GCA_964455935.1 uncultured Fibrobacterota bacterium
TAACCCCTTGACACAACATCTTGGGGCTACCCACACAAAAGTCCGAAGGACCAGAATCTTAAGTATCGGGCCAATGTCGCCTTGGGCTTGGAGGCCGCCGCAAATGCCGAGGGACCAATAGCTTGCGATGCTTTTCTGTCGGTGCACTTTAATGCGTCGGAAACGCCGACGAGTACGAACCAAAGAGTTGAAATCTATTACTATGATAACACGGCAATAATAAATCAAGAACAGCTTACCATAATAGAAGATAACTATGTGAAGCAAATAGAGGCATCTATGGTGCACTTTTTCTATTGCGTAAGAGGCATTCTGGCCTACGATGATTCCTTTTTCCTGCAAACTGGAAGCGATGGCCTGAAATCTGGCACTAACTTGCTGGTTCTGAAAACCATAGCGGAAAACAATTCTTCCGAGTATTACTTGTATTCGGCTCTCGTCGAACCATTCTTCCTTAATGTTCCAGGAGGAAGCCTCCGTAACTGCAAGTACAATGAATCAATGTATTCCATTTTCAAGCAGTGGCAAAACGTCTATGGAAACTTGTTGGCGAGCAATATGGCAATTGGTGCTCACAGGAAAATGGTTGACAATGTACCATTGATGAAACCGGTTGGAATTCTCGATTTCCATGTCGTTCAGCCAATCGTCCCGGTGTCCGGGGTCATCAAGGGATTGCAGGTCCAAGGCCCCGTAAAAAGGGGTGTGAGCAGCATTTCCAATTGAGCGTTGCCAATTACAACTTTGGGCCGGGGATATGATGAGATATTCCCCTCACTGGCCAATTGGCCCGCCGTGCTGGCAAGCGGGGATTTCAGCCAGGCATTTTGGAACACTTTCTTTTTTGTTCTGGTTGGCACGCCGTTCTCGCTACGCAGGGGAGGCGCTATTATTTCGCAGAGGCTTACGCGATGTTTGTCAATTACGAAAACGAAACCGTATCAACGAATTCGTTCGTCCGAAACAGTTTGGAATTCATCTCCGTCAGCTTATCACCGGCCACAGTGCAGTTCTCGAACCGGACATCGCGGACCCTGTGCTGCTGGTCGTAGCCCCAAAGCACAATCGGCTTGGCAACGGCGCACGAGATGTTTTTGAAACGAATATTTTCTATATGGCCTTGCGGGTTATCGCCGTATTGCTTGCCGTCCGTGACATTGAGTTCGAACAGCTTGTGCTCGATATCGCTCTCAACACGGATGTTTTCGAAAACCACGTTGTGGACCCTTGCAGCGCCGTCGCAGATAACACTGAAGGCGGAATGGCCGCCAACGCGACTGTTGTTTTTGGAGGAAATAATATCGCAGTCCCAAACACGGATCCCTTCGATTTCGGGCCCCCTGCATTCAAAGCCAATTGTCACGCCATCCGAAAAAGCGTACCCCACCATAACGCAGCCCCGGATCTTGATATTGTGCACTTCCTGATGAGGCCTCGAACTTTTGATTGCCATGCAGTCATCTGTGCAACGAAAAAAGCAATTCTCGATGATGATGTTTCGCGAACCAACGGGATCGATGCCGTCTCCGCACTGGCCAAAGCTGACGACTTTTACATTGCGGTACGTAATATTGCTGCACTCGTTTAAGGTGTTTTGCCACTCCTTGCCGTTTCGCAACATAACGCCTTCGACCAGCACATCCACGCAATGATCCAGGCGCACCAGACGCCGTTGATACCGGCCATCGAGAACCCCCCGGCCTTTAATCTCAACGTGCCGGGCGCTTCCGCGCAGCCAACCATAGACAACGGCTCCCGGGGCCAGGTAAATCGTCTGGTCGTCTTTCACTGTGATTTCGCCGGGCTCATGGATGCCGGGCCCAAACCAAAGGACATTGGGATCGTTTTGCGAAGGCGGATCTTTTTCCAGCGGATCGGCAAAAACACAAAGTTCGGGAAGCTCATTGATTTTAATATAGAGGTAGTCGGGCGCCGACATCGCAAACTCCAGCACATTCGCTTTAGGGGATGCAGGAATCGAGCGGCTTTGAGGATGGATGGAATATGTTCTGATATGCTCGGAACACTCTATTCTGATTTTGGCCGTGCTTTCCGCGCCAAACCGCATCACGGCCAATGTTTGCTTTCCGCTGGTTTGAGGTGCGGAGGTGAACCAATCGGCCACATCCGGGAAATCGGGACTCCACTCCAATTGTTCTACCCAAAGCGGCTGGCCGTTAACCTGTGCGCAATAGTGATCGCTCGTTTTCAAGTTTTCGGGTAAGGGATAGACTGCAAACATCGGCGCGCCTGCAACATTCGGTTTGGCGCGTGACGGAAGGCAATCGGCCAGGAACGAGCCTGTTTGGACCCCATTCATTGAATCCTCACTTTATTTGATGGCGGCTCTCGGGATGATTGCATCGCCATTCGTTGGTTTCCTCGCCATAGGCTTTAGTATATAGCGGTAAAGGCATTTCTGGATAATCATGGATTCTCATTAACTTACCAAATCTTATCGTGAATTACCTTTCCCAGGGCGTTTGCCGGAAGTTTATTTCTGGAAATTCATCTTTTCCAAATATTGGCCAGTGGAAAGGCACGCATGAATAAATGTGACCAAATCCCGGTCGACTCCTGGGGCAAAACCGTTACCATCGAAAACCCTCTAAGACGCAGGGAATGGTTCTGGTACTTCAATTCGCAGGATTTGGCTCCGGGCCTTCCGCTGTACGTGCAATTCTGCGGCAATTCCATCTGGGGTCCCGACGTGGCGATCACGAGGAAGAACTCCCTCGTCCATTCCCATGAACTGGTAACAGCGGGATCCATCAATCTTGCACAGGGCGGCAAATCGTATTATGTGACCGCGGGCCAGATCTGTGCGATACGCAAAGAAGTCGATCACTCTTATCGAACAGGCCCGGAAGGGCTGGCGCATCGCCGGGTTGTGAGCATTGAGGGGGATTTGTTTGAAGCCATTATGCGGCGTCTGGGTCTATGGGAAACCGACGTATTCCATGTGAGCGATACCCGAACCTTTGTGGAGTACGCAAAAGCCGGGGCACGCCTTCTCCGCGATCGTCCGCCTGGTTTCCGGCAGAAACTATCGGAGTTGGCGTATTCTATGCTGCTTTTCCTGGGGGCCGAACGGGAAGGGCTCCGTTATCCAAAGCCCATTCAACAGGCGCTGGATTATATGCATTCCCGTATCAACCAAAGCGTCTCTTTGGCCGGGGTGGCGCGCGCCGCATGTCTAAGCATACCGCATTTCTGCCGTGTTTTCCGAAAACACATGGGGGTGCCCCCTTTGGACTACTTCCGATCGCTAAAAGTACGGCATGCGCGGGAGCTTCTGGCCATGACAACCGCGAGCGTGAAGGAAATCGCATTCAATCTTGGCTTTGAAAACATGGCGCATTTTACTCGGTTGTTTGTAACTCAAACGGGAGTTTCACCCAGAGAATATAGGAAGAAAGGGTTGTGAAGCATTGACAGAAAGACAAATGGAATTGTTGGGGCGCTTGGCTCTTCCTCCACGGATCGTCCCCTGTATTTAGGTATATTCCTTGATTGAAAAGAGGAAAAAGAGCATCCGGCGGACGGCATCCGTTTCGGCTAAATTCAAGGACGGTAATTCATGAACAAAAGCGTTGCAGTCTATCCCGGGTCGTTTGACCCTATCACACGGGGCCACATTGACATTGCCCAGCGTGCGCTGAGCCTGTTTGGCCGGCTGCTTATTGTTGTGGCAGTGCATCCGCGCAAGAAGACGCTTTTTCATGCCGAGGAGCGCGTGGAGTTTATCCGTGAAGCGTTCCGGGGAGAGCCGCGCGTGGAAGTCCTGAGCCACGAAGGCCTTATCGCGGACCTGGTCGAAAGGCAGAGCGCCTCGATCATCATTCGCGGATTGCGCGCAGTCTCGGATTTTGAATACGAGTTTCAGCTGGCCCTTACCAATCGGTCTCTAAATCCAAAGGCAGAGACTCTGTTTTTGATGCCGGATGCCCGTTACATTTTCTTTAGTTCCAGCACAATCAAGGAAATCGCCCGCTTTAAGGGCGACTTGTCGCAGTATGTGACTCCGGTTGTGGCCGAAGCGCTGCGCAAGAAGCTGGGAACGACCTGAGGATAGTTCCCGGTTGTCGGTTCCCTGCCGACAATTGTAAGTAGAACCGGTCACATCGATTTCAAAGGGGTCTTGGCGAATGGCCGTATTCTCCCATGCATCTGCTCTGAAAAAATCGGTTCCGGGTATCTCTGCCAAATCTGCGAACTGAGAACGGACACCTTCCTCAGTTTTGCGTCTTTGTCGGCGCGCGCGTATTTTAATTTTGTCCACGTCCCAAGAGAAGGGCATTTCAATGAAAGGTACGCATCATGGCCATTTCGAAAGAAGCATTAGCCGTTGTTGAGTCAATCGCTTACAAAGTGCATGATACCGAGCTGCACTTTCTGCACCTGTCCCTGAAGCGGGATGAGGCAGAGGAGCTACACTATTTTTTTGAGGCTCTCAAGGCGCAGATCGGGCGATTCGTTATGAAATATCAATCCGCCAAGAATCGGCAACCGACCGATGCGGACGAAAGCCGGATCACCTGGGACGGACTCCGGGATCATTCGGCCAAAAGAGCCGCGCTTAGCGCGTGCCGATTCTGCGGATCCGGCGATCTCAAGGAAAGACCCTCGCAAACCAACGGCTATCCCTTCTGGTACTGCAATACATGCCGCCAGGAAAACCGCATTTCCGAAGCCGGGTAGGGCAGGACAGCATGGACGCGCGACTAACGCCGGGTGTCAAATGGCTTCTGATCGCCAACACCGTAGCCTTCTTGCCGGGGCTTGTTGCCCCCATTTCCCAATCATACGCCCACCTATTTGCGCTTCGGCCCGAATGGGCGGTTGGGCACCTTTTTGTCTGGCAATTTCTGACTTACGCCTTTCTACACACCGGCCCCCTTCACTACGCCTTCAATATGCTTGCCCTGTACATGTTCGGAACGGATGTGGAAAGCTCCATGGGAACGCGCAAATTTTTATGGCTCTATTTCCTTTCCGCGGTCGGCGCAGGCCTGTTAAGCGCCCCTCTGTTCTGGGGGAAATCAATCGTGGGAGCCTCGGGAGCGATCCTGGCGCTGCTGTATGTCTTTGCCCGGACAAATCCGCATCGGACCATTCTGCTGTTCTTCGTGATCCCTGTTCCGGCAATTGCCGCAGTCTGGTTTATCGGCGCGCTCTCGCTGGCATTTGCCCTGAGCGGTTCGGGCGGTAATGTCGCCCACCTGACGCATTTGGCCGGCTTGCTTGTGGGCTGGGCCTTCTGGCGATATCAGGGCTGGGCACAACGGCTCCTGGAGTCCCGCAAGAAACGGACACTGGAGCGCGAATGGAGGGAACGGCTTGTTTTTGCCAACCGCAAGCGGGAATTCTACGCCAGGGAAATCGACCCCATTCTTGAGAAGATCTCGCGCCAGGGGCTGCATTCTCTCACCGCCGCGGAAAAAGAGAAACTGAAAAAAGCCAAGCAGATGCGGGAGGAGGGGAAATGGCCGTGAGTTGTGAGTCGGGAGTCGTAAGCGGAAGAATCATAGGCCGGCAAAGCCGGAAGCGGAGTTCATAGATAGAAGTTAGTAGATCATAATTAAGTTTCCAAGCTCGAATGACCCATATTTGCTTTTTTTGAAACTTCGAACTTCTATCTATAGCGCATCTCAAAAAGGCTTTCTGGCATCGCCCTACTATCTCATACATACAAACACAATCAAGCCGAATCGAACGCAGCATAGATACCCGTCTATGCAAAAAATGTAGGTAAGACTCTAATTCGGAAGCACCGGATATTCTGACTCTACGCTCTTTTCTCCTTACTCTTACTCCCAACTCATCACTCCCTTATTGCATTTGCCCGGCATCAGTAAAGATTTTTCCCATCGATGAAATTTGATCCTGCAGGATTCGCCCGGCGTTTCGATCGCGATACGCGTGACTGGCACAACGGCATTCCGGCCGACTATTCGGGACGGGTTTCCCCGGCTTTTCTGGCCGGCAAAATTCACTACTTCAATTTTCAGCTTTGGCATGAGGAAGACAAGGCGCGCATGCGTGACGTCTCCGAAAAGGTCATTGCTTCGGTGAAGCGCAACATCGACCGATTCAACCAGAGCCGAAATGATTCCATTGAAGAATTCGATTCTTTTTCCCTTCGATATTTGCCCCACGCTAAAAGCAGGGCTGGCGCGCGCCAGAACTCTGAAACCTTGGGTTCTATGGTGGACCGTATATCTGTCCTTACCCTGAAGATTTACCACATGGATCTCGAGACGAAACGGCTGCAGGCTGGTGAGGAGCACATTGGGCGCAGTCGGACAAAACTCGAAACGCTTCGGACGCAGCGCAGCGATTTGGTTCAATGCTTTAACGACCTTACGCAGGATATGCGCCAGGGGAGACGCTTCTTCAAGATCTATCGCCAGCACAAGATGTACAACGATCCCTCGCTGAACCCCATGCTTTACGGAGGAAAGAAATAATGCCCCGGCTATCACTGCTGCTGCTTTTGGCTTGGGCTGGATTGGCTTGGGCGGCGCCAGGCGGTAAACAGGACCCGGCCCGTTTCGTAGCCGAAGGTGACTACAGGTTCCAGGATGATGATATCGATGGGGCCGAGGCCTGCTACCGAAAGGCTCTTGCGGTCAAGTCGGATTGGGCCGCCGCATTTCGGGGTTTGGGCGACGTACTTTTGGCCCGGGGAGATCTGCAAGCGGCGCAGACGTTCTACCGGAAGGCATTGAAGGACCCCGGAACACAAGCGAAGGCACTAGCTGGGTTGGGGTACGTCAAATACGAGATGAATGCGAAGGATTCAGCCGCATTGTTTTTGGGGCAAGCCCTTGCGTTGGATACAGCCAATGTCGATCTGGAAGTATTTCTGGCGCAAACCTATCGGGAGATTGGAAATAAGGCCCAGGCAATCAGACTTGCAAGAATCGCGCTGAAATCCGACCCGGGGCGGAAAGAAGCCATTTTCCTGCTGCGAGACCTTGGCGTTGAAGCCGAAGAGGTTCTTGTACCGGAAGGAATCGACAAGGTGGAAAAAGCGCCTGAAGCTCTGGAATAACCAACACTGGACGTTTATATTCAGTACTCAATGATTTGGAATGTCAAACGGAGGACCTTCATGAAATTCACGATTGGCCTTATTGCCTCAAGCATTTTTGTTTTCTGTTCCGCACCCCAGGTGAGCATTTCTCCGACATTCGAGCCCAAGACCAAAATCGAAACGGCAAAGGCAAAAGTCCGAATCCTGGATATGCGCATTGACAACATTGCCGCAAGTGAGCTGGTTATACCTTTCAATCCTTATCCTGGCCAGAACGAATCGCAATCGGCCAAGCTCCCCGATAACCTGGAGGCCCTGTTCTCTGGAAAAATTAATTCCTGCCTCACAGGAACCGGGCCCGAGGTGGAGATTCAGGTTCTGGTCAATCATGCCCGCAAAGGTTGGAGCGCCGGAATTGCCCAGAAGGCCGAGCTGGCGGAAGCTGATTTTCAGATCACGGTTGTGGAACCAGGCAGCGGCCAAGAGCTTCTGCTTAGCCATGTAATTGCCGCCACCAACCGGCCCTGCTCCAAAATCACGACTGCGACGATCAATGAAGTTTTCGCGGCCAACCTGATGAAAACCTTGAGTCGGTTTCTGCTGAATCAAGAAGAGATCAAGATTCTTAACGCGAATCTTGCGAAGGTTGCCGGAAATACCCCGGCGCGGGCCGTGCCCGCGGCTGAGAGCGCGCCGGTTGCAGAGACCCCAATGGCGGCTCCGGTCGCACCCGCGGCCGCAAACAAGCCTGCCGCGGAGACTTCAGCGCCGGCTGCCTCAGTTGTGGACAGCGCTGCCGCGAAAGCCCCGGCACTTCCGGATTCTTTGAAGAAGCCAAATTAGATTTGGTGACCGGAATACGGCGTCTAACGCGAAACCGCGAACGCGCTTTGTCCAGCGTTGCCCATCGTCAGCCTGACCGGGTCCCTATTGTATTGGCTTCACCCAGGCCTGACTCAGGTGAATACGCCCATATGAATTATGAAATTCTCGAATTCCGAAATTTCCCATTTCCCCATTTCTTTTTTTGTTTTGTGTTTCGCCCCGCCTTCCGCTATGTTCTGGCCGATGCGGCAACGTGTTGTAGGACGAATCGTGTTCTGTATATCCGGGCAGGCTGCCAGCGGTGCATTCAACCAGCGCCTGCATGACGCCGTCGTGTTTTGCGCCACCCAGGGCCTGAGTCCGGTCGTGAATTGGAAGGAGTTCTCCGAGTCCCAACCCTCTCTTGCGGCAAGCCTTGGCGCCAGCCGCAGGAAGCCCGTTCCCTTCCAGGGCAAATGCCCCTATGATTATCTTCTATGGATCCATCCCGATCTGGTTTTCAAACCCTCCCACATTCTCGATCTGATCGCCCGGGACCGTGATATTGTCTCCGCCGCGAATGTATTGGGCGATGACCAGCATATTTCGGCGGTCGCAAAAATGCGACCCGTTGACATGATTCGCGGAGCCAGTTGTTTCATTCCGCTGGAAAAAATTCAGACGACTGGTGAATTGATCGAAGTAGAGTTTGCCGGCTTCGATTTTCTTCTCATCCGCAGAGGGGTTTTTGAGGCTCTGGAACAACCCTGGTTCAACACGGCGGGCGGCCCCGGAATTCTGACCCTTACGTCCGCCGAGGTCGGTTTCTGTCGAAATGCGCGGAAGCAAGGCTACAAAATCTACGTTGATCCTGCCGTACGCGTCCACAAGGAAAGGCGAAATATTTTCTAATTTGCCGGTCTTGCTGGTGTACCCAAGCTCCTCATGTTCCGCTTTGAGTCCACTCTGGACATAGACTATTTTTATGTGCGTGATCGATAAAATCCGACTGTCGATTCGGGAAGATAGGCTCATTTCCTCCAATGAGCATGGGCTTGTTGCGGTTTCGGGCGGGCCCGATTCCGTGGCTATGCTGCATATTCTTTCGAACGTGATCGGACCCGAGCTGGGACTGAGAATTACAGCGGTTCACCTCAATCACAAACTGCGCGGCAAAAACGCCGATTCGGATGCGGAATTCGTAAACGATATCTGCCGGCAATGGGGTATTTCGCTGCATTGCGAAAGTCGCGATGTGGCTGCCAGCAAGCCCCCCGGCGAATCGATGGAGAACTGGGCACGCAAAATTCGATACGAGCTGTTCAAGGAAGTGCGGGCAAAACTCGGCTGTTCCTGGACCGCAACAGGTCATACGCAAAGCGACCAGATCGAGACTGTACTGATGCGATTGATATCTGGGGCGGGGATTTGCGGACTTCGCGGAATCCTGCCGTTTCGACCGGACGGGATTATCCGGCCTTTGCTTGCGGTGAGCCGTCAGGAGGTAGACAGCTATCTTCAGAATCACAATATTCCATTCCGCATCGATGAGACCAATGCCGACCTGCGTTTTCTCCGAAACCGCGTTCGGCATGATATTTTGCCGAGGTTAATCGAAAAGAAGCCGGATTTTGAGCTGGAATTGCTGAATTTGTCAAGTCACGCCCGCAGAACCTGGGCCGATCTCTCGAAAAAGGTGGCCATTGAAGCCGGAAAGGTCATCCGCGCCGATAAAAAAGGGCATTTCATTCTTGATTTAAAGGGGTCATTAAGTTATCCTAACTACGTCATTCGGGATTTTTTGGCAAAAATCGTGGAAAGGCCGGTACGGGCACACATTGCGGCCCTTAAAGAACTTTGTGGAAAACAGCCTGGAAAAAGCATAAAAGTACCGGGCTTTCGAATCTGGCGCACTGCGGAAGGGCTCCTGGTTCTGCCCAATTCGGTGGAAAAGCCCAGTAGCGGAATTGAAGTTGGTCTTGGTACACTGATTGCAAATGAAGAAGAGGGCCTGACGATAGGGTCGGCTCTTGCCGACGATCCTCCTGCCTATCCGCCGGCAGCAGCCTCGGAAGCCTACTTCGACGCCGATGCCGTGGGGGATGCCTGGACAATTCGGCCTTGGAGAGAAGGGGATCGCTTCTCTCCGCTAGGTCTTGGAGGAAGGCAGAAAAAAATTTCCGACCTGCTTTGCGAAAACAAGGTGCCGGTCCCGAAACGAAGAGACATTTTCGTTATGGAAACTCTGCATGGAATCGCGTGGGTTATAGGGCACCGGATTGGGGAACCCTTTCGCGTGCGCGCTGATTCAAAACGTATTGTGCGTGTTTATTTCGAGCGCAGTCTTCATAAAAATGGCGCTCAGCAAAAGGAGCAGTCCACGTTATGACGGGAAAGCCAGGAAAATTCAATCTTATGGACAAAATACCCAAATCCAACAAGCCAAAGGGCGGCCGGCCTCGAAAATCGCTGAACTGGCGCAGGCCTTCCAGGCCCATCATGTTCTGGGTCATATTCATTTTGCTGGTGGTCGTGAGCATGAAGTTTATGGACGAGTGGGGGACCATGAAAGAACGCCCCATTCCGTATTCCTATTTCGAGCGGATCATGAAGGACCCTGGCATCAAAATCACGCACGCCTCCATTGTAATGGCGGAGCCCAGCGTCGAGTTCCACGGCACCATCGACAAGAACAGCTCGCGACTGCCCACGACCACCGTTAATAACCGCGAGAAACCCTTCGAACGCTTTGTAACGAAGCTTCCAACCACACTCATCAACAGCCAAAGCCTGAGCGAGTGGGAAGCGCGGGGTATCCTGGTGGAGTTCAAGGAGCCGGGACTCAATTTCATGAATTTCCTGTACTCAATGCTGCCCTGGATCCTTATTCTGTTCATCTGGTTCATCTTCATTCGTCAAATGCAGGCCGGCGGGCAGAAGGGAATCTTCAGCTTTGGCAAGAGCCGCGCCCGGATCATGACGCAGGACCGGCCCAAGACAACGTTCGAAGACGTGGCCGGAGCCGACGAGGCCAAGGAAGAGCTTCAGGAGATCATTGAATTCCTTCGCGATCCCAAAAAATTCAAGCGCCTGGGCGGGAAAATTCCCAAAGGCGCCCTGCTGCTGGGTCCTCCTGGAACCGGAAAGACATTGCTGGCCCGCGCCGTTGCAGGTGAAGCCCGAGTGCCGTTTTTCTCGATTTCGGGCTCCGACTTTGTTGAGATGTTTGTGGGTGTTGGAGCAAGCCGCGTGCGCGACCTGTTCGAACAGGGAAAAAAGGCCGCGCCCTGCATTATTTTCATAGATGAAATCGATGCCGTGGGACGACATCGCGGAGCGGGCCTGGGGGGCGGGCATGACGAACGCGAACAAACCTTGAACCAGTTGCTGGTCGAAATGGACGGCTTCGAGTCCAACGACGGGCTCATCCTGATTGCAGCCACAAACCGGCCCGACGTGCTGGCCCCGGCCCTGCTTCGTCCCGGCCGGTTTGACCGCCAAATTGTCGTGGATCGTCCCGATATCAAAGGCCGCACCGGGATCCTGAAAGTTCACACACGCAATATTCCCCTGGCCGACGATGTGAATCTGGATGTGATCGCCCGAGGCACGCCGGGCCTCTCGGGCGCCGATCTGGCCAATCTGGTAAACGAAGCCGCGCTGATGGCGGCCCGCTACAACCAGAAGCAGGTGACAATGGTCAACATCGAGGATGCCAAGGACAAGGTCATGATGGGAGCCGAGCGCCGCAGCCGGGTCATTACCGATGACGAAAAGCATATCGTGGCGGTGCACGAAGCCGGCCATGCGATCGTCGGCAAATTCATTCCGGGCGCGGATCCCGTGCACAAGATCACGATTATCCCACGCGGACGGGCCCTGGGACTCACCTTCAGCCTGCCGACGGATGATCGCTATATAAACCGCAAGAAGTACATTCTGGCCCAACTGGCAATTCTTCTGGGCGGACGCCAGGCCGAATGGTTGATCTTTCACGAGCGCTCCACGGGAGGTTCCAACGACATCGAACGGGCCACCGAAATCGCGCGTTCCATGGTCTGCGACTGGGGCATGAGCGAGAATCTGGGCCCTGTGACATTTGGAAAGAAGGACGAGGAGATTTTCCTGGGTCGCTCCATTGCGCAGCACCGCGATTACAGCGAATCGACCGCGCAAGCCATTGACCATGAAGTCCGCAGTATCGTGGAAAGCCAGATCGGACTTGTCGACAAGATCCTCACCGAGAACAAGGACAAGTTGTCGGCGCTGGCCGATGCCGTGCTCGAGCATGAAATTCTGGACGCGGAGGAAATCGACCGTGTGTTGCGGGGCGAGAAACTTGAGACGGTCAAGAAAACACGAGCCGCCCCGCAACCGGAAAAGGCCAAGGACGGGATTGGGACCGAAGTCCCTGCCGGTGAGCCGGTTGAGGCTCCCGCTTCGGCCGAGGCCGGCAAAGGCGTAAACATCGACACGCAAGTGTAACCCTAATTTCCGCCTCTGCCCACGGCGCAGAGTACGCGATCTCCAGCGGCTCTGCCATCCATAGACAGGCGCGGAGATCGGGGCAACCGGCTTCAGCCGGGCAAAGGGTTCATGAAGATTGGCGCCCGGGAATTCGATCTTACAGCCAGGATGTTGATTATGGGGGTCGTGAACGTGACCCCCGATTCGTTTTCGGACGGCGGCCGTTTTTTTGATCCCGCATCGGCCGTTGAGCATGCCTTGCATCTGGCCTCTGAGGGAGCCGATATTCTGGATATCGGCGGCGAGTCGTCGCGCCCCGGCTCCACGCCCGTATCGGAAGCCGAGGAAATGCGGCGCGTGATCCCGGTTATTAAAGCGCTGCGCGGCGCAACGGATCTCCCGATTTCGGTGGACACCACCAAAGCGGCGGTTGCCCAAGCGGCGCTGGCCGCTGGGGCGGCCATGATCAACGACATCACCGCCCTGCGAGCCGATGAGAGAATGGCGGGAATCGTGTCCGAAGCCGGATGCGCGATTTGCCTTATGCACATGAAAGGGGAGCCTCGGACCATGCAGAAGGCTCCCGTTTATGCGGATGCGCCAGCCGAAATCCGTTCCTTTCTGAAAGAGCGGATTGACTTTGCCGTGAAGTCCGGAATCGCAAGAGAACTGATTTTTGTGGATCCGGGAATTGGGTTTGGCAAGCGGCTTGAGGACAATCTCGCGATCCTCAAACACATCGGCCTGTTCAAGGATTTGGGGTGTCCGGTGTTGATTGGAGCATCGCGAAAAGCGTTCATTGGGATGCTGCTGGACCAGGCGCAGCCAGATCAGCGGCTATTTGGGACGCTGGGAGCGATTGCAGCGGCTGTGGCGGGCGGCGCCGATGCGGTGCGGGTCCATGATGTGAAACCGGCGCGGGAATTGATCCAGGTGATGAACGCGATTCTGCGGAGCGGAGCATGACGCTGTTTCGGATCGGTTTTCTCGATGTGGGCATGTGGGACATGCTCGATATCGCGCTTGTTTCCATTCTGTTCTATTATCTCATGCTGCTTCTGCGCGGTACCCGTGCCACGCAAATGGTTTTCGGCATCGTGGCTTTGGTCTGCGTCTACCTTTTTGCGAGTTGGGTTCGGCTCAACGCGATTGTCTGGCTCATCTCTTTGATTTGGAAAGTCGGCGTCATCGCCCTGGTTATTGTATTCCAGCCGGAGCTTCGCGGCGCGTTGGCCAAAATCGGCACCTATGGCGTAACCGGCCTTACGGGACGCAAACGAAAGAGCCTCTATACCGTCGAAGAGGTCACGCGGACGGCAATCGAGTTGTCGCGCAAGGGCATGGGCGGACTGATTGCGATCGAGCAGGAGGTGGGGCTTCGAAATTATATCGAGACCGGAAAATCACTTTTATGCCGCGTCAATGCCGAGTTGTTGATCTCTCTCTTCTTCACGAATGCGCCTTTGCACGATGGGGCGGTTATTATCCGCATGGAGACCATTGTGGCGGCCGGGTGCGCTTTGCCGCTTACGCAGGATACCGCCTATGACCACCTTATTGGCATGCGCCACCGGGCCGCGGTGGGTCTTTCATGCGAAACTGATGCGGTAGTGGTGGTTGTGTCCGAAGAAACCGGCGCCATCTCGATTGCCTACAATCGGGAACTCCACTCGAACATTCCCAAGGAACGGCTTCAGATCGCTCTGGAATCGATGCTTAAGGGATAATTGAAATTGAAAATTATGAATGAATCGGTAATTATAAATTGGGGGCCTGAAAAATAGCGGAAACAGGGATTCTCAATTACCAATTACGAATTCATAATTTCCTTCTCAATCTCCGCTTCCTTTACCGCTTTCTGGTCGCCCGTCGAGAGATTCTTCATCCGCACCAAGCCTTTTTCGATCTCGTCATCGCCCAGGATCAGGGCAAAGCGGGCATTGGATTCAGCGGCGCGCTTCAACTGCTTTCCCGGGTTCTCGGTCTCGAATGAAAAGACCGCACTTTTATTGCGGCTGCGCAGTAGCGCCGCCAGGCGCTGGACATGCGTTTTGGCGTTGTTTCCGATTGCCACAATATAGCAGTCGATATCACGCTGGTATTCGGGCAGCAGATTCTTCTGGCGAAGGATATCGGCCAGTACCACATCGCCAATGCCAAAACCGGTGGCTGGGCAAGGCCGTCCACCGAGCGACTCCAGCAGATGATCGTATCGGCCGCCTCCCGCTATGGCCCGCATCTTTTCGCCCTTAAAGAAGACCTCAAAGACAATTCCCGTGTAGTAGGCCAATCCGCGTACGATCTTGGGGTCGAATTGACAGACCGTATTGATCCCATATGCATCAGCGGCCTGGAAAAGCATTTCCAGCTCACCAAGCCCCTGCTTTTCCATCGCGGGAAAGATCCGGGAAAATTCCTGCAGAGAACCGACGGACTGTACGGCCGAAACGCTTGCGATCTGCGCCGCGCTGATTCCGGTCCCCGCAAGCAGGCGCGAGTATTCCTGAGCATCCACTTTCTCCTGGCGGTCCAGAACCGATAAAACGCGGCCGTACGTTACCGGATCAATGCCGATGCTTTGAAATGCGCCCTGGAGCAGCTTGCGGCTGCTGACGCGAATGCAGAAGTCTTCGTCGGTCAATCCGAATGAACGAAGCATATGCGCAATGGCCGCCAGGAGTTCGGCATCGGCTGCCGGGCTGGGCGTGCCAATGATGTCCAAGTTCAACTGGAAGAACTCGCGCAACCGTCCCTTTTGCATTCGTTCATACCGGAAGCAGCGTGGGATCGAAAACCAGCGCAATGGGTAGCGAAGGCTTGTGCCGCTGGCGTTCACCATACGGGCCAGCCCAGGAGTCAGCTCGGGCCGAAGCGCCAAATCGCGCTGAGCCTTGTCCTTGAAGTTATAGAGCTGGTGGACAATTTCGTCGCCCGACTTGGCGGTAAAAAGTTCAAGGTGTTCGAAGATGGGTCCTTCGTATTCTTCGAACCCAAACAGCCGCGCCGTTGTCCGCCATTTGTCGAAGACATAATTTTCCACGGCCATCGCGGCTGGATAAAAGTCCCGTGTCCCTTTGGGTGCCTGGAATTTCATAGGGCAAAAAAATACATATTACGGCAAGGCGGTCCAAAGGCCGGCGCAGCCGAAGCGCATTCGAATCGCGCATAGTGCCATGGCCCGACCGGGTTTTGTATCTTAAGAAAATGCCGGAAAAATCCCCAGGTAAGATTCCCTACGGCCGGATTGTGAAGATCGACCGGATGCTGCATTCGGGCAAATTCCCGCCGCTTTCGGAACTGGTGGAGAAGTTTAACGTATCGCAGCGGACGCTGGAACGGGATATCGAATGCCTGCGCGACTACTTTGGCGCGCCGCTGGTTTTTGATCGCAACAACAAGGTCTACCGATACAGCAACAAGGACTACCGCCTGCCCGCAATCCTGCTTAGGCAGGAAGAAATGGTGACGTTGCTGATGGCCGAGCGGCTCATGCGCCAATATGCCGGAACGCCGTTCGAGCCCATTGTCCAGCAAACCTTCAATCACCTGGTGGCCATGCTGCCCGATCAGGCCTGCATTTCCGTGGATCCCACAACCCTGTGCAAGGCTATTGTTTTTGAGCAGGGTGTGCCCATTCGCGAATATGCATTGCCGGTGTTTAATATCCTGCTGGAAGCCATTATACAGCGGATGCGGGTTGAGATCGTGTATCACACGGTCCAGGGCAACCGGGAGGAGGCCACCCGGTTCGTCGATCCGTATCACATCACAAACATGGCGGGGGAGTGGTATCTGATCGCGTACTGCACTCGTCAGCGCATTGTGCGCAACTACCATCTGGCGCGTATCCGGGAAGCCTACCTGCTTGAGATTCCCTATGAGCCGCCCGTTAATTTCGATCCGCTGAAGCACACGGCCTCCACGCTGGGCCGGATTGCGGGAGATGACCGGGAGGCGGTGGTTCTACGACTTTTTCCGGCGGCCTCCCGATGGGCCAAAGAGAAGGTGTGGCACTTCACGCAAAAATTCGACCGCCTTCTCGATGATGGCAGCGTGGTGTTTCGAATGGAGTTGTCGCGCGATGCTTCCACCCGCGAAGCGCTGCGGCGCTGGGTTCTGCAATTTGGCGATGAGGCGGAAGTGCTGGAGCCCGGTTGGCTGCGAAAGGAAATTCACGAAAAGCTGGGCCGTGCCCAAGCGCTGTATGGGGGGGCGGCCCCCACCTGAAACTCCAAGATTTTTATAGAGCGCATCTCAAAAAGGCTTTCTGGCATCGCCCGGCTGCAAACGCCGCTTTCTCGCTTCGCTCGAAATGACATTGGAACGTAAGTCTTGCAGATTGTCTTGGACTTCGGCAATTCGGAGCTGCGCGCCCCAAAACTCACGAACAGCTTTTTAGCTCCCGTTCTGACTCGAAGATATTCAGGGCCTTCTCGATCTCAAGTATTTCCAGCCGGCTCCGGACCTCGGGGGTAAGCCCGACCAAGGCAAGCATTCCGCTTTTCTGGGCCAGGATTTTGGTCCATCGCACGACAACCCCAATGGCCTCGCTGTAGACATGCTCGACTCCGCTCAGGTTGAGGGCGATCCGCCGACTTCCCTGCTCGTAAAGATCGGTCACTAATTCGTCGAATTGGTGAAAACCACAGAAGACATTGAAGCTCTCATGAAGGTCAACGATCTTGAACGAGTGGGCATCCCGAACCGTGAACTCGATGCTACGTTTCTTGGCCTTTGACAATTCGTTAAGAAACTCCTGCTCCGATTCAAAGAACCGGATGATCGTGTTCAGGTGCACAAGAAACAGCTTCTCGCGAAGATGCGTATTGTTGATGATCACTCCAAAGGACCCGCCGGTGGTCGCGATTCGTTTCCACAGTGATACAAAAAGTCCGATGGTGTAGCTGGTTACGTGGGAAATGTCCTGCAGATTAAGAATGATGTCTTTGCACCCGTCATCGATCAGGCGCATGGCCTTTTTGCGGAATTCGTAGGACTCTTCCTCGGTAACCTGGCCCGTAATCGTGGCGACCCGAAAGGTGTCTACTTCTCGGTAGGATACATTCATAATCACAGAATATATTCTCTTTTGGTTTGGGGGTACAAAAGGAAGCGCCGACACCGCTCGGAGCGCGCGGCTTATTGCGTCCTTTTTGACTTGCCATTCCTATGAAATGTAGCTTACTATACCAGCTTTGCTAAGTCGCCCAGGACACGGCAGCGGACCTTTCGAACCACTTCAGGAGAACCTGAATGACCGCGTTGATTCTGGTTGTTGTGATTGTCGTCTGTATTTCTTTTGCCTGCTCTTTCACTGAAGCGGCCCTTTATGCGGTAGGGCCCGCCTATGTCCGTCTGCTTCGTGAAAAGGGCACCCGGACAGGACGCATTCTGGTCCGGTTCAAAGAGAACATGGATAAGCCGATTTCGGCGATCCTGATCATGAACACCATTGCCAATGTGGGTGGAGCCGGGATTGCCGGCGCCATTGCCGTGGAAATTTGGGGCGAACGGGGGGTTGCGCTGGTTTCGATTTTGTTTACCGGTTTGATTCTGCTGTGTGGCGAAGTGATTCCAAAAGTGATTGGCGTCGCATTTCACCGGAAAGCGGCAGTTCTCTACGCCTTTCCCTTAAGCGTGGCCACCCGCGTGCTGGCGCCGATCATTTGGTTCACCGGCCGCATTGCGGTTTTGTTTCGCGGCAACCCAACGATGCTGCAGGCGCCCGAAGAAGAAATTATGGCCTTGACTCATATCAGTGCCGAAGAAGGCAGCATACTGCCGATCGAGAAGCAGATTATCACGCACACGCTGGCCTTGAACAACGTGGCCGCGGGCTCCATCATGACGCCCCGGACCGTTCTTCTGGCCGTCGATGGCAACCGCAATATCGGCGAATTCGCGAAAGAAGCCGTCCAGTGGAAGCACTCGCGCATTCCCGTCTACGAAGAGCAGATCGAAAATATTGTGGGAATGATATTCCGGCGCGAAGTGTTGGGCGCCATCCTTGGAGAACAGGATCTGGACCGGCCCATCAAGGCATTGGCCAAGCCTATGCATCTTGTTCCGGAGATGATCACCGGCGATAAGCTGCTTAATGAGTTTCTGCGCTTGAAATCACATTTGTTTGGCGTTGTTGACGAGTATGGTGAAATCATCGGGGTTGTTTCGCTGGAAGATGTGATCGAGACGCTTCTGGGAACCGAAATTTTGGATGAAACCGACTCTGTGGCCGATATGCAAGAGCTGGCCCGCCGAAAATGGAAGGAGCGGAGTGCTCTGCGCCACAAGGGCGATAAAATCAGCAGGGCACCTCTATAAATTGGTTTTCGTCATGATCACCGAACGATTCGAAGCACAGGATGTGCGAAGAACACTTGCCGAAGGCCCGCGAGCCGGGAAAGATCTATTGGCGTGACGCTGCCTTCACTGTATTGGCGAGCAGCATTGTAATGGTCATGGGGCCCACGCCTCTGGGTACCGGTGTAATCATTGCGGCCTTTTGCAGGACCGCTTCGAAATCAACGTCGCCCACAAGTCGATATCCTCTCTTCGCAGTTGAATCGTCCACGCGGCTGACGCCCACATCGATCACCACGGCGCCCGCCTTCACCATGTCCGCGGTAATGGTGCGGGGCCGGCCCATGGCCGCAATCAGAATGTCGGCCTGCCGTGTGAAAGAGCCGATGTCCCGGGTGCCGGTGTGGCAGACCGTGACGGTGGCGTTGCCGCCTTCGCGCTTTTGCATGAGAAGATTGGCCAGCGGCTTTCCCACCAGGTTGCTGCGGCCGACGATGACAGCGTGAGCGCCGGCCGTGCGCACGCCGCTGCGCTGAAGCAGGACCACCACTCCGTGCGGAGTGCAAGGTAGGAATGTGTCCAGCCCGGCCATCAGCCTCCCCATGTTCACGGGGTGCAACCCGTCCACATCCTTGGCCGGAGAAATGGCGTTGACCACCTCGGTTTCATCGAGATGCGGTGGAAGTGGAATCTGCACCAGAATTCCGTGAATCCGGGCATCACTATTCAGACGATCAATCAACGAGAGGACTTCCTGGCGGGCGGCCGTGCCTGGCAGTCGATGGACTTGGGAGAAAATGCCGATTTCCGTGCTGGCCCGCTCTTTCCCCGTCACATAGGAGATCGAGGCCGGATCGTCGCCAACCAGCACAACGGCCAGCCCGGGCAGCACGCCCCGTTCTTTGAGGCCCTCGATGCGGGCCTTCAGTTCCATTCGTACCTGCTGGGCAATCACGGTTCCGTCAATGATTTGCGCTGGCATGGGTGCTCCCTTTTTCGTTCGGTCTAAAACAATCCAACGGTATTGCCGTCGTTGTCCAGATCAATATTTTCCGCCGAGGGCATTTGGGGCAACCCGGGCATGGTCATGATATCACCCGCGAGAACCACGACAAATTCGGCGCCCGCCGAGAGCCGGATATCCTGCAAGGGCACATCGAATTTCCGGGGTCTTCCACGAAGGCCCGGATCCGTTGAGAGAGAATATTGCGTCTTTGCCATACAGACCGGCAGGCGGCCGTAGCCTGATTCCTGCAATGATTTGAATTTGGCGCGCAGTTTCTTGTCGGCCAGAATTTCGATTGCGCCGTAAATTTCCCGCGCAATCATTTCGGTTTTTTCCCAAAGTGTGGAATCGTCTTTGTAAAGAAATTGGAAATCGCCGGCGGTGCCTTCGGCCAAAGAAATCACGGCACGGGCCAGGTCCTCGGCCCCGCGGCCTCCCTTTTCCCAATGATCGGTTCGCACGACCTCAACGCCCAAATGGCCGCACTTTTCCTGGACCAGCCTGATTTCATCGTCCGTATCGGATGAAAACCGGTTGACCGCCACAAGGACCGGAACGCCAAATCGGCGCAGGTTCTCAACATG
>CAYVZU010000069.1:0-12369 GCA_964455935.1 uncultured Fibrobacterota bacterium
CGTTGAGATAGGCGACCCATTTTCCCGAGATCTTCTCCACGATGATATCGGGAATAATCGTCTGCGAGCGGTCTCCCGTCAGGCTCTCGGCGGGCCGGGGATTCAAGGTTCCAATCAGTCGTACCGCGGCCTGCACGTCCTGCACGGTGCGGCCGGTCGCGTTGGCGATCTCGGTGATCCGCAGTTTTTGCAGTAGTTCGAAATGGTTGGTCACGATATCGCATTCCAGGCCGTCGAAGATCTTGCGTTTGCGCAGCTGAATCAGCAGGCATTCGCGCAAATTGCGGGCGCCAATGCCCGGCGGGTCCAGGTTTTGAAGGGCATTGAGGGCCTCTTCCGCCTGGAAAACGGGGACCTTCAGATCGTTGGCGATGTCCTGGATAGGGTATGATAGATAGCCGTAGACGTCCATGCACCCGATCAGGTGCTCAATGATTTTTCGCAGCTGCTCATCGATATTCCGCTCATTGAGCTGCTGGTGCAAATGGTCTTCCAGCGTCTTTTCGGCCGCCGGAACCGACTCGAATTCGTTGTCCGAGCCGGAGAGGTCTTCCGACTGGCGGTAGCCCAGGTCGAAGCCGTCTTCGAGGTACTCCTCCCAATCGATCTCCTCCTGCTCGACCTTCAGCTCGCCCTCCTCGGGGGCGTCCTCGTCCTTTTTTTGCTCGGCCTCCGTGGCGGTTTCGGCTTGTACTTCCTCGGCCGTCTCCTCCTCCTGCTCCTGCTGTTCTTCGAGAAGCGGGTTGATTTCGATCTCCTGTTTGATGATCTGTTCGAGCTGCAAGGCCGTGACCTGCAGAAGCTTCAGCGACTGGATCATCTGCGGCGAGAGGGTCTGCTGCAGCGACTGGTGTTGTGACAGGCCCAATGACTGGTTCATCCGTCCTCCTAGTCGAGCTTGAAGCGCTGGCCCAGGTAGATTCGGCGCGCTTCCGGATCGTTGGCAAGGAACTCCGAAGTGCCCGCCGTGAGAATGCTGCCTTCAGCGATGATATAGGCGCGGTCGGTAATGGCCAGTGTTTCGCGAACGTTATGGTCCGTGATCAAAACGCCCAGGCGCTTGCGCCGCAGGTCGGCCACAATGGCCTGGATGTCTTCCACGGCAATGGGATCGATGCCGGCAAAGGGCTCGTCGAGCAAGATGAAATCCGGCCGGGTTGCCAGGGCGCGCGCGATCTCCACGCGGCGGCGCTCGCCGCCCGAAAGCGTGTAAGCGAAATGGTCGCGCAAATGCCCCACCTTCAATTCGTCCAGCAGCATGTTTGCGCGTTCCTTGCGCTGATTGGGCGAGATCGGCAGCATTTCCAGGATGGCCATGATGTTGTCGGCCACGGTCAGCTTGCGGAAGATCGAGGACTCCTGGGGCAGGTAGCCGACGCCCAGGCGCGCGCGCTGATACATGGGCTTTCGCGTGATCTCGTGGTCGTCGATGAAAATGCTTCCCTCGTTGGGCCGGATCATGCCCACGATCATATTGAAGGTCGTCGTCTTGCCTGCGCCGTTGGGGCCCAGAAGGCCCACGATCTCGCCCTGGTGCAATGCGATGGATACCCGGTTCACCACGCGCCGCCGGCCGTATTCCTTCACCAGTCCTTCGGTCCGGACTTTGCGCAGTCCCAAGGCCTGGCCTCCGGTTTCGTCCCGCGCCGACATCACATCGGTTTGTTCGGCAATCGTTTCCACTTTACTCCATAAGCCAATAGCTGCCCCGGGCGGCTCCGCTCACATGGACCACCGAAACCCGGTTCTTGTCAAAGGCGACCTGAATCGAGTCGCCGCTGGCCGCGTTTTTCCCTGTGATGCGTTCGCGCTCCCGGTTGTAATATACACTGCTGGCGTTACCGTTGATAATTACGAATTTGACGATATCGCCTTCCATTTCCATGCGGATGAACCGGCCCCAGGCCTGGTCGGCGAATTCCTTCTGGCCGGGCCAATACGACGCGCTTTGCGCTTTGTGCAAAACCCGGATCTGGCGTACGGCGCTCGAATCGAGAACCAGGTGAATGGTATCGCCCAGGATCTCGGAGACCTTGCTCTGCCCGGCCGAGTCGGGGTCTTCGCGATAGAACCCCTTGGCGTTTTTGCAGACAAAAATATCGTCAAGTTTTTCGCCGTTTAGCACCATGCGGATCACATCGCCTTGCATCCGGTTGCTGTCCAGAACAAAACTGGGGCTGCCGTGCAGAAACGCCAGGCTGCTGTCCTCGAAGAATTCGCCCCACTCGCCGGTGCCGCGCGCCTTGGCGCGGGCAATCTCCACGCGGCCATAGGCCGTGGCTTTTTTCTTTTCTTCTTCGTACCGCATGCTGTCACTGGTGATTGTAACGGTGTCGCGGCCCGTCGAGTCCGTGCGCGTCAGCACGGGCCGGCCGAACATTTTTGCGATGCGTGCATCACGCAAATATTCGCCCCATTTCCCCGTGAGCATGGCGTGCTCGCTCAGGTGCTCGATCTTCACGTTGCCGCGCACCACAACCCGCTGCTCCGATTTCCGGTAGCTCATGCGGTCGGCCGAGAGCCGGCTATCCGAGACATCGAGCGTGACCCGGTCCTGGAATTCGATGCGCTGCTCGCTCCGGTAGTAGTCCGCGGTTTGTGAACGGAGCGTCAGGCTGCCGTGCTGAAATTCCACATTCCCCGACAGCCGGCTCCACATCCGATTTCCCGATCCCTGGTTGTGCATCTGGTCGGCGTGGCGCAGGATCAAGGGCTGTTCCTTCGATGCCTTGGCGGCCCCGCAGACCAGGACGGCGCTCCCGAATAGAATGAGGCAAACGGCGCGAGTTTTCACAAGAGAAAAATACCATTTCGGCGAAGGGGGCAAAAGGGGCGGGCCGTCTAGTGTCAAGGAGGGAGTGGGCATGTAGTCTTCAGGATCCACTTCAGGATCAGCGGCTTTTCCGTTTGGGCGTAATCGAGGCCATGGGGAAGGTCGGGGTATTGATGAAAGACAACCGGGCCGCCGGCGGCGCGAAGGGCGGCAACGGCCTTACGGACATCCACAAGTGGGTAGAGGTGGTCCTTTCCGCTGTGGACAATGAACCAGCGAAACCGGGCGCAGGCCTTGGGATCGAAGTTCACGCCCAGCCGGTCAAGCAGGTAAGGGTATCCCGAGCAAACCACAAAGCCGGCCGCATTTAGCTGCGGGGGGGCGCGTTGGGCCAGCAGGTAACAGGCCGTGGCTCCGTCCGAACTTCCGGCCACGAATATGCGGTTGTTGTCCACCGCGTAATGGCTTTTCATATACTGCACGGCGTTGAGGATCGCCGCGAAGCCCACAGGGTCAAACCAGGTTGCTCCGCGCTGGGCCGAGGGTGCGGCGCAGAGGATTCCAGCCTTCTCGGCCTGGTCGGCGAAGAACGAAACAGCCCCCGCGCCCCGGTCCGGCTCGGGCCGGTTTGTTCCTCCATGGAGCCATACGAATAGTGGGGCCGCCTTTTTTCCATTGTAGCCGGAAGGAACGAAAATCCCCAGGGCGCGGGCTTTGCCGTCGAGTCCCGGCAGCATGACACTCGTCGTTTGTTTCGCCAAGGCAAGAGAAGCGAGCATCAGGAGAAGAACGAAAATGTTACTCATCCGTTCTCCGTTTCAATTCGTAGTAGCTCCGCATGACCTTCACGTAGTATTGACTGCTAAGGGGCAGTTCGCCCCGGACCGACTTTCGAATGGTCTCGGGCCCCTGGTTATAGGCGAGAATCCCCAGGGGAAAGCTCTCAAAGGCCATCACCATTTTGGTCAGGTAGTAGATTCCCAGTGGAATGTTGATCTCCGGATTGAAGAGATCATTCGGAGATTTCAGTTCCATTCGGATCCTTTGGGCCATTTCCTGCGCGGTCTCGAACTTCAGCTGCATCAGGCCCAGGGCGCCGCTCAGTTCGCCGCTGCGCTTTCTGCCCAGCGCGGATTTCTCGAACCGGCTCTCGACATGAATCACGGCCAGCAGCATGAGCGGATCGTATCCAAATCGCCGGCTGTTGTCATAGACCAGATCGGCCAGAAGGGTGGCGGTCCGCTGGGGCAGGGGCCGGCCTCTAAGAAAGCGAATTCCGCGCACGATTTTATCCCGGGCGCGCAGCGAATCCTCTTCCGCGGCAATGATGCGGCTTGAGGCCTTGGTCATGCGGACCTTTGCATCGAGCCGCTGGATCCGTACCTGGTTGACCCCAATCAGGACCAGCATGACCGCCAGCGTTCCCGCGTACAGCGAAATCAGGACCCGGGTGAGCAGCTCCGAAATCCAGAGATCGTGCCGCTGCAAACGGGCCATGGGCCGATGAAAGAGCGAGAGTGTTTTCATGCGGAGCGGTTAGAGAGCTTTACCAGAATTGACAAGTACAAGCTGTTTTTCGAATCTCATCTGTCCTGCAATCCTGTCCAATCTTTTCCGGCTCAGCCGGCTTAGGTTCAAGGCTTGGGGAGGGAATCGGCCTCAATTCCCAGGTCTTCGAGCGGCTTGAGACGCTCCTGCAAGACCCGGACCTGCTGCAAGGTCGCCTGCCGCCATTCGTATAGCTCGGCCAGAGCCTTCTTCTGTTTTGTAATCTGGTGGTTCTGGATCAGCAGCATGGTGAGCAGGAACAGAAACCATCCCGTCAGGGCGAACGAGAGAAGAAGCGCCACGGGCCGCGAGACGCGGATGCCTGTCTTGCGCGAGAGCACAATGCCGCGGGTTTGAAGCCTGCGCATGAGGCCGCCGGAGGACAGGTCCTTCCAGTCGGCGTTGATGTCGAGCAGGTTGCGGAATTTCTGCAGCACGGCCAGGATTTCGTCGCGGCCGCAGACGATGCGCACGTCGCCTTCCTTGCCGCGGACCGTATTGAGGGTTTCCAGGAAGAACTCGGCGACACCCGAATCGAGCTCGGACACGGCCGTCAGGTCGAAAATGAAACTGCGATCCCCGCCGGCCAAAAGATCCAGGACCTTCTCGCGGATATTGGGGACCTGTTCGTTGTTGAACCGGCCGCGCAGCTTGAGGACCGTGTTGCCGTTCCAGTCCTCGATCTGGATTTCAAGGGCTTCAGATTTCATGTTTGCGTTTCCGCAGGGCGCGGATGGAATGACCCGCGCGCACCTGCCCCATAAATCCCCAGCTTCCCCCCTCCGAAAGCTGAAGCTTCCAACTGGCCAGCACCAGAAGGCCTTGGAAAATTCGTCCGCTGTTCCCCTTGCCCGACGAGAATTGGGGCACGCACCAGAGTTCGGCCGGCGTCTTGAAGTGCAATTCCGTTATCAGACCCTCCCGCCGGTCTTCCAGAATCAGCACCGATTGATTCGGGAACCGGCAGGCATACCCGATGGGATGGCGTTTGCCGCCGGGAACCGAGATTGTCTGCGCGTCGATGTCTTCGTTGCGGAATGTCAGGTTGAATTCCACCCCAAACCAGGTATCGAGCGGCAGCAGACCGGTATTGCTGAGCTGGTAGGCCAGATTCAGCACGGGCCGATCCTGGTCCAGACCCACGACCTTCTCCACGCGGATCAACTGCTTGCGGTCGCCCGTCTCCACCGTGTCGGTATGGCTGAGCACGATCTTTACGCTGCGGCCCGCCTTGGTGATTTTGTAATCGTAAGGGCGGGTGATGAAATAGCCGGCCTCGCGCACGCTGGAGTTTTCGAAATCCTCCAGGCTTGTGCCCGGCATCAGGAAGTGATCGATCAGACAGCCTTTGCGGTACCAATCGCCGCCAGGCTCGGACTCGGTCGTCTTGCGCCGCATGAGGGTATTGCAGAGCGCCAAGCCGGCCGGGAGATAGTCGAGTTCAAAAATGCGTCCGCCCGAACGCAATTCGATGAATGCGGCGATCTTGTTGCCCGAGACCGAAAGGCAGGGATGGCCATCCTTGCGCATATCCGCGATTTCCAGCCGAATCGATTTCTGCCCGGTTTCTTTGCGAATCCGGGTTTCGAGATCGATAAGACCGCCAAAGGCGTGCGACCGGTCCCTGAGATAACGAATGCCGTAGTCGTCCCCGTTGTCCATGTAGTGGAAAATGCTTTGGCAACGGAAGAGCTCTTGCAGGTATGCGGTCCTTTTCTTGGAGGGCGGCATGGAGGCGCGGATGGATTCCGACATCCGCAGCACGCGTTTTTGCAGCCACTGTGATTCGTCATGGTCCGAAAGCAGGCGGTAGTAGTCGCTTTTCCGGCCCTCGCCCGTCAGGAATGGGCCGGCCGAAGGCAGCACGTAGATCTGGCCGCGCGAGCGATATCCGTTGGTGTAGGTCTGCATCAGCACCATACGCGCGGCCGACGGGTTCTCGTTGAGAACGGCCAGGCTGGCCTCGAGCATCTTGAAGCGGTGCTTGTTGCGGTGGGCGAACTGGTTTTGGAGATAGAACGGCTGTTCGATGGCCACCAGCCGCTCGCCCTCCTCGGTGCCAATGTCGAACAGGTCGCGGATCCCGGTGCCCGGGCCGCCCATGACGCGAAAATAGCGCGAGAAGGTGGAATGGACCGGCAACAGGCGGAACGGTACGCCTTTCTCTTCGGTCATCCAATAGCCATAGCCGTTTTCGGGAAAGGCCCCCTCGAACATCTGCCGGGCATCGAGCAGCGTGTACTCCAGGCCGCAACCATGGAGCACGGAGATCAGCGAGGGCGACCAGGTCTGGTGCGTGAGCCAGATGCCGCGGGGCCGGCTGCCGATGCGTTCTTTTAAAAAATCGTTTTGAAGCATGATCTGGTCCCGGGCGTCGTCGTCCGAGATCAGCGGAAAAGCGGGATCGTAGTAGCCGCCGCTGAGCATCTCGATCCGCTCCGATTTGACCAGCCGGCCAATTTGCAGCAGCAGGTTGTTGGGAAGCATGGACAGCAGCTGACCGGGCATGTAGACGTGCAGGTAAGCCTTGCTGAGGTGTTCGAGCATGGCCACAAGCTGCTGGCCGAATTCGGCGGCAGCCTCGGCCGTTTCGGATTCGTCCAGACGATACGGCTTGTGGACGTGCAGAAAGAGGCCGACCTGAACCTGCTTCATTCCTTTCGTCTCCTTGGGGACCCCAATCGGCTCTTCCGCGGAAGCCCCGTGGATGAGGGCATCCGGACAAATGCTATTCTTTCTATAATAATTCAGTTCGCCCTGGTTGGCAAGGGGTTCGCGCAAATGGTGCCCGATCGGGAACCGAAGATTGCGCCCTGAGGGCTCCGGGTGTATTTTGTCTTTCCCGGAGGCATCGTGCAGCAAGGAAAACATCGCCACACGTACGAAAAGTTCTATCGCGACAAGGGCCTGTTCTTTGGCAAAGAGCCGGCGCCGCTTGTCTATCGCCTGCTGAAGGCAATGCCGCCCACCAAGCCGCTTCGCGTGCTGGAACTGGGCAGCGGCGAGGGCCGCAACGCGATTTTTCTGGCCCGCAACGGCTACAACGTGACCGCAGTCGACATTTCGCCTTCGGGCGTCGAGAAGACGCTAGCCTGGGCTCGCCGGCTTGGATTGCGCATCGATGCGCGTGTTGGCGATCTTCACGCGTTCATTTTCCCGGAATCCTACGACGTAATCTTCTCCACGTGGACATTCCAGTTTCTGGAACCCGACTGTCGAAATCCCCTGATTGAACAATGCCGCGGCCACACCCGGAAACACGGAATCAACGCCTTCTCGGTTTTCGTTCGCAAACCGTTCTTGAAAGTGCCGCACCATGAACGCCAGTGCTGTCTATGGACCTCCGGCGAGATCCTCTCGTTTTACTGGGACTGGTCCATTGAATATTGTGACGAGGAGGTTTTTGGTTGTACCTGCGGCGGAAAACCGCACCAACATGCGGCCAACTCAATTCTTGCCCGGAAACCGTAAACGGCAAGATGCGCCGTCTTCTCCAAACCATGAAGCGGACATTGGCTGGTCTTCTATTCCTTTCACCATTGGCCTTGGCCGCCGGCCAGTCTGTGGCGCCGCGCATCGAAATCACGCCGCGCACGGCCAATCTCGACACGCTGATTCAAGGCCAAGTCAAAAGCGCGCGCTTCGAGGTTCGCAACGCCGGAAAACGACCTTTGCGCATCGATCGCACCAGCACGGATTGCGGGTGCGCGGTCGCGACCATCGCGCGATACGACCTTGCGCCGGATTCGTCCGCTGTGATTGATGTAGGATTCAACTCTGCGCAGTTCCGGGGATTACGGGAAAGCCGGCTGCTGGTATTCTCCAGCGATCCAGTCCGGCCGGTGGACACGCTTGTCCTGCGGGCCTATGTGAGAACCGAACTGGATTGCACGCCGCGCAATTTGTTCTTCCCCAATGTGCCGCACGGAATTGAACTGGCCCGGCCCATCCTGCTGTTTAACACCGCCACGACTCCCATCAAAGTCATTTCCATGAAGCCGCAGGAGGATTACGTCGCAGTTGGGTGGCGCCGGCCGCGGGTGCTGAACCCGGGCGATACGATCCCGGTTGATATTCGGGTGAACCCGCCCGATTCCCTTCGCCGCTTCAGCACGGCCGTTGTGGTTCAGGTTGACCGCGAGCAGTCGCAGCCGTTCTCGATCCGGGTGTATGGGTTCTATGAAGAATGATGTTCGGCGTTTGACGTGAAAACGTTGGACGTTACGAATGATCTGGGAAAATGGAAGAGAAGGAAATGGATGGCCTGGCCAGTTGCTTACCCAAGCGGTCGAAATGCACAAGCCAAGGCTTCTTGGCCAACATTTTATGCCGGCACTTCCGCCAAGGTTCTTAAGCGGGTTGTTCCACAAGTGTGGGAGTCGGACTTCTGATCGATACTCCGTCATGCGAGACCATCCATCGGCCGGCCTTACCCGTGCATTCAAAAAAAGATTGACTCCTGGGCCGCTATGCAGTCGTACTCGTCTCTACATCGCGGTGGACAGGATAACACCGAGTGGGTGAGGGGGCTCCCGACTCACGACCTATCATGCTTTTTTAAAGACGATCTTCCCCTCCTTATAATCCACCAAAACCCGGCTGTTGTTGCCGATCTTTCCTTCGACAATCTCCAGTGAAAGTTCGTCAAGGATCTTGTCCTGGATCAGCCTGCGTAGCGGGCGGGCGCCAAAGACCCTGTCGAAGCCGGTTGCGGCCAGATAGCGGCTTGCCGCCGGCGTGACCTCGATTGCAATGCCTTTGCGGGCCAGCCGGGCGGAGACATAAGCGACCTGCAGTTCCACAATTTTGGCCATATCCTGCTGGGTCAGGTGCTGGAAGATGATGATGTCGTCCACGCGGTTTAAGAACTCCGGGCGGAAGGCTTTGCGCAGCACCTCGTCGACGGCCTGCTCCTGTTTTGCCCGGTCATCGGCGAACTCCGCGATTTCCGCGCTGGCCAGGTTGGATGTCATGATGATCACCGCGTTCTTGAAATCCACGGTGCGGCCCTTTGAATCCGTCAGGCGGCCTTCGTCGAGGACCTGGAGCAGGACATTGAACACATCGGGGTGGGCCTTCTCGATCTCGTCAAACAGGACCACGCAATAGGGGTGGCGGCGAACGGCTTCGGTCAGCTGGCCGCCTTCGTCATAGCCCACGTATCCCGGAGGCGCGCCCACCAGCCGGGCTACGGCGTGTTTTTCCATATACTCGCTCATATCGATGCGCACCAGCATTTTTTCCGTGTCGAAAAGAAACTGCGCCAGGGCTTTGGCCAACTCGGTCTTTCCCACGCCCGTGGGGCCCAGAAAAATGAACGAGCCGATGGGACGATTTTCCTCCTGGATCCCGGCCCGGCTGCGGCGAATCGCCTTGGATACAGCCGCAACGGCCTGGACCTGCCCCACCACGCGCCGGGTCAGTTCCTCCTCCATGTGCACCAGCTTCTGCATTTCCTCGGTCAGCATGCGCGCGACCGGAATTCCCGTCCAGCGCGAAACAACCTTGGCAATGTCTTCTTCGGTTACCTCTTCCTTTAGAAGCTGACTTTCTTTCTGGATTTCGGCCAGCTTGGCCTGCGCTTCCTTCACGGCCTTTTCCAGGCCGGGGATCAAGCCATACTTGATCTCGGCCACGCGCTGCAGGTTGCCCTCGCGTTCCGCCTGGTCGGCTTCGCCGCGAAGGCGGTCGATCTGCCGGCCCAATTCGTTGATCATGTCCATTTGCTCGCGTGCGCTTTGCCACTGGAGCTCAAGCTTTTTATTCTCTTCCGAAAGATCGCAATGCTCTCGCTCAATTTCCTTTAGCCTTTTTTTCGACGCCTCGTCCTTCTCCTTGCGCAAGGCTTCGCGCTCGATTTCAAGCTGCCGAATCCGGCGTTGGAGCCGGTCGATTTCGGTGGGCTTGCTGGCGATCTCGATTTTCAGAACCGAGGCGGCTTCATCCATTAAATCGATCGCCTTGTCGGGCAGGAACCGGTCTGCGATGTAGCGCGCCGACAATTGCACGGCGGCTACAAGGGCCGAATCACGGATGCGCACCCCGTGATGGACCTCGTATTTTTCTTTGATGCCACGGAGAATGGAAATGGCGTCCTCCGTCGAGGGTTCCTCGACCATCACCGGCTGGAACCGGCGCTCGAGAGCGGCGTCCTTTTCCACATGCTGGCGATACTCCTTCAGGGTGGTGGCCCCGATTGTGCGGAGTTTGCCGCGGGCCAGAGCGGGTTTAAGCAGGTTGCCGGCGTCCACGGCGCCCTCGGCCGCGCCAGCGCCCACGATCGTGTGAAGTTCGTCAATAAATAGAATGATCTGTCCTTCGGCGTTTTCGATCTCACGGATCAGCGCTTTTAGCCGATCCTCAAATTCGCCCCGGTACTTCGAACCGGCGATCATCGCCCCCAGATCCAGGCTCACCAGCCGTTTATTCTTGAGTGTCTCGGGCACGTCCCCGTCGACCATCTTCTTGGCCAGGCCCTCGACAATGGCGGTTTTCCCGGTGCCGGGTTCACCCACCAGAACAGGGTTGTTCTTGGTTCGCCGGGAGAGGATTTGCATGATGCGCCGGATCTCCTCGTCGCGGCCGATGACCGGATCGATTTTTCCCTGCCGGGCCAGGGCCGTGAAGTCGATTGTGTATTTCTCCAGTACCTGGTATTTCGATTCCGGATCGGCGTCGGTCACGCGCTGCCCGCCGCGAAGCCCAGCCAGCTCGCGGAGGACTTCCTCGCGTGAAATCTTCAGAATCCGGCTGACCGCCGAATCCTGCAAAAGCGCCAGAAGCAGGTGTTCGGTGCTTACGTATTCATCGTGCAGATCGGACGCTTCCTTCTGCGCCTGCTGCAATGCCTTGTTCGCCTCGGGCGAGAGATAGGCCGAGGTGGGTCCCGAGACTTGGGGAATCCGGGACAGCTCGCGCGCAATTTCCTGGGTGACCGCGGAAGGTTTCCGTTCCAGCTTCTGAAGAATTTCCGGAACAAGCCCTTCTTTCTGGCGGACCAGGACCATGAGAATGTGAAGCGGGGTAATGTTCTGGTGGCTCAGTTCGCCGGCCAGTTGCATTGCTGAATTGATAGCCTCAGCGGCCTTTGTGGTGAATTTATCGAAGTTCACAGCATGCTCCTTCTAAGATATGGCGTACCCTATTTATATGTATAAAAAGCGAACGCAATATGCGTACCACCCCATAAAGCGGCAAAATTGAAGAAAAATTGCATCCACGAAAATTCTTTTAGCTTTTTGTTTCATTATGAAACATTAAAGCCTGTAAGGGGCCAGGAAATTTAGTCCGATTTTGAAACCAAGCTGTAACTACTTGATAATAAATAAGTTATGGATGAGAAGAATGCTTGACAGCCAATCCGGGTTCCGGTATATTATTGGCACTCAAAAATGGCGAGTGCTAACAACCCTTAACCAATTTGCAAGGAGGAGTTACATGAACGTTAAGCCTCTCGCTGATCGGGTCATCGTGAAAGCCCTGGAGTCAGAAGCCAAGACTTCGGGTGGCATCATCATTCCCGACAACGCGAAAGAAAAGCCGCAGAAGGGCGAAGTGATTGCAGTTGGCCCGGGCAAAGTCTCGGACAACGGAGCGCTGGTGAAGCCCGAGGTTAAGAAAGGGGACAAGGTTCTTTACGGGAAATACTCCGGGACCGAGGTCACCATTGATAACGAAGAATATCTGATCATGCGCGAGAGCGATCTGCTGGCCGTGATCTAAGAGATATTCAAACAAGGCGATCAAGAGCCAAATTCATTACGAGAGCTCACCCAACAGGAGGATTTTCGATATGGCTTCAAAGATGCTTCGCTACGATGCGGAAGCCCGTGAGAAACTGAAGAAAGGCGTGGACAAGCTGGCCAATGCAGTGGGCGTCACGCTGGGGCCCAAAGGCCGCAATGTCGTGCTCGAGAAGAGCTTCGGTTCGCCCACCATCACAAAGGACGGCGTCACCGTTGCCAAGGAAGTCGAACTGGAAGATGCGTTTGAAAACATGGGCGCCCAGATGGTCCGTGAAGTCGCCAGCAAGACGTCCGATGCGGCGG
>CAYVZU010000069.1:12379-19970 GCA_964455935.1 uncultured Fibrobacterota bacterium
CCGCCACAATTCTGGCGCAGGCCATTGTGAGCGAAGGCCTCAAGAACGTCACGGCCGGCGCGAACCCAATGGATCTCAAGCGCGGAATCGAGAGCGCTGTAGCGGCCGTGCTGGCGGACGTGAAAAAGCAGTCCAAGACGGTTGCCGACAAGCGCGAAATCGCCCAGGTCGGGACCATTTCGGCCAATAACGATAAGACCATCGGCGACCTGATTGCCGACGCCATGGAAAAAGTGGGCAAAGACGGCGTGATCACGGTGGAAGAAGCCAAGTCGACCGAGACCACCATGGAAGTGGTCGAAGGCATGCAGTTCGACCGCGGCTACATCTCGCCCTACTTTGTCACCAACTCCGACAGTATGGAAGCGTTGATGGATGATCCCATGATCCTCATCTACGACAAGAAAATCTCGGCCATGAAGGATCTGCTTCCGATTCTGGAGAAGGTTGCCCAGATGGGCCGCTCGTTCCTGATCATTTCCGAAGAAGTGGAGGGCGAAGCCCTGGCCACGCTGGTCGTCAACAAGCTGCGCGGCACACTCAAGGTCGCCGCGGTCAAGGCCCCCGGCTTCGGCGATCGTCGCAAAGCCATGCTCGATGACATTGCCACTCTCACCGGCGGTATTGTGATCAGCGAAGAGGCCGGTTTCAAGCTCGAGAACACCACGCTCGATTCGCTGGGCCGGGCCAAGCGCGTCACCATCGACAAAGACAACACCACGATTGTCGAGGGCGCAGGCTCCAAAGAATCGATCCAGGGCCGGATCAAGCAGATCCGCAAGCAGATCGACGAGACCACCAGCGACTACGACCGCGAGAAGCTGCAGGAACGCCTGGCCAAACTGGCCGGCGGCGTGGCCGTTCTCAATGTGGCCGCCGCGACCGAAACCGAGATGAAAGAGAAGAAGTCCCGCGTGGAAGACGCCCTGCATGCGACCCGCGCAGCCGTTGAAGAAGGCATCGTGCCCGGCGGCGGCGTGGCTCTGTTGCGCGCAGGTGCGGCCATCGACGGCCTCAAGCTCGACGGCGACCAGAAGATCGGCGCCGCAATCGTGCGCAAGGCCCTGGAAGCTCCTCTCCGCAGGATCGCCGAGAATGCCGGTGTGGAAGGCAGCGTGGTGATCAACCGCATCCGCGGCGAAAAGGGTGCGTTTGGTTTCAACGCCCAGACCGAGCAGTACGAAGATCTGATCAAGGCCGGCGTGATTGACCCGACCAAAGTGACGCGGACGGCGCTGGAAAATGCGGCCTCCATCGGCGGTCTGATCATCACCACCGAGTGCCTGGTCGTCGAGAAAAAAGAGCCAAAGGAAAAGATGCCGGCCGGCGGCCCTGGCGGCGGCATGGGTGGCATGGGCGGGATGGACTACTAGCTCCTGCCGCAGACTGTCCAACGATGCGGGGGCGGGTAAACCGCCCCCGCAGTCCATAGGAGAACATCGGCAGGGCGATGCAAAACAGGCATCGCCCCGTCGCTTTTCTTGAACCATGAATTCAAACACTCAACTCAATGATCGCGAGCAGGCCATTCTTGGCGCCATTGTTCAGCAATACGTTGTCAATGCCGAACCGGTGAGTTCGCGCAACCTTTCGAAGCATGCCGGCATGGGTCTGAGCCCGGCCAGCATTCGCAACGTCATGAGCGATCTTGAGGAGAAGGGATTTCTTCGCCAGCCCCACACCTCGGCCGGCCGCGTTCCCACCGACGACGGGTACCGGTATTATGTCGATTCGCTGGCCGGGATCGAGGACCTTAGCGCCCAGGAGAAACAGACGATCGGCACGGCGGTCGCCCATGTCAGCGACGTTGAGGAAATTCTGGGCGTAACGAGCCAGGCCCTGGGCAAGGTGACGCACCAGTTGGGAATTGCGCTTTCGCCGCGTTTTGGGGATGCGATTTTCGAAAAGTTCGACTTTGTCGCCCTTGCCCAGCGCCGTGTTCTTCTTGTTCTGGCCCTGCAGTCCGGCATTGTCCGCTCCATGGTGGTCGAGACCGAGTCGGACCTGGGGTCCGATAAGCTGGCCACGATCTGCTCCATTCTCAACGAACGCTTCGCCGGCCAAAAGATCGCCGAGATCCAGGCGAGCCTTGCCCAACGCGTGGCCGGCGCCGATCTCGATGAAAAGTGGGTGGGCGCCATCCGGCTTTTCATCCCGGCCATTGAACACCTGTTCGAGAATACGATCCAAACGCGTCTGCACGCCAGCGCCGCGCCGGTCGTGCTCCGTCAGCCCGAGTTCGCGGACCGTTCCATGTTCGGCGCCATCATGGAGCTGCTGGAAAACGAGACGGTTCTCATTCACCTTCTTAGCCGGCGCGGAAAAGAAGACGGGGTAACCATTACCATTGGCGGCGAAAACGAGGGCGGCCAATTCAAATCGTTCAGCATTGTAACATCGAACTATCACATCGGAAGCATGACGGGAACGCTGGGCATCATCGGCCCCACCCGCATGCCGTATCCCAAACTGATCTCGGCCGTGGACTATACGGCCCGGGTCATTGAAGAGAGCACCAGGGCCGGGCGGATTGCCGAGGCGATCCGATAGCCTGTCAATATCCTGCATTCGAGGAAGCCATGACGAAAAAAGAACATAAACAGGAAGAGGCCGAACCGGCCTCCGATACTCCGCCGGCCGGGGACGCCAAACCGGAAACGGTTCCGCAGACCGAAAGCCCCGAGCAGAAACTTAAAAGCGAGCTGGAGGTGGCCCGCCAGGAGCGCGATCGCAACCAGGACAAGTATTTGCGGCTGATGGCCGAATTCGACAACTTCAAGAAGCGCACGCAATCCGAGGTGGCCGGCATCATCCGCAGCGCCAATGAGGAGTTGATCCTCCAGTTGCTGGAAGTGCTCGACAATTTCGAACGGGCGCTTGCCGTGAATGAGTCGAGCGATCCCAAGGCTCTGCGCAAAGGGGTCGAACTGATTCATTCCAAGCTTATGACCATCCTCAAAGGCCGCGGTCTTGAGCCCTACGATTCGATGGGCAGGGAATTCAATCCCGACGAGCACGAGGCCATGATGCAGGCTGCCAGCGGCGATGTGGCCGCCCACCATGTGATGCAGGAGATCGAGCGCGGATACCGTTTCCGGGGCAAGGTGCTACGGCCCGCGCGGGTTATTGTTTCGAGAGGCATGGAGTCCGAGCCCGCCGTATCCGAAGCCAAGCCGGCGGAATCCGGAGACGCTGCCGGGCAAACGCAGAGCTCAGGTGAATCGGAGCAATCAGAGCAAGTATATTGAAAATCCAGGAGGTTCGATATGGCAGATAAAGTGATTGGCATCGATTTAGGAACAACCTTCTCATGTGTCGCTGTCATGGAAGGCGGCAAGCCCGTGGTGATTCCAAACACCGAAGGGGCCCGCACCACGCCGTCTGTCGTCGCGTTCACCAAAACCGGCGAACGTCTCGTGGGGCAAATCGCCCGCCGTCAGGCCATTACCAACAGCGAAAACACCGTTTATTCCATCAAGCGGTTCATGGGCCGTCGTCATAACGAAGTGGCCTCGGAAGAAAAGATGGTGCCTTACAAAATCGTGGGCGGCCCCAGCGAACTCGTGAAGGTCTCCGCCGGCGGAAAAGAATACACCCCGCCCGAGATCTCCGCCATGATTCTGCAATACCTCAAGCAGTCGGCCGACGCGTATCTGGGGACCACGGTGACCAAGGCCGTGATCACCGTACCGGCCTACTTCAACGACGCCCAGCGCCAGGCCACCAAGGATGCGGGCCGCATTGCGGGTCTCGAGGTCCTTCGCATTGTCAACGAACCCACGGCCGCAAGCCTGGCTTACGGCATGGACAAGAAGAAGAACGAGATCATCGCCGTGTATGATTTTGGCGGCGGCACGTTCGATATCTCCATCCTGGAGATTGGCGACGGCGTGTTCGAAGTGAAGTCGACCAACGGCGACACGCATCTGGGCGGCGACGATATCGACCAGGTTGTGATGGACTGGATCGCCGAGGAATTTCAGAAAAGCAACGGGATCGATCTGCGCAAAGACAGGATGGCCCTGCAACGCCTGAAGGAAGCCGCGGAAAAAGGCAAATGCGAGTTGTCCACGGCCATGCAGACCAACATCAATTTGCCGTTTATCACCGCCGATGCCTCGGGACCCAAGCATCTGGATCTGAACCTGACCCGGGCCAAATTCGAGCAGCTGATTGCTCATCTCATCGAAAAGACAATGGGGCCTTGCTCGAAAGCGTTGGCCGATGCCGGCATGACCCCCGAAAAGATCACCAATGTCATTATGGTCGGCGGTTCGACGCGCATTCCGGCCGTGCAGCGCAGGGTGAAAGAACTCTTTGGCAAAGAGCCCAACCGCAGCGTGAACCCCGACGAGGTCGTTGCCGTGGGCGCCGCTGTTCAGGCGGGAATTCTCTCAGGCGACGAAGCCGTCAAAGACGTGCTGCTGCTCGATGTGACCCCGCTCTCGCTGGGCATTGAAACCCTGGGCGGCGTCTTTACCAAACTCATCGATCGCAACACCACCATTCCCACGCGCAAGAGCAATATTTTTTCGACGGCCGATGACAACCAGCCGGCGGTTTCCATCCATGTCCTCCAGGGCGAACGCGAAATGGCTTCCTACAACCGCACGCTGGGCCGTTTCGAGCTGGGGGGAATTCCGCCGGCGCCGCGGGGAATTCCGCAGATTGAAGTCGCCTTTGACATCGATGCCAACGGCATTGTTCATGTCTCGGCCAAGGACCTTGCCACGGGCAAGGAGCAGAAGATCAGGATTGAATCCTCCTCCGGCCTCAACGAAAAGGATATCGACCGGATGGTCAAAGAGGCCCAGGAGCACGCCGACGAGGACCACAAAATCCGCGAAAAAGTCGATCTGCAGAACCAAGCCGACTCCTTGATCTATGCCACCGAGAAGACCCTCAAAGAGCATGGCGACAAAGCATCGGCCGAGGAGAAGCAGAAAATTCAGGAAGCCCTGGATGCGTTGAAGAAAGTGGCCAAGGGCGAAGACCTGGAAGCCATCAAAGCCGCCATTGAAAAATTGAGCCAGGCCAGTCATAAACTGGCCGAGGAGATGTACAAGGCCGCCGCGGCATCGCGTCAGGGTCAGCCCGGCGGCGCTCAGCCGCAGCAGGAGCCGCCGCAACAGGCCCAACCCCAAGAACCTGAAGGAAAGAAGAAAGACGGCGCCGTGGATGCGGATTTTGAAGTCGTGGACGACAAGAAGTAGTGAGTGGGTCAGTCGTGAGTGGTGAGTGCTCTGGCACAAATTATTAATTATTAATTCATAATTATGAATTAAGGATTGGTTTTGTAGAATGCCTCCCAACAATAAACGCGATTATTACGAAGTCCTTGGCGTGCCGCGCACCTCCAGCGAGGACGAGATCAAGAAAGCTTACCGCAAGCTGGCGTTCAAGTATCACCCCGACAAAAACAAGGGCGACAAGGAGGCCGAAGAGAAGTTCAAAGAAGCATCCGAGGCTTACGAGGTGCTCAGTGACGCCAAGAAGCGCCAGACCTATGATCAATACGGGCATGCCGGCGTGAACCAGTCCTTTGGCCAGGGCGGGTTCGACATGAACGACTTCTTTCGCCATCACCAGTCCGACCTGGGCGACATCTTTTCGCAGCTTTTTGGCGGCGGATCCGCGTTTGGAACGCGGTCGCGGCGGGGTGGCCGGCGGACCGCTGAACAACGCGGCAACGATCTTCAACTCCGCCTGAAATTGACCCTTGAGGAGATCGCGAAAGGGACAACGAAAAAGATCAACCTGCGGCGGAAGGATATCTGTCAGGCCTGCGGAGGAAAAGGAACGCGAAGCGGAAACCGGCAAAACTGCCCAACCTGTGCCGGACGCGGCCAGGTCCGGCAGGTTTCGCAATCCATTTTCGGCCAGGTCGTCAACGTGACCAACTGCCCCCAATGCGGGGGCGAAGGCACGATTGTCACAGACCCGTGTTCCGTCTGTGGCGGCGACGGCCGTGTCCGGTCCGAGACGACCATTTCCGTCGATATCCCGGCCGGCGTATCGGAAGGCAACTACATCCCCATTCCCGGCAAGGGTGATGCGGGTCCGCACGGCGGGCCGTCGGGCGACCTGATCGTGCTGATCGAAGAGCAGAAGGACGATTTTTTCGAGCGCCACGGCGTGGATCTGCTCTGCGAAGTTCCAGTCACGTTTTCCCAGGCCGCTCTGGGCGATACAATCACAATCCGGACCATTGACGGCAAAGCCAACCTCCGCATTCCGCCCGGTACTCAATCCGGCAAGGTTTTTCGCCTCAGGGGCAAAGGGCTTCCGGTCCTGCGCAGCAGCGAAACCGGCGATCAGCTCGCGCGCATTCGCGTGGAAACGCCCGAGAAGCTTTCCCGGGAACAGAAGGAACTCTTCGAGCGCCTTCGCGAGATGGAAAAAAAGCCTTCAAGCAACGGCATCTTCGAAAAGGCCAAGGGTATTTTCACCTAATCCCTGCCATGCCGCAACGCAATCGGCGGATGTCTCTACCGCCAGATCTGTTTGGTGGTGGGGCCGGTCTCCTGCGGCAACGAAGATATTCTTCGCGATGAGTCTCAAGGGGCACTGCAACCGGATCCCGGAAACAGGAAAAGCGGATTGCCGCTGAAGAAGTACCCCCAACAAACATTCGTATGTCCGAGATCTACCGTAACGCCAAAGTGATCACCGGCGGCAAAAATTCCCGCACGGCCCAGGCCTTTGCGGTTTCAAACGGCCGCTTTGTTTCCGTGGGCACCAATGAGGAAGTACTGCGTGGAACTTCGCGGGAGGTCCGCCAAATTGACCTGGGCCGCCGTTGCGTGATTCCCGGACTCAACGACAGTCACTGTCACGCAATGGCTGCTTCCGCCGCTGGATATGACCGTAGACCACACGGTCGTTGGGGGCCGTGTGGTCTACAGCCGTCCGGGTTACAAACTGCCGGATTGATTCCATTTATAATCGGCGTGCCGCGGCTCAATCCACAATCGTCAGATGCCGAACGATTGTCGTGGAGTTCTGTTTTACCTGGATAATGTACTGCTCGCTGGGAACCGTTAGCGGGCTCCGGAACGCACCTTTCTAAACATTGGAATGTCTTGCCGAACTTGGACCGGACGTTGGCCGGGTTGTATGTGGTCGCTTTCCAGGGGTCCTCCCTGACTCTACCCAAAGCCTGTATTACTCCAACGCGGACCGGACCAGGGTGGTTTGTCCAAAGATGAAAGGCAAAGAATAGAGATCAAGATCAATGCAAAAATGAAGTTCCGCGGAGAAAACATGCGATTCCTTCTTGCATACGAATTCACTGTGGGCAATATATTTATCCGCCTTGGTCAATCATGTGCTCATCAGGCTTTCCAAAGAACAGGGTATGCCACCGGCGAACGTAAATCACCGGGCTTCGATTCCTTGCGAACAACCGTCATCCGGCAACAGACCCAAGGCCGGTCGCCGGCGCAATATGGATTGTTTGCAGTCTTGCGGAACCGGTGCAAAGCGGGTAGGGTGAGGTCAGAACCTGAGAAACGCCGCACCTTGACGTCTTTCGGGCGCGCGCTGTGCCTTATTTCACCAGAGTCATTCTGCGCAGTTTAGCGAAACTCTC
>CAYVZU010000070.1:0-11490 GCA_964455935.1 uncultured Fibrobacterota bacterium
AGGGGTGCACGGTTGACCCGGCAAGCGTCGGATTATAACCCCGCGCTGAGGGAATACCGCCCAAATTGGCTTCTAGAACTACCGCTGCGTTTCTTAAGCGTTGAACACCTGAATATTCGTCGTACTTCTCAGTCAGGTATAGTTCGCCTCCATTAAAGCACAAATATCGCGGATAATTGAAGCGAACCTTTGACCTATCCTGGCCCGTCCCGTACCCACCCGAAAGAAAGCTAAGGTTAAGACCCGAATCGTATTTTCCAACAATGCAGTTCACCATGTCAACACAGAACACGGAACCATCATCATCGGTCTCCAACGAAACCACCCTCCCGTTTACATAAGGCCACACGGTTTCGCCCGCATAGGTCAAAGACATATCGCTTTCCAATCGCAGCCTTGCTATTTTGTTTTGCCAAAGCGCAACATAGATATATGGGTTTGATCCGCCAGCGGCCGCAATCGACAAAGGCATGATCAAATCACCCATATCCGCCACTTGATAATGGCTATGTCGCATGGCCGGTGGCATGGCCTCCAGTTGAGTATCCCCTTCAAAATAGGGTTCCACGGCAGCGATGTTATTGCCATTTGTATTGGCAACAAACAGTACTTTCTGGGCTGTGCCATATTCCGCGAAAGCAACATCATTTGGGCCATTCATACCGGATAACGATCCCACATACACCAGTTGACGCAGGTTCGGATTGTATTGGTACCGGACTACCCGATCCTTACCCATATCCGCCACCCAAAAGTTTCCACACCGGTCCGTTGTAATACCCTTGGGATTGCGGAGTCTTGGTGATTCAGTATAACCGGGTTCGTATTCCCCCGCCGTAGAAAATGTAGGCATTTCGCTTTCCGTGTCCAAACCGAGCAAACCCATGATAAAGCCGGAAATTCCACTTGCGGAAATCTTCTGCATGTGGCCATAATCGGTTACATCGAGTCTGGCATTGTGGACATCTACCATTATGAACAGATTGTTCGTTCCATCCGGCGCATTTTCGGCATTAGCAGCACAGAAGCCCCAAACATCGCCTATCCTGCTAGCGTAATCTTCAGGATTCAGCGGATCACTATACCCATCGATCTTCTGATTGATCTTTGCAATCTGATTACGGATGTCGTGCTTTGCGATTCGTGAAGGGGTGAATAGTCCACTGGGATCAAACGAGCTGAAGGATAATTCGGAAAGAGCATTCTCGCTTAGTTGTTGTGAATTTGCACCAACCGCGCAGAAGAGGAGGGTAACGGCAAACCTGGCATGGCGGAAAATTCCACCGCCTGTGATCAATTGAACTAAAGGAAGCGCATGAAGCTTCATACTGGCATCTCCTGCCACAGAAATCACTACCTCAAAACTTCCACACGTTCATAGCACCGGCCGATAGCAAGAGTTCATTCCCCGCCAAGAAAGAAATCCGCCCTAAGCTTGTCATCGTGAAACCGCTGCTCGATCTCACCCTTACCCGCACCGATTTTGCTCGTAAACTGCTTGACAAAAGCCATGTAGCGGACATCATTCTTGAAAGTTGGCTGGTATAGCATATCCAAATACGCGGCTTGCACGACATCGATATCCTTTGGGTTCTTGAGATCTGGCTTCTTCGATTCCAAAAGCGCATTCGTTACTTCAAGGACAAAAGGGTCTTTAGCATTTTTGGTTTTGCCGATATACTGAAACATCGTTGAGAGATACGCCATAATGTCACCCAAATAGCAGTTCTCCATAATAAATTTTCGGTTCTTTCTGAAAGATGATTCAAGTCGTAGTCCATCAGGATTCTTGCAGCAATAAAAGTCCGCGTAAAGGTAGTATAATCTGGAAACTGGCAGACCTTTTTCCATAAATTCATCAAGATATTGGCCGGCTTTCTTGCGTTCAGCAAGATTTCTTGATCCCCTATGCCAATCGGCCCAAACAAATTTGGCAGCATCGGAGGCAGGCACACCGTAATTTGCTTGCAGTTCCCTTGCGCGAAATCTTAACAAAATGCGGTATTCATGTGCAATCAGTCGCCCTACTTCCGGTGGCTGCACTTTCTTAAACGAATCGGCCAGGGCCTCGTCAAAATTTCCCATTTCATTATAGGGCGAATTTGTGCGAAGGTTCCAGGCAGCCTCAGAGGCTACTCGAAAAGCTCGGCTGAACGAGTCCACATTGGATTCCGTCATACTGCCCAGCGTTGAATCTAATGTGTTGAAAACCATGCCAGTTGCGCTTATTGCGCGGCGATATAGTAATGAATCCTTTCTCACATCAACCAAGCATCCTGCATCGCCACAGTTCTCAAAGAAATACTTCTCCAAGGTATCAACACTCTGGTTGAATTCTCTGGAGAAAGCGAACGTAGAGGAGGCAGAAGATAGCCAAGCCAGAACAATAATACGGAATATATTCATGTCTTTTAATCCCCCGTTGCCATATGATAGTGGGTTGCGCGAATATCCGCATCTGTGAGTGCTTGAGTCGGATTTTCCCTATTATTCCAACTTTTGCCTGGGTTTGGTATTGGGTAGCCAACCGTACCTTTGTCCGCTTGGGGCTGCGTACGCCATCCATCAGGGTATTGTGACAACCCTTTGGTATACAAGTAGGCGTATGGGGCCGCATAATAGGCACTCTCCAGCAGGAATCTAGACGACATCGATTTCAATGTTTCCAGATCATCCGTCCAATAGTGTCTATCGTCGCCAGTTATGTTGCCGCGTGGTTTGATATCCATTGCTTTTCCCTTGCAATGATCACTTAAGCTATTGCTTCCAGCCGGCCGCGTACCTGTGGGTGATTTTTCAGCCAGATTGTGATACGGTGCGCGCCAACAGGAAGTTAGGACAGGCGTTCGGAAATTTGAATTTGCGGTAACTGCATTATATATGGACAGAAACCCTTGTTCCATTGTTGCATTGGGATAATTTCCTGCTGTGGATGAGTTGGCCGGCCAAAATCTCGGATCCAATTCGCCTTGGCTAGTTCCCTTGTGTTTGAATAGAGGTGTCCTTGACGGCAACGCATTATTGAAGAACCTTTGAAGTTGGAAAACGGCATATTCAGATCTGGCTTTGTTTATTTCATCTTGGAATACATAGAAAACTGATGTCCTCCCCTCATAGCTGCCTTTGCCAGTAAATGTAATAATGTAGCGCAAAGGTGTAATCGGACTCTTGCTGCCTCCCGTTGCGCTGCCGTCACAATTTACAGGTATAAGCAGGTTCTTATTTACCTTATCGATTGTGGCGGACACAGACCTCGAGTATAGGCGGTCCGTTAGGTTAGAGACGACAACATCAACATCGTAGTCCGTTGAGATCATTCCAGTCGCGTAGCTTATTTCAAGCGTCTTTCCCGGAACAAAATCATCCTTTGATCGAACAGCCACACTCGCGATTTCACCTGTGATGTTAAGGTCATTAATGGTTTCGCCTATATTCGTACCAGCACCGATGGGACAGCTTAGACCACCACCTGGAATCAAGTTAGGCACATTTCCTTCTATCAAAGCGAGATCATTAATAGCGCGGATGAAGAAAATCTTTGGGTTTGCATCAGGCATCTGAAGATCGAGCACCTCGAACCCGCCGTTGCCATCCACGAATGTCTTTGCTCTGAAAATTTCATATTTACCCTGGTCAAGAAGGGTGTTTTCCCACACTATGTCTGAACGGCCATTCCGATTTCCGACATGGTCGCAGGAAACGATGTAGAAATCCGGCCTTTGTTCAACCACAGGGACCTCTGCACCACTCGCTTGCTTAGCGAGGCTGCGCTCTGTCCTCAATTGCGGAACAAGGGATATATGAACCAAGTTGGGATCGGTTGCGTCTCTCTCAATACTATTGATTTGCGGTGCAAGCGGCTTGGCGGACCCGTCCACATATAGGTCACAATCGCAGGCGTTTTCATCCGCAAGCTGACCAGGGACCCACATTACTGAACTCTCATCAGCAAGATTTGGGCTCCCATCCACATAGATTCGGATTTTGAAATGATCTTCGGAGGGACCTTTGATAACGTAGGAAAACCTGAACTCAATATCATTACCCTTATCAAGGCCCTGTTCAGCCGCCAAAAGAACATCGCCGGTTGTTGGCGATTTGTAGAGTTCACCTACCAATATCCCAGAAGCGCTCTGATTGTAGCTATAAACGACTTTAAAAAGGACCTGAGTCCCCCCAACCAATCTTTTATCTGTTGAGGGCAAGTAGGTGATGCAATAGGAAGTGCGTTTTATCTCAGGATTTTGCGGTGGCGGTGGTGGCGGTGGATTGCTGCTGCCTGTGCATTTGGTACTCATGTTATCACTTCTATAGGTGTACTGGCCAGTCGGACACCCTGTCAAGGCCCGGCATGCCGCTTCCATATCACTTTGAGTTGCCCGATTGAGGTCGCAATCCTTGCATAAGACGCTCGGAGTTCGTTCCAGTGTGCCACATTCGCACATCACATCAAAGCGGCCGTCAGGGCAGGCGCAATGCAAAAAGAAACTGATCGATAGAAACGAACCAAGCAGCCCGTATTCCCAGAATCTTGTACTCACCGTGCGAACTTCCTCATTCTAGGTATAACATCTGTAGTATAATTTGGCAGTTCAGAAGCCGGGTTCGCCCAAGGCCAGTCAGAATTGTTTTTATGGCCATGACCAAGACCCCCGGATAATTATCATATGCGATTTTCTGATTGTACTACGATGGCCGGTAACAGATTTGATCGGAAAGGATGTATACCACAATTCACTCCTCCGTACCAGGCAAAATGTTGCGCAAGGCAATAGCCGTGTGTGCCTTAGCCTGGCGCCTCGCTTCAAGTCCAATAACGATACGTGTTGGCCTCCAAATTCCAGCATGTATTTGTCGTCCGCAGATGTCAAAGACGACGCCCGCATGACGCGTGACCGTTCTTTGGGCGGTGCTTCGGGTCCCAAGCATACGCAAGTTCGTATTATGTTCCATAGCAAAAACTGAGAGCCTGTAGCCCCGGCATACCCAATGAATTCCCTCCCCATGAAAAACATTACGGTCATCCAGGGCGGTTATCTGGATGGAGGCCACCAACCCTCTTTCTTTTGAATACCAGAAATAACTGACACCCAATTGTTCCCACCCTTCAACGGAGGCGGCTGTATGAAATCTCATACCCAAAACCGGTTCCAGAATACCACCGGGCAAGATCATTGTGCCATAGCTATTGATTTCACCCGAATATTGCACCCTAAGAGTGTCCGTTACCGATTCGCCTGTCCACTGTTTCCCATAAGACGCGGCCAAGCTCAACATTGCGGCCGGCGGCTGAACTCGATAGCAGGATAAATCACCCCGACCCGCATGAATTCCCCCACCAAACCCATAAGAGGTATTTGTAAGAACAAAGATTTCGAAACTCGTTCTACCTTGGTTTACTGAAAAATCCGAATACCTGTTGGCATAGCAAATGTTTGCATTTGGGAAGGAGTCAATAACAACTTGCGGCATCTCGCGCGATGCGGTATCCAAAGATGCACTTGTGAAATCGGAGAAGTCCCATGTTTGATTCTGGCCGATACTTATTGCCATGGAATCGGTTCCGTTATAGGATACTCCTTTATAGAAGTAAATACCGCCACGCCAGCCGGCGATATCAGCAGAATCGATTGTAAGGGACTGGCCTTGCGCTGCCGCCAGGACAATCAACAATGCGAAGCCCGATTGAATGCTTTTCATTTTCTTTGAATCCTTAGATCAAAGGGCTTCTGGCTTGTAAGGTGAATCCCGGCCGAATCAATCTCCAAACAACAGGAACGCAGGATCGCGAGCGGGGGCGTTTGGTAGTCTGTCCGCCACTCGTATTCATCAACATTCGTAAGAGAATCCGTTGCGGTAACAAAGTGGGCGTCGGACAGCTTCCTGAGTAGAAACGCAGGAACCGTTTGGTTCCCGATACGCAGGTTGCCACGGGATAGTACATTGGTTTCCATATACATGGCAATCTCTCTGCCCTGTTTAATACCATTAATGGCAATTGTCGTATCCCGGACGAAGTTGCCAACAGCAAGCGCCGGTCGATCAAGACGGATTGGCGGCATGAGAACGGTGAAATGTTTCAGGATCGCTTCCGAAATTGCCAGACTTCCTGTTAGCCAAGTGGAGGCATCCTTCCTAAGCAATTGATAATATGTGTAGGGCTGCGGAACAGTAGAATCCGTGAAGAACACTATGGAATTGGACCCGGAAGGCACGGTGTCCGTTCCATAAGAGAATTCATTGGCCTTCTCAATCCGAAACATTACGTGCCCCGCGGAAAGGGGGCGGAAATCCCACACCGCACTGTCTCGAAGCGAAATAGAAAATGGTAGAGAAAGGCCCGGTGTTTTATTCGTCACGAAGCAATACGCCGTCGTGTCAGCGTAACTTAGCGACACCAAAGTCAAGACCCAACAAATAACAACTACGGTTTTAGCCCGCATGCATAAACCCCATACTGCCGTGTGCGACCATAGTTACCTTGATCCACACATGCTGGTGTTTTCGTTGCTCCTATGTCTGTATTGAAAGTCAGTCCCGCAGTCTTCGGATATCGGATTGCCAGTTGCGTCCTGCACACACAATCCACAGATGAAGGTGTTTCCAGACTGGAAGTATGCATTTCCAAATCAGTGCATGTCAACATTTTTCATAAGAAATCTGGAAACAGTGGATATAGGAAGGGGATGTAGGGACGGAGGGGATATGGGAACGGAGATCGGAAACGCAGTAAAGATCCGGCTCCTTCCTATGAAAGATGCCAAGAGATGGCCGCAGAACCTTTAATTCTCAAGATAAGCGCCGATTGCATAAAACGGAAATCCGCGCTCCTTCAGGCACAAAAAAGGCAAAATGCGCGAGCTTGACGCGACTGTCTACTCGAATACAAACGTCCCAAACCGCTGGTAATCATGAAACGACCGGCTTTGCGGTGGCGACCAAACCCAATGCGTGGCCGGCTTTTTATCATAATCGATCCGGTATATGTTTGCTCGCCACTTTGTTCCGGAAACCGGGGGCATATTGCCCAGCCCCTCGAAGAGCGCAAACGGAATGAAGAATTCAGCCGTCCATCCTTCGATTTTGGCGCGCGGCTTTTTATCGCCCCCGCGCACGGAGGTGGCCCGCTTGATCAAGCGTTCGCCCTCGTAAACCCAGGGAAGCCAGCCATAATGTTTGCTTTCGTGCTTTGAGACAAGAATGGGAAGCTCCGCGCCCAACGCCGAGATCTCGTATTCGAAATAGACGATCTGCTTTTCGAACGGCCAAAGAAAAACCTCGACGACGTCTTCGTTGTAGAGATGATCGTTGTCCTTCATCCCCGTCGAGGTGATCTTCTTGTCCTCACAGTCCACCAAAAAGTAGATGCCCTTGGCCGAGTAAAGCACCTTGGCAGCCGTCCGGTATGACACGCCTGCGGCTCCAAGGGCGGAAATCTCGACCCAGTCCGTTCCATTCCACGCCCGGCTGGAGCCTTTTCCCGTGACCCGAAAATCGTTGGTTCGTTTGACGGTTAGCTTCATAGCCTTTCTCCCCGAATTACCGCGCAAAATCCACGGCGCGGATTTCCCGGATCACCGTAATCTTGATCTGGCCCGGATATTCCATTTCGCCCTGGATGCGCTGCGCAAGCTGAGTGGCCAACTCCTGCGACTGGGCATCGCTCATCTGATCAGGCTGCACCATCACGCGCACCTCGCGACCCGCCTGAATGGCAAACGCTTTTTCGACACCCCGGAAACTGTCGGCGATCTCCTCCAGCTTTTCCAAACGTTTGATGTACGTTGTCAGAGTCTCGCGACGCGCGCCCGGCCGCGTGGAGGAAATGGTGTCGGCGGCCTGCATTAGGATCGGGAACAGCGAGATCGGCGCCACATCTTCATGATGGGCGGCGATGGCGTTGACCACCACATCGCTTTCGCCGTATTTCTTGGCCAGGTTGGCCCCCAATTCCGAATGCGTGCCTTCGGTTTCCCGGTCGATGGCCTTGCCCACATCGTGCAGCAATCCTGCCCGGCGCGCGATCTTCTTGTCCAGCCCCAGCTCGGCGGCCATTAATTCAGCAATCACCGCCACTTCTTTGGAGTGCTGCAGCACGTTTTGGCCGTACGAAGTGCGATAGCGCAGCCGGCCGATCATGCGGACCAGCTCGGGATGCAAGCCATGCACGCCGATATCAAAGATGGTCTGCTCGCCGGTTTCTTTGATGATCTTCTCGATTTCCTTTTCGCAGGACTGCACCACTTCCTCAATCCGGCCCGGATGAATCCGGCCGTCCTGCACCAGTTTTTCCAATGCCATGCGGGCCACCTCGCGCCGGATCGGGTCGAACCCCGAAAGAATCACGGCTTCGGGCGTATCGTCCACAATCACGTCAACGCCCGTCGCCTCTTCGAAGGCCCGGATGTTGCGGCCCTCACGGCCGATGATACGCCCCTTCATCTCGTCGCCCGGCAGACTGACCACCGAGACGGTCGCATCGACCGTGGTGTCGGCGGCGCTGCGTTGAATGGCCTGGACGATGATTTCTTTGGCCTCGCGCTCGGCCTGCTCTTTGGCCTTGTCCTTGATTTCCTTGATCATCTGCGCCGCTTCATGCCGGACGTCGGCGTCCAGGTTTTCGAGGAGAATCTTGCGGGCCTCGTCCTGGCTCATGCCCGAAATATTTTCGAGCCGGTCATTCTGCTGCTTGATAAGGGCCGTCAATTCCTGATCTTTGATCCGGATCGTCTTCTCGCGGCTGTTGAGGAACGCTTCGCGGGACAGGAATTCTTTCTCGCGTTTGTTGACCTGATCGAGTTTCTTGACGATTTCGCTATCTTTTTCCTTCACCTCGTTGCGCGAATGGTCGATCTCTTCACGGACTTTGCTTGTCTCTTTCTCGAACACCTGTTTGGCCTTGAACCATTCGTCCTTTGCGTCAAGAAGGGCCTGCTTCTTTTGAATCTCGGCGTTCTTGCGAGCCTCCTCGACAATGCGCTCAGCTTCGGCCTGGGCCTTCTTGACTTCTTTGTTCGAATGCAGCCGCCCCAGAAGCATGCTGGCCAGGACGCCCATGGCTGCTCCCAGCACCAGCGCAACGGCCATGCCGCCGATCAGATGCAGGATCGTAAGTTGTTCCATTTTTCCTCCATTAGTCCCGAAAACCGCTATTGTCCATGGCCAATAGCACCAAACTCCTGCCGACAAGGCTTCAAAAATGCTCGACGTACCGCAGCGGGTACGCCTTGCGCGTTTTTCAGGCCCTTTTTATGCAAAATTTCGGCACTCTTCATCCATGCCCAACTGCGGTTTTCGGGAAAAAACAAAAAGGCCCCACCGGCCGCCGGCAAACTTTTTGAACCCGTTGTAGTAACAGTGGGTGATCCCTTGAAGAGTATCGCGGTTTCCCGTCCAGCTGCGAAGCTGTCGCGACTTTCGCTACCTCAACAAAGCAGAACTCCCAATATTAACGAGTGTTAGGTCAAAAAGTTTGGTTGGCGAGCACGGTAGGGCCCGTTATGCTTTGACCATCGAATCGAGTTTCTGGTTCAGCTCCTCCGTTTTAAGACGAATTTGCTCTAACTGTCGTGAAGAATCCGATCCTTGTGTACCCCGCATCTCAAACAACTCGCTGGCGATATTAACGGCGGCCAAGATTGCGACTTTCAATTTGTCCCGCGGCGGGACACGATCCACAATTTCGCGCATCTTCTTGTCGACATAGCTCGCCAACTCGTGAATGTACTCCTCATCGGCCTTTCCCTTGATGGGGTACTCGTCACCGTAAATATTGACTCGAACGCAGAGGGATTCTTCCATTTTGGAATTCGCAATCGAATCTACCGTGCTCAATGACCTAAACTCGGCGGTTTCTTTCAAAACCCCCGAATTCAGGCCAAAAGTCTAGAAAGTCTCCAGTTTCCCCAGGAGTTCCCGCACTTTCTGCGCAGCCTGATCGACCTTTTTCCGGTCCTCTTCACCAGACCGGGATGCTTGCAGTAATTGCGATTTAAGGTCCTGGTTTTCTTTTTCTAATATACTAATTTTCTCCTGGTCTTGCTCGGCTTTTTTGGCCGAATCACCCGTTTTTTGGCGAAGTTCCTTTACCTCATTCAACAATTGATCGATTCGGGTTTCAAGCTTGCTCAGGCTCTCCATGGGCATATGAATTCCCTTTCCTGTTGGTTTATTTCCGTAATTCTCCGCCAAACTTTCCGGCCACTGTCTCAATCACAAGACGGCTCACGCCTTCGGCATCCGTTTCGGTCAGGGTCCGCTCGCTCGAACGCATGCGGATCGTAATAGCCATGCTTTTTTTGCCGGCCTGCACCTGCTTGCCCTCGTATAGATCAAACCATTCCACGCATTCGACCAGCGGCGAAAGCCCTTTAATGTGGGAGCGGACCTCCTCGCTGGGAATGCCGCGGTCCAGGACAAACGCGAAGTCACGATCGATGGGCGGAAACTTGGGCAAAGACTGAAAAACCCGCGGCGCTTTGCAGGAGACGATCAGCGGATCGGGCAAAATCTGAAAGACAAATACGGGGGCCTTCAGGTCGTAGTGTTCGCACACCGACGGGCTCAAAGCGCCCAGGAATCCGATCTCCTGGGCTCCGGTCCGGATGGCGACACTTTCCCCCGCGAGAAACGGCTTTCCCGACAGAGCGGAATAGGTGATTTCCGAAAGCCGGCTTCGCTCGAAAAGTGTTTCGAGAAGTCCTTTGACCGAGCCAAAATCGTGCGGAACGTCGCCGTACCAGCCGCGCGGAAAACGCCGGCCCATGAAAAGACCGCCGACCAGGGTCATTTCCAGGGCCAGCTTGTCTTTGCCCTGCGACCGGAAGACCCGGCCAATCTCGAAAATCTGAAGGTCGTCGATATTGCGGCTCCGGTTCCATTGCGCTACGCGCGCCAAACCGGGGATGAGGCTGGCCCGCAGGACCGACAGCTCGGGCGAGAGCGGGTTTAGGAGACGAACCAGGTCGCCGGGGCCGATTTCGGGCGCAAAGGACAACTGTTCTTTTTCATCGGACAGCGAATTGCAGTAAACCTCGCAGCACCCAAGACCGGCAAGCATATTGCGAATCTCTTCCCGGGTCCGCTCATCCCGATTCATTGTTGTCGAGAAGCTGATCGGCGCACGGGTCTTGGCCGGAATTTCGTGGTAGCCGTGAATACGCGCGATTTCTTCGACCAGGTCGATTTCGCGTTCGAGGTCCGGCCGGACCAAAGGGGCCGACACATCCCATTGCCCGGCTCCGGCGGCCTTATGGGGAATTTCTAATCGCGTCAACACGGACTCCACGTCGCCGGCCCCGATCGCAAGACCCAGGATTTTCCGAATCCGGTCAAGCCGCAAACGGATTTGAACCGGGGCCATCGGCTTGGGAAAGGCATCCACCGCTCCGCGGCCGACCTGGGCTCCTGCGTAAAGTACCATCAGCTCGGCGGCCCGGTTCGCCGCGGCCAGGCATCCGGCCGGATCCACACCGCGTTCGAACCGGTAGG
>CAYVZU010000070.1:11500-19879 GCA_964455935.1 uncultured Fibrobacterota bacterium
GCCTTGGCGCCGATGCGAATCGTGACAGGATTGAAGTGCGCGCTTTCGAGGAGAATTTCCGTGGTGCAGTCGTCGATTTCGGAGCAGGCGCCTCCCATGATTCCCGCCAGGGCCACGGCACGGGCGCCATCGCAGATAAGCAGGTGTTTGGCGGAGAGCCTGTGATCCTTGCCGTCGAGAGTTCGAAAAGCCTCGCCCTCTTCGGCCAGGCGAACGCGAATCTCGCCCTTCTCGATTTTGCGGTAGTCAAAGGCGTGCAGGGGCTGGCCGGTTTCCAGCATCACGTAATTGGTTATATCCACGATGTTGTTGATGGGCCGCATTCCCGCCTGGCGCAGGCGGCGTGCCATCCAGTCGGGCGAAGGCCCAATACGGACATTGGAAAGATACCGGCCCACATAACGCGGGCAGTGGTCCGGCGCCGCAATGGAAATCCGAATCTTTTCCGCTCCGGCCGGGCCGTTGTCCTCAAGGGCAGCTGCCGGATATTTCACGGTCGATTGATAAAGCGCTCCAATCTCCCGCGCCAAGCCGAACATGGAAAGGCAATCGCCGCGGTTGGGAGTGATGGCCACGGTCAAAACCGGTTCCGGGATGGGCCACTGGCTCCAGAAATCGCGACCGACTTCGAATGTTTCGGGCAGAACCAGGATTCCGGCATGGTCTTCGGAAAGGCCCAACTCGCGTTCGGAGCAGAGCATACCTTCCGACACCGCACCCCGGATTTTGGCCTTCCGGATTTCCATGTCTCCGATCTTTGTGCCCAGCGTGGCAAGGGCCACATGAATGCCGGCCTTCACATTGGGCGCCCCGCAGACAACCGGGACTTCGGCGGCACCCGTGTTGACTTTGCAGATCGAGAGGTGGTCGGAGTTGGGGTGTTTCTCGCACGCCGTGACCCGGGCCACCGTGATGCCGGGAATGGGCGTTACACGCTCGATGTGCTCAATTTCCAGCCCGGCCATGGTCAGCCTGTGCGCCAACTCATCCACATCGGCCGGTACCGCCACGTAATCGCGAATCCATTCAATGGGTAATTTCATATTCCGCTCAAACTAATACTAACCCTCGACCGTAACTTATCATTCACAACTCATAATTCATAGTAACTACTCACGTCTCTCGAAAAAATCATGAAACCACAGAGAAACACTGAGGCCGGAGAAGAGGACACAGAGTGGAAAAAGATCTATTCCGGCGCGGTGCGCGCCAGAAAGATTTCCCTCTGTGTTCTCATTCTTAACTCGGAGTTCTCTCTGTGGTTTCATGAGAACCTGTGTAGTTAGAATTCATAATTCATAATTCAAATTCTTAAAACATTTCCAGCATTCGCTTATCGTTTTCGTAGAAGACGCGGATATCGTTCACGTTGTATTTGAGCATGGCCAGGCGCTCGATTCCCATACCAAAGGCAAAACCCGTATACTGTTCGCTGTCCACGCCGACCGACTTGAATACGTTGGGATCGACCATGCCGCAGCCAAGGACCTCCAGCCAGCCCTGGCGTTTGCAGACCGAGCAGCCTTTACCTTTGCACAGAAAGCACTCGACATCCATTTCGGCCGAGGGCTCGGTAAAGGGAAAGAAGCTGGGTCGAAAACGCGAGCGCGTGCCCTGGCCAAACAATAGCTCCACGAACAGATGAAGCGTGCCCTTGAGATCGGCAAAGGATACGCCTTCATCCACATAGAGGCCTTCCACCTGATGGAAGAGACAGTAGGAACGCGCCGAGATTTCTTCATTACGATAAACGCGGCCGGGGACGATTACCCGAACAGGCGGTTTACGTTTTTCCATAACCCGGATCTGCACGGGCGAGGTGTGGGTTCGCAACAGGACTTTTTCGGAAACATAAAAGGTATCCTGCATGTCGCGCGCCGGGTGGTGCGGCGGATGGTTCAACGCCTCGAAATTGTGCCAGTCGTCTTCCACCTCGGGACCTTCGGCGATCTCAAAACCCATGCGATTGAAAACGGACTTGATTTCGTTGAGAAGCTGGGTCAACGGGTGAAGATGACCGGCCCAGAAACGGCGGCCGGGCAATGTGGGGTCGAAACTTTGCGACCCGGAAGCGGAGGCGGCCAGCGATTCCTGGCGGCTCTTGAGCGCCTGTTCCAGCTGCTGCTTGGTGAGATTGATTTGCTTCCCAAGAGTGCGTTTTTCTTCCACGGATAGCCCGGGCAAGACTTCCATGGCCTGCGCAAGAATACTCTTCTTGCCCGTGTATTTGCTTCGGAGGGCTTGCAGGGCCGAAGAATCCAATGCGGCAGCAATCTCGGCGAGAGCTTCAATCTCGGTCTGCTTAATCGCGGAGAGAAGTTCGGATGGTTCCATAGAGCTGTTTAGTGGTTGAAAAGCGTTGCCCGGTCATATGCGCCGGTGCCAAACGGCCATGGTTGGCACAGCCCCGTCACCGTCGTTGGCGCCGGGGCTTGGTTCTTCGCTGTCAACCGCCAATCGTCAGCGGTATTCCTTAGGCGCCTTGTTTGGCGACCGCGGCCAGCTGGGTAAAGGTCTTCTCGTCATGCTCGGCAAGCAGGGCAAGGATCTTGCGATCGAGGATGACGTTGCATTTCTTCAGCCCGCTGATGAACTGGTTGTACGACAGGCCGTTTGCATGACACGCGGCATTGATCTTGACCAGCCAAAGCGAGCGAAACGTCCGCTTCTTGGCACGGCGGTCGCGGTAGGCGTACTGGCCCGCGTGGTCAGCGGCTTCCTTGGCCGTTGTCAGCGTACTCTTGGCCCGGCCAAAATGTCCCTTGACCGACTTGATGATTTTCTTGCGGCGCTCACGCGAAGCGACGCGGTTCTTTGCTCGAGGCATATTCTTCTTTCCTCCTGATTAGACTTTGACCAGCGCGCGGATGTGCTTGGCGTTTTCGCCCGTCAGAACCGCGGCCCGCTTGAGTTGACGTTTGCGCTTGCGCTTTTTGCTCGTCAGAATATGGCTGGTGTTGGCGCGATGGCGAATCACCTTGCCTTTCCCGGAAATCTTGAACCGCTTGGCGGCTCCGCGCTTGCTTTTCATTTTAGGCATACGCTCTCCTTTTATGAAACCGGTTGTTTTTGCTGTGGCGCCGGCGCGACCGATTGCTGTTTGGCGGGTTCCTTGGGAGCCGCGTCCGCAACGGCCTCTTTCTTCTCTTTCTTCTGGGACCGTATCTTTGACGGAATTGGAATGAGAAGACAGGTCATTCGTTTGCCGATCATGCGCTCTTCCATTTCCACAGTGGCAATATCGGTCAGATCGGTCTTGATCCGCTCGAGCACGGCTTTGCCGAATTCCAAATGCGCCATCTCGCGTCCGCGAAACACGATCGTGATCTTGACGCGGTCGCCTTCTTCCAGAAACTCCCGCGCATGCTTCATTTTGTAGCCGTAGTCGTGATCGTCGGTCTTGGGCCGAAGCTTGATTTCCTTGAGTTTGACCGTATGTTGCTTTTTTCGGGCCTGCTTTTCTTTTTTCGCTTCCTGGTATTTGAATTTGCCGAAATCCATGATTTTGCAGACAGGGGGTGTTGCGTTGGGCGCGATCTCAATGAGGTCCAAGCCCGCCTGCTGGGCGCGTTCCAGCGCCTCTTTGTTCGACATGACTCCGATCATCTCGCCTTCCGGGCCAACCACCCGGACCTGCGGGGCCTTAATGAAATAATTGAATCGGATGCGTGTCTTGGTATTAATAGGAAAACCTCCTGTGGATGGTTGTTCTCGTCGTCAAAGCGAAGAACCGGGCATTTGCGCCTCTTGGCACAAAGCACCCGCCCATTCCGCCAGAGCCTTGATTCCAAGGTCGCCCTGGTGCCGCTTGCGGACGGAAATTGCGTTTTGTTCCTGTTCCTTCTGGCCCACAACGGCCATATAAGGCATCTTCTGCAACTCGGCGTCGCGGATCTTGGCGCCGATTTTCTCGTTTCGGGTGTCGAGCTGGCTCCGAATGCCCGCTTGGAAAAGATCGCGTTGAATCTTCTGCGCGTAGTCCAGAAACTTCTCGGAAATGGGCAGGACCGCAACCTGCACCGGAGCAAGCCAAAGCGGAAAGTCGCCGGCATAGTGCTCGATAAGCACTCCCATAAACCGCTCCAGCGAGCCCAGAAGGGCCCGGTGGATCATGTAGGGACGCTGCCGCTCGCCGTTGGCGCCAATGTAGGCAAGATCGAAACGTTGCGACATATTGAAATCAAACTGAATCGTCGAACACTGCCATTCCCGGTTTAGCGCGTCCTTGATTTTGATGTCGATCTTGGGACCGTAAAATGCACCGCCGCCTTCGTCGATTTGGCAGGACAAACCCTCGGCCTTCACCGCGGCATCCAGCGCGCTTGTCGCATCCTGCCACAAGGATGGATCTCCCACGGCCTTCTCTTTGGGTTTGGTGGCCAGATAGATCTGGAAGTCCTTGAACCCGAAAGCGCCCAGCATATGGAGACAAAATCGGAGCACCCGTCGAATCTCGTCGGGCATCTGTTCGGGGCTGCAGATGATGTGGGCGTCGTCCTGCGTGAACCCGCGCACGCGCAGAAGCCCGTGGAGCACGCCGCTCTTCTCGTAGCGATAGACCGTCCCCAATTCGGCCCAGCGCAGAGGCAGATCGCGATAGGAACGCTGCCGGTTTTTGTACATCATGATGTGGAACGGGCAGTTCATGGGTTTGGCGTAGTATTCCTCTTCGTCGACTTCCATGGGGGCGTACATGTTTTCTTTGTAGAAATCCAGGTGCCCGCTCGTGTGCCAAAGCCCGGCCCGGCCGATGTGAGGCGAATAGACGATCTCGTAGCCGTTGCGGTAGTGTTCGCGTTTCCAGAAGTCCTCGATTGTCGAGCGGATCACGCCCGCTTTGGGATGCCACAGGACAAGACCCGGCCCTACTTCTTCGCTGATGGAATACAGGTCGAGTTCCCGGCCAAGCCGCCGGTGATCGCGCTTCTCCGCCTCTTCAATCCGCTGGAGATACTCCCCCAGCTCTTTTTTGTCCGGAAACGAAATACCGTAGATCCGCTGGAGCATCTTGTTCTTCTCGCTGCCCCGCCAATAGGCCCCGGCAATGCTCAGCAGCTTGAAGCCGCGGATACGGCCCGTGTCGGGTACATGCGGACCGCGGCAGAGATCGACAAACCCGTTGTTCGAATACAGGCTGATCGCCCCTTCGGCTTCCGAAACCAGTTCCGCCTTGTAGTTTTCACCCTGGCTCTGAAACAGGCAAAGCGCCTCGTCACGAGAAAGCTCTTTGCGTTCGAAGGGAACCGACTGGGCCGCAAGTTCGGCCATTTTCTTCTCGATCTTCTCGAGATCCTCGGGAACAAAGGGCGTTTCGACGTCGAAATCGTAATAAAACCCGTTCTCGATGGCCGGCCCAATGGCCAGCTTGGCTTTAGGCCAAAGTTGTTTCACGGCCATGGCCAGCAGATGCGAACTGCTGTGCCAGTAGATCTCATGCCCCTGGGGTGACGAGAAGGTGATAATCTCAAGTTTGTCGCCGTCGGAAAGTTTCGCCGAAAGATCAACGGGTTTTCCATTGATCTTGGCGGCAAGCGCGGCTTTGGCCAGTCCTGAACCAATGGCTTTAGCCGCATCAAGGGCCGAAGCGCCTTCATTCAACTGCAATTTCTTTCCGTCCGGAAGGACAATGGATAAAGTTTGCACGGAGAATTTAGAAGGAGGACACAGCAGAGCCGGTACGGAGAGCGGAACCGTCTTTCATACTGGCTCAAAAATAGCTTTCAAACCTAAGTGCAAGCAAGGGAGAAAGTTGCGGGTTGTGGGAGAGTTGTGAGTGGTGAGTTGCGAGTGAGTCAAAATCCAAAGACCTGGAAACTCCCGACTCCGACTCCCGACTCACTTCCCGTATATTTCTCTCCAGTATTCAATCTGCTTGTCCATATCGAGCGGATTCACCTTACGGCATTTCACCAGCAGGTTTCCGGAAACCAGCGGGAACAATCGGGCCAGCCATTCCTGAATCGGCCTGAAAAGGCGAAACCGGTGCACAAAGGGGAGTTCGATCTGTGTTGGGATTATATCCGTAATCTGCAATCCGCAGAAATTGAGCAGTTTCTCCAGGGTTTGGTAGTCGTAGCCCTGCAAATGCAGATCGCCCAGCGCCCTGGGATCGAAGAAATTCTCTTTCCGTCTCCCCTTGCGCATGTAGCCGTAAACCCGGCTGAAAGCACTGAGGTTTGGGGTGTTGATAATGAGGGATCCTCCCTCGGCCAGCAGATTCCGCAGGTTGGAAACCGCAGCGGCGGGCATCCGAAGGTGCTCGATGACATCCATAAAGAAAATCACGTCATAGTCTTCCGCACCAAGGCTATCGAGGTCCTTTTCGATGTCGCACAGCACGGTTTTGACGATGACGCGTTCCCGTTCCGCCAAGGCCTGAACCTGTCGAATGTGGTCTGGCGCCAGATCGGCGGCCGTAACCCGATGCCCCTGCCGCGCCAGGAGCACAGCCAATTTGCCTTCGGCGCAGCCCAGATCCAGTATTCTGAGATTCTGTCCGCAATCGCCGGCAAGGCGCGCGAAAAGATCAAGTTCCCTGGGATCCAGCTGCTGCGGAATGAAAGCGGCTTTGCGATAGAACGTTTCGTACCCGGAGATCAGTGTTGGCTTTTGATTCATGAAAAACCAGTGGCGTTTTAGACCCAAGGCCGGGAGTTCGCCGGGCCTACTGAGCGGCGGCCGGAAGTTCGGCCTTGGACCGGCACACCTGAATAACCTTGAGCAGACAGGTCTCTTCAAAAAGCCGCAGCGCAAGATTCGACGGCTGGAAAAAGATGAAATCAAGCTTCTTTTCACGATAGAGATTCACCAAATGCGCCAGAAGCCCCAGAACCGTGGAGTTGATGTAGTCGGTCAGGGAGAGATCGAAGATCACGGGGAGACGCGCGTTCTCGCCTATGCTGTCGATGATATTCTTGCTGAGCAGATTGGCAGCCGTGATATCCAGCTCGCCCCTGGGCCGGATCCAGAGATAACCTTTGATCTGCTCGATCTGTAATTGCGGTCCGAGTTCGGGTAACATTGTAGATAAAAATATTCGATTTATGGGGGAGGTGCAAATGACCATGGCGAGACAAAGCTACAATCAAATCTTTTTAATGGAATAACGGAATTTTTCGTGGATTTACAGGAGAAAGAGTTTGCATCCCGTAATCCTATCCAAGTTCTTCTCAGAACAGCAAGAATCTCTAAAACTCTAGTAGAGCAGATGTGTTCGGGTTTTGGGAACTCGCGGACCTATGATCTCCAGCCCCTCTTCGGCGAGCCGGACGCGAATGGCCCCGCCTTGCGAGGTCGATAGCACGCGCGGGCCTTGCAGGTCCATAAGTTCCTGCTCGCGGCCGGCGATTCGGTTCGAGATGACGATGCTGACTGGAGCAAGCTGTTTGATCCATGACAGGACGGCCGGCCCCGCCTCGCCATGATGCGGCGCTTTTAGAAGGTCGACCGGGCCCCGGACGGACGAGGCCAGGGCGGCGATTGCCGGCGGGTTCTCGACATCTCCGGTCAGCAGAATCCGCTGCCCATGTGCCGTGAGCAACAGAACAAGAGAGTTGTCATTCCTGTTGCCGAAATCGCGGCAGGGGTGCAAAACATGGAGGCCAAACCCTTGAGGAAGCCCGAGGAGTTCGTCTCCCGCGCGAAGATCGCGAAGGGGAACCCCGCTGTCAGCAATCCGTTTTCGCAGTTCCGGTTCCTGGCCCGTTCCGTCCGAATATGCTTGCGCGAACACCTGCCCCACGGGCATCTGCTCGAGTATCGAGAAAAGACCGCAGATATGATCGCTGTCATAGTGGCTTAGGACAACCGCATCAAGCCGGTGAACTCTGTGGCGACTGAGAATCCGGGGAAGCCGCGATTCATTGGGAGTCCTGCTGTCGAAGACGCAGGGACCGCAATCCACCATCACATTCCGCCCGTCGGGAAAATGCAGCAGGATTGCATCGCCGTTTCCAACATCAAGAAAAGTGGCTTCGAACATATCGGGCCGCAACCGGCCAAGGCCTGCAACGGCAATGGCCAGGCTGACGGTCCAGACCGCAAGCCGTTTTCCCCAGGGCCGTCGGATGTGGAAAAGTCCAATCAGAAGGGCATAGTAGAACAACTCGTATCCTGCCGGGCCTTGAATTGTGATCCGGTTCCAGGATGGACGCGAGAACAGATCGGCCAGGCCGCAGAGAAGACGGATCACTGCGTCGTTGGTGTGGCCGTAAAAGTGCGCCAGGCCCGGATGGATGCCGCAAACCGCCAGAATCGCTAAATCAAGGACAAGCGAGGCGCTGGCCAACACGCCCGCAGGCACGCTGGCCAGAAAACCGAGCGCCGCGGCCTGGCCGAAGTCGCGCAGAAGAATTGGGAAGGTGAACAGGCTCGCGCTAA
>CAYVZU010000071.1:0-19817 GCA_964455935.1 uncultured Fibrobacterota bacterium
AGCGGGGCGAGGAAATCAAGAGCTTTAAACCCGAGGAATACTGGACTCTGGAAGTGGATCTTCTGGCCGGAGAGGACCAGGCCGTCAAGGCGCGGTTGCATACAGTCAACGGTTCCAAAGCGCATTTGCCCGACCAGGCCACGACCGACCAGGTTATGGCCAAGCTGGCCGGACGCGCGTTTCGCGTGCAGAGCGTTACCACCAAAGAGAAAGTGCGCCAACCCAGTCCGCCGTTTATCACCAGCACGCTCCAGCAGGAAGCGGCCCGGCGCCTTTACTTCTCCGCGGCCCGAACCATGATGATTGCCCAGCAGCTTTACGAAGGCTTGGAGCTGGCCGGCGAGTCCGTGGGTCTCATCACCTACATGCGTACGGATTCCACACGCGTTTCCGAGGAAGCCCGCGACTCGGTTCGCAACTGGATACGGCAGGTGCATGGCGAAGCGTATGTTCCGGAGAAACCCAAGGAATACAAAAAAAGCAAGACGGCCCAGGATGCGCACGAAGCGATTCGGCCCACCTACATCGCGGAGGAATACAGCCCGCCGCGGGTCAAGGCGTATCTCAATAAAGAGCAGTTCAAGCTTTACGAACTGATCTGGAAACGGTTCGTCGCATCCCAGATGTCGAATTCCATCTACGATGCAACCGTGGTGGACATTGCCACCAACGGCCATATTTTCCGGGCTACGGGCGCCGTGGAGAAATTTGCCGGCTATAAGAAAGAATATGAAGAGGAAAAAGAAGAGAACGAAAAAGAGGAGGAGCAGAGAAAGCTTCCCGTGCTCAAAGAGAGCGACGATCTGAAATTCGTGGGGTGGGGACCGTTGCAGCATTTCACGCAGCCGCCGCCCGCCTTTACCGAATCCATGCTGGTCCGTGAACTGGAATCCAAAGGCATTGGCCGGCCCTCGACCTATGCGCAGATCATCGACACCCTGCGCCGGCGCAAATACGTTCGTGTGGATAACCGCCGGTTCTTTCCAAGCGAGATCGGGGAGACGGTGAACCGCATTCTCATTCAGGAATTCCCCGAAATCTTTGAAATCGGCTTTACCGCCCACATGGAAGAACTGCTCGACCGCATCGAATCGGGCGAAGAGGATTGGCTGCATGTCCTTGACGAGTTTTACGCGTCCTTCTCCAAGACGCTCTCCGGGGCGCGGGAGCAGATCAAGGGACTCAAGCAGTCGCTGCGCGAGGAGACCGGCGAGAATTGCGACCGCTGCGGCAAGCCCATGATTATTAAATGGGGCCGCAACGGGCGGTTCGTGGCCTGCAGCGGCTACCCCGATTGCACGAACACCAAACCGCTTGGCGATAACCCCGACGACGCTCGCATCCAGAACGAGAAATGCCCGGAATGCAGTTCGCCGCTTAAGATCCGCTACACGCGCACGGGCCGGTTCATCGGGTGCTCGGGATATCCAAAATGCAGATACGTCCGCTCCATCACCACGGGCATTCCCTGCCCCAATGAAGGCTGCACCGGCGAAATGGTCGAGCGGCGCACCAAGCGCGGCCGTCTTTTCTACGGCTGCTCGCGGTACCCCAACTGCAAATTCGCGACGTGGGACAAGCCGGCCAAAGGCAAGTGCACGGCGTGTGAGCATCCGTATCTGGTCGAGCGGTCCAACAAGAAAGACGGAACATTCCTGATTTGTCCCAAGTGCAAGACGCAGACGCAAGGACCGGATGCCGAGACGAGTTCCCCGGCCTAAAACGCCGGTCTCGCGCAAGTTGCCGGAGAGGCGCTGCCTGTCCACGGCGAACCAACAACGGACCGGGGCTTCGGCGGGCGGCGCCTCGGTTTCCTTCTACTTCCATATTCCTTTCTGCGAGCGCAAGTGCGGCTACTGCGATTTCTACTCCGTCGAGAGCCTGCGCGGGGTGGTCCGGTATTTTGACTGCTGTGGACGGGAATTAAACGATCATCTTTCCCGCTTCGCTTCAGGCAAGGTCGACTCGATCTACTTCGGCGGCGGCACGCCGTCGCTGGTTCATCCTTCCCATCTCAGGAAGCTTATCACACAGGTTCGGACATGGGCGGGCGACCTGTCCGGAACCGAAATGACCATCGAAGCCAATCCCGGCAGTCTGGATCGCCGCAAGCTGGCCTGCTGGAAAGAGGCCGGTTTAAACCGGATCAGCCTGGGGATCCAGTCATTCCAAGATTCCATCCTGCAAACGCTGGAGCGAATGCACAACGCGGCCATGGCAATTCGCTCGTTCGAGCAGGCCCGGCAAATGGGGTGGGCCAACATTGGGATCGATTTGATTTTTGGGGTTCCCCGCCAAACCGTTGCGGCCTGGCGCAAGGATCTGGAAAAGGCCGTGCAGCTGCGGCCCCAGCACATCTCCGCTTATGGATTGTCGCTGGCCCCTGGGGTGCCTTTGCACGCTCTTGTGCAAAACGGCGATCTGCGCCTGCCGCGGCCCGAAAGCTACAATCAGCTTTTTCGCCTGGCCCACAGTGTTCTCACCAAGGCCGGCTACGAACATTATGAAATCAGCAACTACGCGCTTCCAGGATTCCGGTCACGGCACAACAGCCGTTACTGGGACCGAGGAGACTGTATTGGCATTGGCGCTGCGGCACACTCGCTGCTGGGCGAAAGGCGGCGGGCGAACGTCTCCAATATCACACAATACTGCCAGGCTATTCTCGCAAAACGGCCGCCTTGGGGGCGAGAAGAGTCCGTTACGCAATGTGACCGAATCAACGAAGAGATCATGCTGGGGCTGCGCACGGCCGATGGATTGGACCTGAAGAAGATCGCCGGCCTTGGCTATTGTCCCGCCCCGGAAATTCTGCGAGACCTCAATCGCGAAGGCCTGACCCGCGTTAACGACAACCGCCTGTGCCTGACCCTCTCGGGCATGGTCGTTTCGGACGAAATCATTCAAAGACTCTTTGCCGAAAACGACTGAACTCACTCTATTCCTGCTCTCTTCGGGTATCCATGTCTCACCGGTCCCGACTGAATCCGGCCGAAGACTCCGCAAGTACTTTTCATAGGACGTGTAATACCCTGTTTCGCACCGGATTCCGGCCTGCTGGATGAGTTTGGCAGAAACTCGTCATGCCGCGGACATCCGGCATTCATCGGTGGTTCCGCTTTTTACGAAATTCGAAAGCGGCTCGTTGATTTGAAGTACATCGGCCCTGTAAGTGAGAATGCCCGTCGATGTGTCCACGGGGCAGATATCAACGGAAGGGACCGTCATTATAAACGACAAGAAATGCGTTGTTTCCGTAATCCACTTGAATACGCTGAATACCGAAGGCCCTGTCCAACTGCTCGTTCTTTTCGACGAATCAAAACCCCAAACAGGCAGACAATAGACTATTTTCCTATACGATTTGTTTTGTCACACTAAGCAGAGGAGGCGAGTATGACTGAGGCCATTTACAAAGCCGGCGTTTTGCATCAAGGTTTGGGTCTAAAATTCAAAATCAAAATCGAGCCAAAGGTTTTTGCCAAATTGGGCGACGACGCACACGTCGAGTGCTTTAGCGGAAAAGCGGTCAGGACATTCATGAAAGGTTTTTTGACTTTGACCGATCTGGAGTAGGTACCCGAGGCAGGTCAGCCCAGGCCACGCAATGGACTTGGTCAATGCCTTTGCCGCACTAGGCGGAGGCAGTGCAAGCGCTATCTACAATGCCACGAAGATAATCGTCACGATGACAGTGGCCAGGACAATCGGCCGATGTGCGGGCTTCGAACTATGCGGTGGATGGAGATACGCTGACGATTACCGACAGCGATAATGACATGGAGAAATGGATTAGAAAACTGCAGAAGGCAAAGATCTATTCGGCCGCGGAGCGGTCATCATTGCCGTAGATAGCCGCAAAGGTTACTACGACACGTGCCCTGTTTTATTGGAACCAGGCCTTTTTCGGAAGGGCAGATGAAACTCGTGCTTGGTCCGCTTAAGCCGGCCCGCAGCGTGCAAATGCGCCCCTTTGGCCCCAACGGAATTGCCCCACACTGGGGATGAAGATATTTTTTTATCGAACACAACAACTCAAAGGGCGCAAACCTATGCTTGATCTTAAATTCACCCGCGAAAATGCGGACCTTGTTAAAAAAGCTGTTGGCGATAAAAACGACAAAGCGGATATCGACGGCCTGTTGGCCAAAGATGAAGAGCGCCGTGGCATTATCAAAGAAGTCGAGGAGCTGAAGCGGCGGCGCAACGTTGAGACCGAAGAGATTGCCCGACTCAAGCGCGAGAAACAGGATGCATCGGCCAAAATGGCGGCCATGAAGGAGATTTCCGGACGAATCAAGGAGATGGACGGTCGCTTGGCCCAGCTTGAGGTGGAGATCCGCGGTTTGCAGTTGTGCATTCCCAATCTGCCGCACGTTTCCGTGCCTGAAGGACGGGATGCAGCCCAGAACGTGGTGGTTCGGGAATGGGGCAGTGAACCCAAGCTGGATTTTGCGGCCTTGGATCATATGCAACTTGGCGAGTACCTCGATATTCTTGATTTCAAACGCGGGGCGAAAATCGCCGGCTCGGGATTTCCGGTCTACAAAGGTTTGGGCGCGCGGTTGGAGCGGGCTCTGATCCAGTTCATGCTCGATTACCACCTGGACAAGCATGGCTATACCGAGATCTTTCCTCCGTTCATGGTAAACCGCGACAGCGCGACCGGCACCGGCCAGCTCCCAAAATCAGAAGAGCAGATGTACCTGGCCGAAAAGGACGATCTTTTCCTGGTTCCCACGGCCGAAGTGCCGGTTACGAACCTTTACCGCGACGAAATCCTCCCGGTTTCGGCATTGCCAGTGTATCATGCCGCCTATTCGGCTTGTTTTCGTCGCGAAGCAGGCAGCTATGGGAAGGACACCAAGGGATTCCTGCGGGTCCATCAGTTCAATAAAGTGGAAATGGTGAAGTTCGTGGAGCCCGAGAAAAGCTATGACGAACTGGAAGCCCTGGTGCAAAATGCCGAGGATATCCTAAAAGCCCTGGGTCTCAAGTACAGGGTGCTGATGCTCTGTCGCGGCGACCTTAGTTTCGCCGCCGCCAAATGCTACGACCTCGAAGCCTGGGCACCGGTCGAGAATAAGTTTTTGGAGGTCTCCTCGTGCAGCAACTTCGAGGATTTTCAGGCCCGGCGTGCCAACATCCGGTTTAAGGACCGTGAAGGCAAGGTTCGTTTCCTCCACACGCTCAACGGTTCGGGATTGGCGACCAGCCGAATCATTGTTGCCCTTCTGGAGACCTATCAGACAGCTCAGAAGACCCTGATCGTACCCGAAGTGCTGCGGCCGTATATGGGTGGTGTTACGGAAATCCCCCAACGCAAACTCGTTTAAAAAGGCCTTTGCGCCGCTTATCACAATCAAATGCAGGAACAGATCAGACCCATTGCCACGAGTGGCGAAGCCCAGACCGAAGCGTATGCGGCCGAGTTTGCCGCAGGGCTTCGGCCCGGTGATGTGGTCGCCCTGACCGGAGAGCTGGGCAGCGGCAAGACCTGCTTTGTCCGGGGCGTCTGCCAGGGTCTCTCCATTTTGGAGCCGGTGCTTTCTCCGACATTCTCGCTGCTCAACGTCTACACCACGGGACGCCTCCCTGTCTATCACATGGATGTGTATCGTCTTCGGGAAGCATCCGAGTGCCTCGATATCGGGCTGGAGGAAATCCTCGACGGAAACGGAATCTGCCTGATCGAATGGGCCGAGCGGATCCGCGAGCTACTGCCGGAAAAGACGATCTGGGTCAATTTCTCCCACGCAGGGGGAGATAGGAGAGAGATTCGTGTCTCTGGGTAGTCTTACGCATTGGCAGATTACCAGATCGTGAGCATGCGATTTCGTGAGGGCTACTCGTACCTTAAAACACAACGAAGAATATTGAACGTTCCTTGTTCGTTGTTCGGCTCACTTGCCTTTACGTGGTTCCGGCTCCAACAGCCGCTCCATAGATTCGGCTCCTGGTCCAAACCGATGAGGATCGTTTCCCCTCTCAATTCTTTTTTGATGCGGCCCTATCCGACACCCGGCTTAAAAACGAATGTCGCTTCACAAATGTTTCACACCTGAGAAGGGTTTGATAGATTTCAATGGGTTACGGGGCTTGTCTGGATGGAAATAAAAAACCCCGAATCCACTTTTTATGGCGAATTCGGGGTTTTATTGGTAGCAGGGGCTGGATTTGAACCAGCGACCTTTGGGTTATGAGCCCAACGAGCTACCGGACTGCTCCACCCTGCGATCGTTCATTCTCAAGCTTGTTGGCCGGTTACCCAACGAGCTACTCCCGACAGGTCGGGACTCTATTCTTGCGATCTTGCGAAAACCTGAAAGAAAAATACCATCGGGTTCTTCGCGAGTCAATCTATTTCGGCTATTTCGGCGCAAGCAGGCGTGATTTTGCGGACAGTGATTCTTGAAAATGGTAATGGCTGCAAGTCCTCCCCATGCCAATCTCTCACTTATAAAAAACGCTCTATTGATACTTAATCTTTGGAACTCCCCGATTAATCGCTGCAGGCGCTTTGGATTTCTGGTCCATGATATGCTGTCCTCCTATGGGGCAACTCCTTGGCAGGCTACGAAACCAACCATGGATGGTAAGCCCTCCGTGGGCATAGTGGTTTCAAGGCCTTCCGAGTGATGTGAGCAGCTATCTTTGGACATGATCGGCCAACGGAGGCAATCTCGCGATGTGCGGACTTTGCGGCATTTACTCTTTTGCCGGCCAGACGGTCGATCCTGTGCTGATCGAACGAATGAACAGCACTCTGGCTCATCGCGGGCCGGATGGTCAGGGTATTCTCCTTAGCGGTAAAATGGGAATGGCCCACCGGCGCCTGAGTATCATTGATCTGTCAACCGGACGCCAACCCATGTGCAACGAGGACGGAAGCCTGGCGGTCGTCTTCAATGGCGAAATCTACAATTTCGCGGACCTTCGCCATGAGCTGGAACGCAAAGGCCACAGCTTTCGGTCGAGAACGGATACCGAGGTCATTCTGCATGGCTACGAGCAATGGGGGGAAGACTGCCTCCTCCGCTTCAGGGGAATGTTCGCCTTTGCGCTATGGAACGAGAAGACCTCAACATTGTTCCTGGCCAGAGACCGGTTGGGAAAGAAGCCTCTATACTATTCCATTCAGCCCGACAGGATCATCTTCGCCTCGGAAATCAAGGCAATCCTGCAGGATGAATCGATCGGCCGGGAGGTGGATTTGGAAGCCCTCGGCGACTACCTGGCATTTGGGTATGTTCCATCGCCGAAATCCATTTTTCGTCGCATTCGCAAGCTGCCGGCCGGAACGGCCCTGATTCAACAGGGGCATATGACACGCAGGTGGCAATATTGGGACCTGGATTTCGATCCGGACCCCAAACCGGACGAGCCGGCGCTTTGCGAATCCCTTCTGGCCTCCCTGGAAGAGGCCACGCGGATCAGGCTTGTCAGCGATGTTCCACTGGGCGCTTTCCTCAGCGGCGGCATCGATTCCAGCATTGTGGTGGCGTTGATGGCAAAACTGCTGCCCCAGCCGGTAATAACCAGTTCCATTGGCTTTTCGGACCACGAGTATAGCGAATTGGGGTATGCCGGCGCGATGGCGGACTATCTGAAGACGCAGCACCATGAATATTCGGTTTCCCCCGACGCTCTGGGAATCGTGCGCAAGCTGGCATGGCATTTCGACGAGCCGTTTGCCGATTCGTCAGCGCTGCCAACCTATTACGTCTGCAATCTGACCCGGCGCAATGTAACGGTTGCGCTATCCGGCGATGGGGGAGACGAGAATTTTGCCGGTTACCGGCGCTATTATTACGATGCCCTTGAGAACAGGCTTCGCGGGCTTATCCCGTCATTCCTGCGCAGAAATCTGATGGCACCGGCGGGGAATTGGTATCCCAAGGGCGATTGGCTTCCCCAATCACTCCGGGCCAAGACCCTCCTGAGCAATCTTGCGGCAGACCCGGTGGAGGCCTACTTCAATACCATGTCGCTTGCGCCGCGACCCATTCGCAACGGCATTCTTGACCAGGATGTTCGAAGGGATTTGGAGGACTACGATCCGTCCGAGCTTTTCCGCCGGCATTACGGGAACTGCGAATCGCCAAATGCCTTTGACCGGACTCTGTACCTGGATTTTAAAACCTACCTGCCCGAAGACATCCTGACCAAGGTGGATCGTGCCAGCATGGCCAATTCCCTCGAAGTCAGGGTTCCTCTACTCGACCACAGGTTTGTGGAAATGACCGCCCGCATCCCCTGGACACTGAAGTTGAAGGGGACGACGGCGAAATACATTCTGAAACGGGCCGCGTCCCGTCTGTTGCCGCCGACGGTTCTTGAACGGCGCAAGATGGGGTTCTCCATTCCGCTGCGGAAATGGATGCGCGTCGAAATGAGCCCGCTGATCCACCAGTATCTTGTGGAGCCGGAACGGCCAAGCGGTTTTTTTGATTCCGGTTTCATACGGGAGCTTTGGCGCCGGCACCGCGGCGGGTATTCGGATTTTTCGAAGCCGCTTTGGAGCCTGCTTTGTTTTGAGCTCTGGGCCGAACATTATCTGTATGCGACCCCAAGCATTGCGCCGCCCTCGGCGGGGCCGCTTTTACACGGATCTCCTGATCCTTAGGGAGGCTAGAATGAGGGTACTGGTTTTTACCACACTATTTCCCAACCACCAAAAGCCCAATCATGGAATTTTTGTCCGCAATCGGGTAATGCATCTGGCCAAATTGGAGAATGTCAACATTCATGTGGTCGCTCCGGTTCCGTATTCCCCGGCCTGGATCCCATCGGCAGGCTGGCGCGCATTTTCGCGAATCGCTTCGCACGAGGTCGTTGACGGTGTTTGCGTCGAGCATCCACGTTATTTCCTGATCCCAAAAATCGGAATGGTGTTGCATGGTATCCTACTCTATCTCTCAACCCGCGGCATCATCGATCGTCTTCACCAAAGCAAGCCCTTCGATTTGATCGATGGCCACTATATTTTCCCGGACGGATTGGCGGCTGTCTTGCACGGCCGACGGTTACGAATACCCATAGTCCTGTCGGCCAGAGGCACCGATATCAGTTACTTTCCAAAATTCCGGTTCATCGCTCCCCAAATCCGGTATGCCCTGACCCGCTCCAACCGGATTGTTTCGGTTTGCGAGTCTCTCAAATCGGAGATGCTCCGCCTGGGAATCGATCACCGGAAAATCACCGTGGTTCCCAACGGGATCGACCCCGCGCTCTTCTTTCCAATCGACCGCATAGAGGCCCGTCGGGCGCTTTCTCTTTCCGCCGAAGGCAAAATTCTGGTAACCGTCGCGGCCCTGATGCGGCACAAAGGGGTGCCCCTCCTATTGGACGCCCTGTCCAAACTAGTCGGAACCGTAAAAGGCGTTCATCTCTACGTAATCGGCGAAGGCGCGCATCGCCCTGCGATTCAACGCCAGATAGACCGTTTGCGGCTTGGGCCGTTTGTAACCCTTGCGGGTGAAAAACAAAACCGGGAATTGCATCTGTGGTACAATAGCGCGGACATTTTTTGCCTGACCAGCGAACGTGAGGGTTGGGCCAATGCGATTATGGAGTCCCTGGCCTGCGGAACGCCTGTGGTCGCAACCCGTGTGAACGGGACTTCCGAGATCATGACCGCCCAACACCTGGGGCGGTTGGTGGAATGCAACTCCGAATCGGTTCAGGAGGGCATCCGTGAGGCCCTGAAGCAGACGTGGGACCGCAACAGCATTTCCGCGCATGTCCGGGACCGGACTTGGATGAAGGTCGCTTTGGAGGTCAACTCCGTTCTTGGAGGCGCTCTGAAGAAGCGCGTTGTTGAGGCTGGAAAACCAAGCCTGGCTCTCGAAGACTCCTAAGCTTGGGCTGGTCTTGCAAGAGCGACCAGGTAAGCTTATCCGGTCGCGCACAGGCCAAAAGGGGAGCGGGGCCATCTGACTCCTCATAAAATTGCACCGCACTTGTGGTCGGATCCTCTACTGAATACATTATATTGTATTTCAGGCTCTGGCCGATCAAGCCAGGGTTTCCCCTTTTCAGAAAAAGTTGCGGATTGATATGTAATCCTGCATTTTGAGTAGCTAGCCTATGGAGCAAATCCGAAACTTGGGGGTAAATTGAACCGCGGCAGAAGACCGAAAGAAGCAGCTATGGCGGCGGAGGAGAGCGCAAACCGGTATATCTCGGAAGAGGCCTCCCTGGCTTTGTATCTGAAGCAGATTGGCAAACACAAGCCCCTTAAGCGGGTTGAAGAATCCGAGCTCGCCCAAAAGATCCGTAAAGGGGACCGCCGGGCATTGAAACGAATGGTGGAGGGAAATCTTCGATTCGTAGTCAGCGTGGCCATGAATTATCGCCACCAGGGAATGCCGGTTGTGGATCTGATCAACGAAGGCAACATTGGCTTGATTCGGGCCGCCAAACGGTTTGACGAGACCAAGGGGTTCAAATTCATCTCCTATGCCGTCTGGTGGATTCGCCAGGCGATTCTTTCGGCGTTGGCAGACCAGTCGCGCGTGGTCAAGACGCCATTGAACCGGGTGGGCGCCATCCATAAGATCGGCAAGGCAACCACGCGGCTCGAACAGAAGCTAATGCGCAAACCGGACTTTCACGAAATCGCCCGGGAACTGCGCATGGAGAAGCAGGACGTGGAAGATTCGATGATGATCGGCGATACCCATGTCTCGCTCGATGCTCCCTTCGAGAACGGCGATACGCGTCTTGATCTTCTGCGGGACACAGGCGGTGAATCGCCCGATGCATGCCTGGCCGAGATTTCCTTGCGCGACCGCGTCGAATCGATTTTAGGAACGCTTACCAAGCGAGAAGCCGAAATTGTGCGGCTGTATTTTGGCATCGGCTTCGATTCTGCCCATACCCTCGAAGATATCGGCGAGATCTACAATCTGACCCGGGAACGGATTCGCCAGATCAAAGAGAAGGCCTTCCGCCGCCTCAAGCATTCCAAGCGTAGCAGAACGCTGCGCGAACTCCAAGAATAATAAGCGAGACAGGATTATAGGATCTTTGGAGAGATTGACGGAATCCGGAAATCCTGCGATCCTGTCAAATTCCTACTTCGATTTCAGGAAATCCTGGAACTCGGGCGAGTTCTGGTCGAAGACCGTGACGCGGAGGGTGTCGGTAGCTTGGCCGCCATCCTCGCTAGTGACGCGGAATACGGCTTTGTAGGTCCCGGGCCTCGTGTAACTGTAGTTGGCGTTGCCAATGAGATTCGAGCGCCAATCATAGACGCCATCGCTGTTGAAGTCCCACTCGTATTCCCGGATGGCGCCATCCGGATCGCTGCCCTTGCCTTCAAATGTCGCTTTCATGCCTACCAGGGTCTTGAATTCCTTGCGGGTCATGGCGACGGCAGGGGCATTTGCGATTGTAATGAATACCGTGTCGGAGAAGACCCGGTTCGAATAGGTGCGGACGGTGAAGATCGAATTGTAGCGGCCGGCTGCGCCAAAACTATGCGCTACCGTCTGCGGAATTTTTCCCTCCCAATCCTGGCGACCGTCAGACTCGAAGTCCCACGAGCACGAGAGCATCTCCTGGTCGGGATCCATGACATGACCCAGAAAGGAAATCTGCGAGCGCAGGTTGCCGCGCTGGTCGGGCCCCGCATAGACCTTGCAGGGGCGTCCCACAACCATAATCCGGCTCGTTAAATATTGGCTGATCCCCTGGCTGTTTTTGATTTCGACCCGCGGCGAGTATTGGCCCCGCTTCCGGAACGTGTGTGCCGCCGTGCGGTCTTTGGAGAAGCCGCCGCTGGCGGGAAGGTCCCACTTGCCGTCATCGTCGAAATCCCAGCGGTAGGCCGCGTCCCTTGCGCCGGAGTCCGAAGCCAGGCAGGCAAAACGGAATTGGGTTTCAACGGTGCCGCCCGTGGGCTTGATTTCAAGCCGGGACCCACCCATGGCGCGGACATCAATCTGGAATTCCTGAATCACCACTCCCTTGCGGCCGTCATCGATTTTCACTCGTACCGGAAAGAGGCCGGGCGCCTGCGGGATCCAGTTGATAAGGCCCGTAAGCGTCGAAATTTCCATTCCCTCGGGCGCCGCAATCAACGAAAAGGTCAGGTCGTCATTGTCCGGGTCCGCGGCAACGACCTGATAGGTATAGGTATTGGCCACATAGGTCTCTCCGGGCGCCTCGGAGGTGATCGCCGGCGGCTTGTTGATTCCGGCTTTCTTCTGCTTTTCTTTCATTACCTTGTTCTTGATGTGAGTTTCGATCATCTTGGTCATCAGCATGGAAACCGAATCCATGGGCTCGGCCATACCGGCGGGACGGTTCACCAGGTCGGCGCTGGCCAGCGCCTCTTTTAAGCGGTCCTCGCCGTAAAGGCGAAACAGAAAGCCAAGCTCTTTTACGCCAAGCTGGCTCACCTGGATTCCGGAACGCGTATAGGAAATCTGGGCTTGGTGACCGGCTTTGACCATGATTTCCTCGGGCTCGGAGTCCCCGGCCTTTTCCCGGAGAGTCTTGGTCTGGCGGGCGATCATCATTTCGATTTCCTGGGGCGAATAACCCCGGCCCAGCGCCGCCTGGCGCAGTTTCTCGTTTTGGGCCGCAATTTCTTTTCGCAGCTTTTCCCGCTTGGCCGCGCCCTCGTCCAGACCGATGATATTGAGAAATGAGGTCAGGTTGTCGGCATTGTTTAGATCGACCTGCTGGAGTTGCTGCGCACTGGGCGAGGAGGCATCGGCCTTGAATACCTTTCTGGCCACGCGCTTTCGTACGGCCACCAGTCCTTTTACAACCTTGACCGCGCATTCGCCTGTGAGTTTGGCCACGACGATTTCAAACACCGTGCCGCGAATGGTTGCGGTGGCGGTGGGTGTGGCGAAGAAGTTCTCCTTGCTGCCGTCACCCACGATTTTCTTGATGTTGCCGAAGAGCTGGCCGAATGCAACCACCACGCGCAGGTCCTCGTCGGGCTTGTCCGCGTTGAAATTAATATTGATCAGCGTGTTTTCACCCAGGGTGAGCTTTTTCTCGCTTGCAATCGTGATGTCCACTTTTGATTCGTTTCCGGTCCGGATCATGTCGTTGACGTGAATTGCAGTTCCAATGCGAACCTTGCGCCAGCGGGCTTTGGGGCCTTCGGAGCGGTTCATGACAAACACGGATCCAACCACCAGTACGGCCCGGGCGGGACTCCGGTCGATTTTAGTGGGTATGATTTTTTCCTGTTTTTTCCCGCACGTGAGGATCAGGGAGGCAATAATGGCAATGACCCCGGCCTTGAAAACCGCAGCGGATGGCCTCGAACTGGGATGCGGGCTGCTTCCTTGCATCTAATGTCAAGGTTAGTTTTTCATAGGATAAAAGTCAAGAGGCGGAGATCTGCATAAAATGGGGTATTTAGCGGCTGTTTCCGCAAGGGTGGCCTTTGCTGCTGCCAAGGCCCTTTCGCAGGTTGACAAGGCATGCCGATTATGTGATTTTGTTGTCGCGCAAGTATCGGTTTTGGTAATAGTCCTGTTAAAGAAAGGCAATATCATGGGCGGCTTTTTTGGCGTCGCTAAGACCAGTGACTGCATGACAGACCTGTTTTACGGGACCGATTATCACTGCCACCTGGGTACGCGGCGCGGCGGAATGGCCGTACTCAACGAAGGCGGGTTCACTCGCTTCATCCACGATATCTCCAATTCGCAGTTTCGCAGTAAATTCGACGGCGATCTGTCGAAAATGAAAGGCGGACTGGGTGTGGGCGTAATTAGCGATTACGAGGACCAGCCTCTCATCATCGGGTCTCATCTGGGCTCATACGCCCTGGTTACCGTGGGCGTCATCAAAAACCTCGATGCTCTGGAACAGCGGGCCTACGGCACGCGGACGACCCACTTTTCCGAGATGAGCGGAAATGAAATCAATCCAACCGAGATGGTCTCCACGCTCATCAACCAGGAAGCCACATTTGAGGACGGCATTCGCAAAGCGCAGGAACTGATCGAGGGCTCCTGCTCGATGCTGTTGTTAACGCGCAAGGGTATCTACGCGGCCCGCGACCGTCTGGGCCGAACACCCGTGATTCTTGGAAAAGGACCCGCTGGTTATGCACTGACCATGGAAACCTGCGCTTTCCCCAATCTGGATTACGAGACGGTTCGCGATCTGGGACCGGGCGAAATCGTTCGGATCAATTCGGATGGGATCGAGGTTCTTCGCAAGCCCGATGATCGCATGCAGGTCTGCTCTTTCCTGTGGATTTACTACGGCTATCCGGCATCGAGCTATGAGGGCATCAACGTGGAAGCCTCACGCTACCGCTGCGGCGCGGCCCTGGCCGAGCGGGACACGGTCGAAGTCGATTACGTGGCCGGGATTCCTGATTCCGGCGTTGCGCATGCTCTGGGGTACTCGTGCAAGCGCAAAATCGCCTACCGCAGGCCTTTTGTGAAATACACGCCAACGTGGCCGCGCAGTTTCATGCCCCAGGACCAGTCGGTGCGCGATTTGGTGGCCCGTATGAAACTGATTCCCATTCGGGAACTGACCCAGGATCAGCGCCTGCTGTTCTGCGACGATTCGATCGTGCGCGGGACACAACTCAAAGACACCATGCAGCGGCTGTATGATTACGGGGCAAAGGAAATTCATATGCGGCCGGCCTGCCCGCCGTTGGTGTTCGGCTGCAAGTTTTTGAATTTCTCCCGGTCGCGTTCCGAATTGGACCTGGCCGGCCGCCGGGCCATCCGGGAGCTGGAGGAAGGCAAGGAGCCGTCGTCTCTGCAGGACTATACCAGCCCCAAGTGCGAAAAGTATTGCGCGATGGTCGAGCGGATTCGCCTTCGCCTGGGGATCAGCACGCTTCAATATCAGGAACTCCCGGATATGATCAAGGCCATTGGTCTGCCCGAAGAGAAGCTCTGCACCTATTGTTGGACTGGAAAGGAATAAGAGGGGATTGGAGTCTTCGATCTCGGCCGGCAGAAAGCAAGACACTCGTTATCAGGTTTAAAACCAATATGGGAAGGATGATTTATGCCCCGTCGAGCGGACATTGAGAAAGTCATGATTATCGGCTCCGGACCAATCGTAATCGGTCAAGCTTGTGAGTTCGACTACTCGGGGACCCAGGCCTGCAAAGCCCTTCGCGCCCTTGGCTACAAGATCGTCCTGGTCAACTCGAACCCGGCCACGATCATGACCGATCCCGGCACGGCCGATGTCACATATATCGAACCGCTCAATTTGGAAACCATGACAAAGATCATCGAAAAAGAGCGGCCCGATGCGCTGCTTCCCAATCTGGGGGGACAATCGGGGCTTAACCTGTCCTCGGAGCTGGCCAAGGCGGGCGTCCTTGAGAAATACGGAGTCAAGATCATTGGCGTCAATATCGACGCCATTGAGCGGGGCGAGGATCGAAAGGCCTTCAAGGAAACCATGGCCCGACTGGGTATCGATATGCCCAAGAGCGAATTGGCCTACACGGTCGAGGAAGCGGAGAAGGTCGCATCGGAACTCGGCTATCCGGTCGTTGTGCGGCCGGCCTATACAATGGGCGGAACGGGCGGCGGGCTGGCCTATAACGTGGAAGAGCTGCGAACGATCACGGGCCGCGGTCTTACGGCCAGCCTGATCGGCCAGGTTCTGATTGAGGAAGCCGTGGTGGGCTGGGAAGAACTGGAATTGGAAGTGGTGCGCGACTCGAAAAATCAGATGATTACCGTCTGCTTTATTGAAAACATCGACGCCATGGGCGTGCATACCGGCGACTCATTCTGCTCGGCGCCCATGCTGACGATCAAGCCCGAGCTGCAGCAGAAACTGCAGAAATGGTCGTATGCCATTGCCGAAGCCATTGGCGTGATCGGCGGCACAAACGTTCAGTTTGCGCACGATCCCAAAACCGGCCGCGTTGTGATCATCGAAATCAACCCGCGCACATCGCGTTCCTCGGCTCTGGCTTCGAAGGCGACGGGATTTCCCATCGCGCTTGTGTCCGCCAAGCTGGCCGGCGGTTTGAACCTCGATGAAATCCCCTATTGGCGCGACGGAACCCTGGAGAAGTACATTCCCTGGGGCGACTACGTGGTCATCAAGTTCGCCCGTTGGGCGTTTGAGAAGTTCAAGGGATCCGAGGACAAGCTGGGAACCCAGATGAAAGCCGTTGGCGAGGTGATGAGCATCGGTAAGAATTATAAGGAAGCTTATCAAAAGGCGATCCGTTCTCTGGAGAACGGGCGCTACGGTTTGGGTTTTGTAAAGGATTTCAATCGAAGATCGCTTCCCGAGCTTTTAACACTTTTGCGCGAGCCCACGAGCGAGCGTCAATTCATCCTGTATGAGGCCCTGCGCAAAGGCGCCGAAGTCGACGAGTTGTTCCATCTTACCCACATCAAACACTGGTTCCTGCAGCAGATGAAGGAACTGGTCGAGCTTGAGGAGAAGATCCTGACTTACAAGGGCCGAGATCTGCCCGACCTGCTTCTGGTCCAGGCGAAGAAGGACGGTTTTGCCGACAAATACCTGGCCAAGTTGCTTGGGATCTCGGAGAAGCGCATTCGCGACCGGCGCAAAGCCCTAGGAGTGGTCGAGGCCTGGCACCCCGTGCCGGTGAGCGGAGTCGAGAATGCAGCCTATTATTATTCCACCTACAATGCGTCCGACAACGTGCCGGTCAGCGATCAACGCAAGATTATGATTCTTGGCGGAGGGCCCAACCGGATTGGCCAGGGCATTGAGTTCGATTACTGCTGCGTGCATGCCGCCTTTGCCCTGCGCGATCAGGGGTTCGAGACGATTATGGTCAACTGCAATCCCGAGACGGTCTCGACGGACTATGATACCTCGGACAAGCTGTATTTCGAACCCCTGACGGTGGAAGACGTTCTGTCGATCTATGAGAAGGAAAAACCCGAAGGCATGATCGTGCAATTCGGCGGCCAGACGCCCCTGAATATCGCAACGGAACTGGCCGAAGCCGGAGTGAAAATTCTGGGCACCAGTGTCGATACGATTAACCTGGCCGAAGACCGCGACCTGTTTCGCAAAATGATGGAACGAATGGAAATTCCCATGCCCGAATCGGGAATGGCGAGCAACTTGGGCGAAGCGCTTTTGGTGGCCGGCCGCATCGGATACCCGGTCATGGTCCGCCCATCGTTTGTCCTTGGGGGGCGCGGCATGGAGGTGGTGTACGATGAAGACATGCTGCGTGAATACGTGGCCAAGGCCGTGGATGTGACGCCCGAACGGCCCATTCTCATTGATCGTTTTCTGAACAATGCGCTGGAGTGCGAAGCCGACGCGCTGGCCGACGGGGTCGATGCTGTTGTCCCAGCCGTGATGGAACATATCGAGCTGGCTGGGGTTCATTCGGGGGACTCGGCCTGTGTCATCCCTCCCGTGAGCATTCCGCAGAAGCACCTGGATACGATCAACGAATATACCCGGCGCATTGCCCGCGAGTTGGGTGTGGTCGGGTTGATGAACATGCAATACGCCATCGAGAAGGATAGGGTTTACGTATTGGAGGCCAATCCGCGCGCCTCGCGAACCGTGCCGCTGGTTTCGAAGGTATGCAACATTCAAATGGCCCGCATTGCCACGCAGTTGATGCTGGGCAAACGTCTTTCGGAACTCAACGTGAAGTCCAGGAAGGTGAAGCATTTTGGAGTCAAGGAGGCGGTGTTCCCATTCGACAAGATGCCCGAGGTGGATCCCATTCTAGGTCCGGAAATGCGCTCGACCGGAGAGGTGCTGGGTATGGCGGATTCCTACGGCATGGCATTTTTTAAAGCCCAGGAAGCGGCCAAGCAGGAGTTGCCGGTCAGCGGGAGCGTGTTAATGAGCATCTCAAACCCAGACAAGGAAGCGGCACTGGATGTGGCCCGGCAATTCAGCAATTTGGGCATGAAAATTATTTCGACGCAGGGCACATACGACTACCTGAAAGAAAAGGGCATTGATTCCGAATTGGTGCGGAAGCTTCACGAAGGTCGGCCAAATATTCTGGATTTAATCGTGAATCGGCAGATCCGGCTTGTGGTGAACACTCCGGCCGGCAAGCAAAGCAAGCATGATGATTCCTATATCCGCAAGGCCGCCATCAAGCACAAGATTCCCTATATAACGACCTTGCGGTCGGCCATGGCGTCGGCCCATGGTATCACCGAGCGTCGAAAACGACCCACCGTTGTGAAGTCGCTGCAGGAATATCATACGGATATAAAGTGAGATAAAGACCTGCAGGGCTGCTGTCCTGCAGGTCTCTTCATAACAGGAATCACCAATTCCATCACTCAATCGACCGAGCCGCCTCAACTGGCCGAGGTTTGACTTTCGTCGGTTGTTTGGACCATAAAAGGTTATTATTTTGCCACGTAATCCTATGTGTTACCCCAAGGCGGCTCGTTACTTAGCAAGATGCGGAATGCTGCTGGCGCTTTTGTGCGCCGTTTTTGTATGCCGCCAGCAGGAATCGAATCCATACTGCGATCCAAAGCTTGTCGCCTCGCGCGGAGACTGCTTTCTCTACCAGGCCGCTTGCCGAAAGCCGGCCCTGTTCATGCTGCCGATCGCCTCGGGCGATACGCTTCTTACGGCCTACAATGGAAAAATGAAAGTGGCATTCAATGATTCCGATTATATCGTGCTGGGCGTCAATTCCAAGGCCGTTGTGTCGTACAATGACAGCTTGGACGTGGTCATCATGGTGCTTCACGGAAAGATCTACGCCAATGTATCGATCTTGCCCTTAAAGGGTTCCTTCAAAACGCGGACCCGGAAGGTCAGCGCGAGCGTGAAGGGAACTGCATTCACCGTGGAGGTCGATGAGGAAGAGACGATTGTTCAGGTGCTGGAGGGTAAGGTGAACGTAACCGATAAAGACTCGCTATGTCCCATAATTGTGAAGCAGGGCGAGCGCGCCGTGGTCAATCCGGGCCAGTATCCCTGCCAGATCAAGCGCACCACCCTGCAGGAGCTGAAGTCCCTTGTGGACTGGGTGGGAAAGTCGTTTGTTCGGCTCCGCGATATTCCCGACTACAGACAGGATATGTCTTATGCGAAGATGCTGGCTAGGTTGGACGTGCTTCCGGCGGGCATGTTGAAGGATCCGATTCTTCGCGAGGTGAATTTTCAAAAAGACGAAGAGCCGTTGGAAATCCGGGAGGAAGGGCGCGGCAGTGCCACGGAGAGGGCTGGAGTGCGGAGAATTGAGAGGCCCAGGGCAATTCAATTGCGAAAACGATACCTTCCGGAAGACTCTCTGCGAAGCCCCGAGTGCATTCACGCTGTGATTCAGCAAAACCTGGTCTCGTCGGTGAAGCTGCTGTACAATCAGCAGTTGCGGAGGGCCGGCCCTTTTGAGGGGAGAATCCTGATTCGATTCACCATTCTGCCCGATGGTCGGGCCATGAACCCCACCGTCGTATCCTCTTCAACGCAAAGGCCGGATTTTGACGCCACCGTGAAATCCAGGATTTGCGAAATACGCTTTCCTCCCGTCAAGGCGGTCGGCGAGGTCTCGATCGTATATCCTTTCGATTTCAAGGTGGATTGATTCGGACTGTTAGGGCTTGCGTCATCGGTGCCGCTCTTAAGAAATTACGCGGGTACCTATGCGGCGCGAGGGCCGCCACGCAACGAATGGAGTATCGGATGGGGTTTTGCGTTCAGGGCGAGGATAGGTGGCTTTACTACCTGATTCAGGTTGCCAATGGGCTCACGGCTTCTTCAATGATCCCATTTCGCGACGAGGTATGAAAACTCTTGGTGCGGACCATATCTATCTGGTCACCGATCTGGAAACAATGAAAGAAAAAGGCGGGAGCCTATAC
>CAYVZU010000072.1:0-18057 GCA_964455935.1 uncultured Fibrobacterota bacterium
CTCATTCTTAACTCGGATTTCTCTCTGTGGTTTCATGGGAACCTGTGTAGTTACTTTGGGAAAAGGTGAAAAAACAGCCAAGCCCCTTGATTTGCCAATGTGATTACGATCATATCTTTACGGATCCCTTTTAGGCCAGGAAAGTACGGAAGACCCATGAATGCCCGTTATGAGCCAAGGAGCACACTATGATGAAAGGAGTGGTACTTATGCTTGCAGCCGCTTTTGCGTTCGCCTCGCCGACAACCAAGGCGTTTCAAACCGATACGGTCCCCACATCCGCGGGCGAACTTCAAATCACGTTTATCACCCATGGTTCGCTACTTCTCACGTTTAATGGGAAAGTAATCTTCGCCGATCCTTTTGGCGAAGAGGCTGACTACTCGCTGTTGCCCAAGGCCGATGTGATTCTGGTCACCCATGATCACTACGACCACCTCGACTCGGCCGCAATCGGGAAGATCCGCACGGCCGCAACCGTGATTGTCACGAATTTGGCCGGTACCACCAAGGTCAAAGACGCAATTGCCATGAAGAACGGTGATGTTCGTGAAGTGGAGGGATTCCGGGTTGAGGCGGTGCCGGCCTACAATATTCTGCACAAAAGGCCTGACGGCAGCCCCTTTCATCCCAAGGGGGCGGGGAACGGATACGTGGTCACCTTCGGCGACAAGCGTGTCTACATCGCGGGTGATACGGAGAATATTCCCGAAATGAAAAACCTCAAGAATATCGAGGTGGCCTTTTTGCCGGTCAACCTGCCCTACACGATGACGCCCGAGATGGCCGCGGACGCGGCCCGGATGTTTGGTCCCAGGATCGTCTATCCGTATCATTACGGCGAGACCGATCCCAAAAAGATCGCGGCGGCCTTGAAGAAAGTCCCGGGTGTCGAGGTTCGAATCAGGGATATGAGGTAATTGCCCGTGTACTGCTGATCAGGAATCCCTCGCCACTCGGTGGGAGAGAGTGGGGTGAGGGGGATCGTTTAACTATCGCCTTTGCCGATCCGCTCCTTCGAGAGCAGTGCGCAGAGCATGGTTTTTGAGTCGATAATCTCGTTGCGCTGGATCATGGCAAGCAGATCCGCGTATTTGATGGTTACCTGCTCCATAAATTCGGTCAGGTCGAATTTGGTCTTTCCCGTATTTTCCAGGTCCGTACCCAGGAACAGAGTAATCAGGCCCGTCGAGTAGCCCTCGGCATGGGCGTAGGTAACCAGGCGCTCAAGTTTGCGCGGCCTGAATCCTGTTTCTTCGGTGCATTCTCGAATCGCGGCCGCCTCTTCCGATTCTCCAGCGTCAATAAGTCCTGCCGGCGCTTCAATGATCGTTCTTCCAATCGCGGGCCGGTGCTGGCGAACCAGGTGGACATTGCCATCCGCGTCGTATGGCAGAACAGCGACCGCATGGCGAACCGCCACGATTTCGCGAGTGCAATGTGAACCGTCTGGAAGCTCAATTTCCATTCGCTGTACCCGCAGGTACTTTCCACGGAAAATCTCTTCCTGCTTTTCGATTTTTTCAAACAGATGATCGTGGCTATGCATGAAACTCCCTGGAGATCAAAATAGAATATAGCATCACCGGGCGGGCAGGCCCTTCCCGTTTTGCCTGGTGTGGCCCGAGAAGCCTGCGGCCACGCCGGATTTCAATTTACGCACCCAATCACGCCAAATTGTAAATAAAGATTTAAAGGTCCGTCCCTAGACGTGATGTATTCAATCATTTCGTGCACGGCCAAGCCCTTCCAGAGATTGCGGTCGAATCCGCCGCCCCGCTGCCAGAACCGAAGCTCGCCGTTTGGGCTATCCTCTACCAGCAGGCTCTTGAGAAGATCAGGTCTGCTTTCGCGAACATGTCTGATATATGCAACTGCTGCCAGGCTCTTTATTTCCCGCTGGATTGCTGAAATGTCATAGTCTGGATTGGCCGGCCATACCAGGGCGTGCACATGGTTGGGCATAACCACGTAGCCCCAGATCTTCAGGTTGTGCTTGATTCGCGCTTTGGACAGTTCGTTAAGAAAAGTGGCGCAGGCTTTTGCATCCCGAAAGAGGTGCCTCCTTCTGTAGCAGGTAAAGGTCAGCGCATGAGCATGCCCCGGCACATTGTAGTGTTTCTTATGGGCGAGTGATTCGATCATATCATACACAGGGTGAGACCCGAGGCAAGCCTCGGGCCACACAAGATTTCTGATTCACTCAGTATTACATGGGGCCACCCGCCGCGAACCCATATCGAGGAGAATGTTAGCGCACGACAGCGGCGGCAAAGATGGTAGAAGAACAAAGAGCAAAAAGGGCAGGGATCCTATGGTCTTCCATTGCAGCATATAGATCTCCTCAGTTTTATTGCAAAATCGCTCCATGGCCGTGACGTAAGCTCGTTGGGTGACCCTTCCCATTTTGCCTGGTGTGGCTCGAGGGTTGCAGGCTGCTCCCATGCGTAACTTTTGGGGATAGTCGCGGTGCCTCGGGTCTCTCCTTGTTTTCATTTGATCGGAACCGAAATCGCCTGGTGCCCCGCGTCAGCCTTCATTGGCTGGGTAGGGGGCTCAGAACATTTCGTCAATGGCAGCATATGATGTATCGTGTGCCACCATTACGGGTGGCTTGAGTATGGACTCAATTCTATATGTCTTACGAATCACTTGCAGTTTTGGGTTGCCCTGGATTGTCTTCAGTCCACATGCAATTTCTGTATGTATCGTGTCGTCGGCTTCCCAGTTGTATGTGATCTCTTTCTTTGAGAACGCGATATTTCCGTCGGAAAACCACTGCATCAGTGCATATGCACCCCAAACATCACCAGCATCACCACCCCCAGATGTCAAAAGGACGAGGAGCGACCCGTCCGTCATGCTGACCCTTTCTCCAAAGGACCTATAGCCCATGGATGTAGCCCAAACCGTGTCCTGAAATTTGCTGAAGACCAGACTATCGCTCCTTACATTCCAGAATGAAACCAAAGAAGGAATGCGCTCAAATGCCTCCATGTGAGGAAGAACTAAAATTGCTCTCTTTCCATCTGGAGAAAAAAGGATAAATCTATCCGCAGACAGCGTGATGGGTATCTGTGCGCACATGCATCCGTTGGGCCAAAAGCCAGGTGGGTTGGGGCTGTCTAGATCCGGCAGAACGAACCATTTTTCAAATGAAGCCGAAAGAACCTTTTCCCGTTCCACCTTGCGATCTGTCCTCGCGCAACCTACGAATCTCTTTATTTCGTTCTTGTGAATAGTCTGTGATATAGTAGGCATGGGGAGAAGAAACGTGAATGCAACCAGAAAAAACGCATTCTTCATGGGTTTAGCTCCCTACGGTGCAGCTGATTTGCGCGGTACGACCGCATATCGGACGGGATTACTATGTATGGAGGAATAGGGTAGAATAGAAAAGAGGCTACCTATAGATATTTTGTTTACCGTGGTCGCGGGTAACGGACGGGTGGCCGCAGCAGTACGTTTCAGTTTAATGCATTGTGTGCCATGACCATTTATGGCATGGCCCATTCTTGGTTTGCAAATCATACGAACCTCAAGCTCGGTACCTGGGGGTTGGACATGAAAACAGGAATATTGAATGCATCGGGAAGCAATCCCATACTGTTCTTTCGTGCGTATGCGGAAGACCATTTCCATTCTTCCACACGATTTGCATGCTTGGAGCGAACAGGATTGTCCTCGATGTAGCTAATTGAATTGTGAATCGCTTTCGAGTTCCAAAGATTGCGGTCAAAACCGCCGCCTCTTTGCCATAGCCGAAAGCATTCGATTCCACGCAAGACAACCTGGAATTCCTGCAGGTCCTGTGGTCGATTCATGAGGAGGAATTCCCTATATCGCTTCGAAGTGCGGCCTTTCACGAAATTGAGGAATACTGATATGTTATAAGCAGGTTCTACCGGCCATACGAGAAGGTGAACATGATGGGGCATAACAATGTAGGCCCACAACCGGTATTTCAGCTCCTGCTTTGCCTTCGCCAACTCATGCAGGAAAAAGTCACACAGAACTTCATCTTTAAAGTATTCTCGTCTCCGATAGCAGGAGAAGGTGAGCTCATGAGCATGCCCGGCAGAATTATACCGATGGCATTTTTTCCTGTGATTGTTCTCCATGTCACACAGTCCAGAATGCCATGCCATAAATGGACATGGCACACAGAGTCCTTTCAAGGTTGCTTCATACGGCAGTCAGGCCACCCGGCGCGGCCGCCGCGCAGGAAAAATCAGCTTCAACTATTGGTTAGCCATCCATCTTTGCCTTCCGCAGTCGCGCCAGCAGATCCTCCTCCGGCTTCAGTTCGATTGTCTGGCCAACCGAAGTGTGGATTAGGGCAACCAATGTCTTTAGTCTTCCTTCCGAAAAAGGCTTGAGAAAATCATTGGCGAATTCCGTCAACCACGACGGCGTGTGATTGAATGAAACCATGAAGCTTGCTTGCTTGCCGTGAGTAATCTCGACTGGATATTGGGCAGTCCATGGTCCCGAAACAGTTTGGATGCAATACTTTCTTTTCTTACCGCGCCCCACGGCCCAGCCCACGGAATTAATAATTACTGGCCGCTCGCCAAGGTTTGTAACGCTAATATTCAAATGTTCCTCTGGTGGGCTCCCATCGCCCCTATACACTATCCTCAATCCGGCAAAAGATTTTAGCCGAATGCGCTCATGTCGGCGAGCAAGGTGAAGTGAGACAAGGACCGCTGCGAATGTTGCTAGACCTGCCAGCCATATCCCAATTGTGTTCCATATCTGTACCTGCTGGTCGAAGGTCATGTCTTCTCCCTTGATGGCTAACCATAGTTATGCTGTCCGGGAATAAATCCTTTAGACAGCTCCAGGATCATGTAAAAAGAAAACGTACATATTTTTGTAACCCACGGCAACATAAAAAATAGGTCGCCCATGAACCTGACCGCGAGGAATGTTATATGCTTTCCGGATAATTATTCACCACAGAGGCACAGAGGACACTGAGAAGACAAGAGTCAGGATGAAGGCCAAAGAGAGGAAACTTTTCTGGCGCGCATCTGCGCCAGAAATCTTTTCTCCTCTATGTATTCTTTTCTGATCTCGGTGTTCTTTGTGTCTCTGTGGTGAAATAGTTACGTTTCCGGATAATATTCCCGTTTTGGGCCTCATGATGCGTAGGCCGGGGGTCTGGCAATTCGGGTGTCGCAAAGCTTGATCAGTGCTTTCCTGGAATCCTATCTTGATTTCTTTGCTCGGCACCACCACACCCTCACCTTAATACGCTCCCATCGAAGGGAGAGGAAAAAAGCCTCGGCGCTTTAAGGGAAAAGGCAGGATGAAAGAGCGCTGAGCGTTTGCGCTTTCTTTTCGCGGGCAAAACGAATCACACAGTCAGAAAGAGAACAATGGAAAGAAAAATATCAAGAAAAACCCTGTTGACCGGTCTTAATCCCCAGCAGCGCGAGGCGGTGGAGCATACAGAAGGGCCGCTGCTGGTATTGGCAGGAGCTGGAAGCGGAAAGACACGCGTCATCACCCACCGGATCGCGAATCTCATTGAGAAAAAAGTGTGCGGGGCCGAAAATATTTTGGCGATCACGTTTACCAATAAGGCGGCGGCGGAGATGCGCGGACGTCTGCGCGGACTGGTGCGCCGGTCTTTCGAGCAGATGACGATCTGCACAAGCCACTCACTGGGGAACCGGGTTTTGCGGGAGTTCCATGAACAAGCCGGGCTCGGCAAAGACTACACGATCCTTGACGAACATCAGCGCATGGCCGTGCTCAAATCCAAATTGCGCCAGATCACCCGGCGCGAGCAGGCTGTGGATCTGCCCTGGCTTGGCGGCCGGATCAGCTATTTTAAAAATGCCGGCCAGACTTTTCGCGATGTGCCGGAAGACATCGAAAAGGGACCCCTGATCAAACGCGCATTTGAACTTTACGAGCGCGAACTTCTGGCCACTCGCTGCGTGGATTTCGATGACCTGCTTCTGCGTCCGCTCAATCTGCTTCGGGCCAAGGGCCGCGTTCTTGATATCCTCCGGGATCGGTATCGATTTATCTCCATCGACGAATACCAGGACACAAACCCTCTGCAATTCGAGCTGGTGAAGCTCCTGACCCAACCCCAAGACAATCTCTGCGCGGTGGGGGACGATGACCAGGGCATCTATTCATGGCGGGGCGCCGATATCCGTAATATCCTGACGTTTAAGACCACATTCCCCAAGGCAAAGATCATCAAGCTTGAACAGAACTATCGCTCCACAAATGTGATCCTGCGCGCGGCCAACACCGTCATCGAGAAAAACCGGAACCGGACGCCTAAGCGCATGTGGTCCTCCAAAGGCGACGGCGAGCCCGTCATGGCGCGCAAGGCCGATGACGAGCAGGACGAGGCCGAATGGGTTTGCCGGCAGATCCGCGATCTCCAGCAGCAGGGATATGCCCTTTCCTCCATGGCCCTTCTGTACCGGAACAACGCGCAGTCGCGTATTTATGAAGAGGAACTACGGCGGACCCGCACTTCCTATCAGCTCCTGGGCGGCGACAGCTTCTATGATTCCAAAGAGGTGCGCGATCTTCTGGCCTACCTGCAGTTCTTCGCCAATCAGCGGGACGAATTGAGCCTTGAACGAATCCTGCGCGTGCCCAACAAAGGCATCACGAAAGCGGCGATGGAAGCCCTGAATGCTCGCGCCGCGGCCCAGAAATATTCGCTTTGGGAGGCATTCTGCGAATCGAGCAGAGTCACTCTTCCCGACGATGACCGGGAGAGAGTCCGGGGCCTTGTGGATTTTGTTCTTCATCAAATTGAGAAGTTTAAGCCGGGACGGCTATCGCAGGCATTTCGCGCCTTGGTCGAGCAAACAGGATACTTGGCGCATTTGACCAGCGCAAACAGCTCGGACCCCAAGGTCTTGCAGATGCGTTTGGAGCGGGTTGAGGAGCTTGCCCATAGTATCGAACTGTTCGAGGCGCGATCGCCCAAGGCCCGGCTATCCGATTATCTGCGCGAAGTTGTGCTCATGATCAATGAAGCCAGGACCGAGGTGTCCGCGCGGGATGCGATCAGCCTCACAACCATCCACGGCAGCAAGGGCATGGAGTATCCCGCTGTTTTTCTGGTGGGTTTGGATGACGAGCTGCTGCCCAGCAATCGCGCGGTCGAGGAGGGGAGGCTGGAGGAAGAACGCCGTCTTTTCTACGTTGCCGTTACGCGGGCTCAGAAGCGATTGTTTCTGTCCTGGCCGGGCTCCAAACTGCGATACCGGAAATCGCACAAGGTCAACGCGTGCCGGTTCATTCGCGACATTCCCCAAGACTGCCTGGCCGAACCTCTTGGGCAAAGCGATCAGGAGCACCACAGCGCAGTGCGGGATTTTTTTCAGCAAATGAAAGAGAAACTGAGCGGCGCCCGGCCCGCGGTCGAGCCGAAACCATCCACAACGGAGAGATAATATGGGAGAAAAGGAATCGCTGATTCACTTTGCCGATGCGGCCGTGGATGCGCCGGAACCGGACAAGACGCTTCCGGCGAAGTTCAAGCGAATGCTGCTTCGCATGAGGCTGGAGGAACGGGTCAAAGGCAAATCCGTCGGCATCAAAATGCATTTTGGCGGAGGCATTGGCTACTCGACCATTCATCCGATCTTCATCCGTATTCTGATCGAGGCTCTGCGGAATGCAGGGGCCAAGTCCATCAAGTGCATGGATGGGGTCTCGCCCCGCGAAGGTTTCGTCCGCGGCTACACGCCGGAAAACTTGGGCTGCGATGTGGTTTCGTGTTTTGGCGCAAGCGGAAAATATTACCGATCTCAAAAAATCGGATTCAAGAAGCTGGACGAAGTGCAACTGGGCGGGGAAGCCCTGGACTGCGACTTCTTTCTGAATCTTTCACATATCAAAGGCCATGGCGACTGCGGCTTTGGCGGCGCCCTTAAAAACATTTCCATGGGAATCGTAACGCAGGAAGGGCGGGGCAAAATACATGCTCTTGAAGGCGGGATTTCGTATGACCCCAAAAAATGCCGGTTCTGTCTGAAGTGCATTAAATCCTGTCGCACCGGGGCGATTTCCGCGAACAAGGAAAAGAAAGTGGTCCGCTTTTTCTTCCACAACTGCACCTACTGCCGGCACTGTGTCATGATCTGTCCCGAAGGCGCCGTCAAAATGACGGGCGTCCGTTTCGAGGACTTCTCCAAAGGGTTGGCTTTGGCGGGGAAGGCGTTCCTGGCGAATTTCGACCGCAAGGATACGCTCTATATCAACTTCCTGACCAATATCACCATTTTCTGCGACTGCTGGGGCATGAGTACCCCCTCGCTGGTTCCGGATATTGGGATCCTGGCCTCGGACGACATTGTCTCCATCGAACGCGCCAGCCTGGATCTGGTCAAGACCAAGGATCTTCTTCCCAATGGATTGCCCAAGAACAGAAAGCTTGGGTCGGGGAAACACCTGTTCGAGAAAATCCATGGAAAGGATCCATACCTGTCCATCGAGTATCTTGAGAAGGTGTACGGGGGAAACCGGAAATACCGGCTGGAAGAGGTAAAGTAGCCGGGAGCAGGGAGACGGGAGCAGGGACAAAAGATTGGAATCGAAACTTGGTTTTTTCTTCCTGCTTTGGGCTTTAATCTCCCGATTCCTTTCTCCCGACACCCGACTATTCTAATGTGGTACTTCCTCGATACCGGCGAGAACAATGGGGCGTGGAATATGGCCCTGGACGAGGCGCTCTGCCAAGAGGCGGAGAAGGATCCGGAATTCCTGGTGATAAGGCTCTATGGCTGGAAACCGTGGTGCGTTTCGATTGGCTACAGCCAGAAGGCGGATCACGAAGTAAACTTTGCGGCGCTTCGCGAATCGGGATTTGATTTTGTCCGGCGTGCCACCGGCGGCCGCGCGGTTCTCCATGCAAATGAACTTACCTATAGCGTAATCGCCAATCCCGCCTGCAAGCGAATCGGCTTTGACCTTCACGAAACTTATGTCATTATCGGCAACGCCATTCTGGCCGGTCTAAGCGAAGCCGGTTTCGCAGGGATTTCGCTGGCTCGCTCCAAGATGCACGAGTCTGGGGCCAAGGTCTCCGCGCACCCATGCTTTTCCAGCACTGCCCGGTCGGAAATTGTTTGGAATGGCCGCAAACTGGTTGGCAGCGCACAGAAGCGGACGTATGGGGCAGTCCTCCAGCATGGGTCCATTCCCCTTGGTCCGGAATACCGTAATCTGGCCGGGTTACTCAACCTGGAACCGGCAACGGCCGAGATGCGTCAACAGGAAATGCTTGCCCGTTCCGCATGCCTGGCCGAGATTGGGAATCCTCCAGCGTATGATGCGTTGGTCAGTTCGATGATCAGGGGTTTTGCCGGCATCCTGGGTACGTCCGGTGAGCCTTACGCAATACCGGAGCCTGTCGCGGAGCATGCCCGTAACCTGGTCCAAGAGAAGTATTCGAGCGAATGCTGGAACAGAAAATTCTGAGACAAGTTTGGCAGGGAATTGAGGAGACAGAAGATAGGAGTCGTTGGTATACCTCCCCCGGCCTGCGGCCACCCCCTCCAGAGGGGGACAAAAAGGCGGAGCCGGAACTCTGGAAAATGTCCCACTCACCGAGGGGGTGGCCGAAGGCCGGGGGAGGTTAGAGGTGCTTTGTGCCCTACAATTCCACTCTACCGCACTCCAGCGCTTTGTCGCAGGCCAGTGTCAGCTGCAATGTCTTTAGCCCGTCGCTGTAGTCCGACGGATTGGCCGACCAGTCGCCGGTCTGGACCATTTTCAGAAAGGTCTCATTCTGATAATGGTGAATGGGCCGGCCGCCCTGCTCGAACACGCGTTTGCGTCCGCCGTCTTCCACCTCCAGCGAGCCCTTGGAGAGATTGAGGCGATAAATCCGCTTCTCTCCAAAGAACACCATTTCGTTACGCCATTTGTCTCCAATCCAGGTGTGCTGGTGCGAGCAGAGAAGGCCGTTTGCGAATACAAGCGTGATTGACATGATCTCGTCGATGGTGTAGCCTTTCTCTTTGGCTTTATGGGGGTTGCGCGCAATCCCCCTGACTTCCCTGACCTCGCCAAAAAGACTCCGCAGCAGATCCAGGTTGTGCGTGGCCTGGTCAATCAAGGCCCCGCCCGAAAGGTCCTTGTCATAGAACCAGGCCGGAAGGCTCCGGTCCAGCGAAACGCCGCAGCCATAAAACGACTGCGCCAGGTGAATCGTATCGTCCTTCATTTCCTTGCGAAGCTCGGCCACAACGGGCATGGAGCGGAACACGTAACCCACCTGCACCTTGGCCTTGCGCTGGTCCAGTTCGCGGGCGATTGCGGCCGCGTTTTCCTCCATGCGTTCCACCGGCTTTTCACAGAATACGGGGATCCCCCGCTGTGCGCAGGCGATCAGCGGATCCTTGCGAACCTGCGGGGGCGTACAGATCCAGACCGCGTCGAGTTTCTCTTGATCAAGCATTTGGCGGAAATCGCCATAGCCGGCGCCGCCATTCTGCTTCAGGGATCTTTCCAGGTTATTGGCATTTACATCGCAAAGAGCCTTGATCGCCAAATCGGATTGCGAACGAATAAATTGCAAATGTGTTCCGGAGATGCCGCCGGTTCCAATTACGCCTACTTTAATCATGTTTTGTTCCCTCCAGAATTCCATCGAGATACTTTACGGTTTCGGCGATATCAGCCGTCTGCTGCGGCCCCGAGATTTCACGCTCGATAATGTATTCACCCTTGAATCCGGTTTCCTCCAGTCGTCGGATGAATTCCGGAAACCGAACCCTGCCTTGGCCCACCTTCACTTCTTTTCCCAGTTTCATGGGGTCTGTGGGGTACAATCCATCCTTGGCATGCACGTTTCGAACATGGGCGCCAAACACATCCAGTGAATCGATCGGGCTTGCCTTTCCGTAAAGAATCAGGTTGGCTGGATCAAGATTGATGCCCAGATTACCGGTGCCAACCAACTGAATCAGCCGCAGCAGAGCTACGGGCGTTTCCTGGCCGGTTTCGAACCAGAACTCCAAGCCTAAGCTCTTGTAAAATATGGCTAAATCGCGCACGGCTTCAACCGTTGCCAGAAGCTGCGGATCCTGAGGATTCTCTGGAATAAACCCCAGGTGCGTGATCACGGCCGGGACGCCCAGAGTCTTGGCGAACGGTCCCGCTTTCTTGAGAGCTTCAATGCGCTCCTTCCGGTATTTCTCAGGAACAATGCCCAGATTGCCTGGTCCTTCCGTGAAATTCCAGCTTGCAGGTCCGGGCCAGCCGGCCCAGAATGAGGTCATGCGGACGTTTTGGCTTTCGGACTCGGACCGGGCCTTCCGGGCCAGATCGTCTGTCCAGATCTCCGGATTCCAGCTTACAAGCTGACATACACTCAATCCGAACTCCGCGACCTCCGCGAAATTGGGCTTGTTGGATTTAAGGCTGCTGATCACCCCAATTCTTTTGTTCATGCTCTCCTCCGCCTTTCCATTGTACGTTTATCGTGAGCTGCCGTGTCCTCGTTTTATCGAGGAGCTTACCCTTTTATGGAACTTTCCTTTAAGACCTACCATAAGCTACAAATCAACAGCCATGATATGAAATAGCTAATTTATTGATAAATTTAACATCTATGATTATTTTTCCCAAATGGACCCCAATCTTTTGGGCCGCTTGGCGCAGCAGGTCAGCCAGCTTCCGGCGCCAAAAGATTACTTCATTGGAACTCCCCGCGTTTCTTCGCCGCTTCCCAGAAACATTCTGTTGTTTCCGCGAATAAGCCAGAAGGAACTGATTGGCAATGCCGATACGGTTCATCCTCGTTTTGTACTTATAACCAATCTTCAAACCTCGGGAACAGTCATGCTTGACGGCGTGGGATATCGTCTTGACCCCGGACATGCACTACTTATCTTTTCGCACCAGTTTCATCACTATGTCGCGCTTGAATCGCCGGCCATCTGTTGGCTGTTTACGACCTTCGAATTGGAAATTCATGAGGCTATGTTGCCGACCCGGAACAGGCCGCTTCCTGTATCCAAGGAGTATCTATCCTGCTTGCAGAGCCTGGTCGATCTTATCCTTGCCAAACCAATTCAGGAACCCCGGATTGCCGCCAGAGCCCAGCTCCTGTGCGGATTGCTGATCAATGAACTGGAGGCCACGGCAGGAAATGCCGCTCCCCATACCGGCGGAAAGCCGGGGACGGGACGGACAGGGGTGGCGCTGGTTGAACGGGTGAATGGACTTATCAACGCACGGATGGACCGCCCCCTTTCTGTATCCGGCCTGGCCCGGAGCATATCGCTTTCCGCAAGCCACTTGCGCTGCATTTATCGGAAAGCCATGGGAATGAGCATCGGCGCCTACTGGCGGACCATGCGCATTCACAAGGCTGGAGAATTGCTGGGAAATTCCGATCTCAATGTGACTCAGATCGCGCAGGCCTGCGGCTTTGATTCCGTATTCTCGTTTTCGCGCGCGTTTCGCACAATGCGCGGGGTTTCGCCAAGGCAATACCGAAAAATGCTGCGGGAGCCGACCGCCTCTTTTCGCTCTTGACAAGCACATCGCGCCCGAATTATTATTAGCATATGCTATTAATGTCCTGCAACCGGAATGCCCGCTCCAATTCTTTGCGAGCCGCCCAATGAGGCCCCATAAACTACGGACGATATTCGCGAAGCCGCTTTCGCGACGATTCTGGCCCAGGCACTGCCTGGGCGAACCTGTTACGCTCTTTCTGGACGAGTTTGAGGCCGTGCGCCTATCGGACTGGCTTGGGTTGTATCAGGAACAGGCCGCGGTCAAAATGAACGTATCGCGACAGACCTTTGGAAATATTATTCAATCCGCGCACAGGAAAATCGCCGATGCGCTCGTGCATTCGCGGGAGTTGACAATCGAGGGCGGACCCACGCACATGATGGAGCGCCAATACAAATGCGCCGGGTGCGGGCATTCCTGGGCCCGGCCCAGCGAAGAAGGGAGGGCGGAGGAATGTCCGCGGTGCATGGGCAAAGACATTGCGCGAATCCGCTCCGACACCTATTTCATATGCGATGCGTGCGGATATGCTTGGTCATTGCCCCGCGGCGGGGATTCGGCGGAGGAATGCCCGGAATGCAAAAACGGCAGCATTGTGAAGCTGGGCAGGGAGCGGCCCCTTCATTCTCACCATGGCCACCACCGTCACGAACATTCGATTACTCAAAGACTACCTGCCGATCTTTCTGTGGGTTTCGGCCGGCATGATGATCATGATGATCATGATGAACAATCTGGCCATGAAAATTGGAGCCGTCGTCGCCTTTCTGGCCCCGGTGGGCAGGGCCACGCGCACGGCCGAAATCCTGATTTCGTTCTATGAACGCATGCTTACCGCGTTGTCTTTGGTATCGGCCATTCTTGAAATTCTTCAGACCAAAGAAGTCGAGAATCAGAATCCGCGGCACACCGACTCTGTTCTGGATGGATCGGTTCACATGGAGATGTAGATTTCAGCTATGAAAGCAAGGCAGGCCGCTGGCGGCTCGCTACCCTTCGCATGCACATCAAGACCGGGGAACGCATTGCACTTGCTGGGGAATCGGGAACCATGTGTTCGTTTTCAAGGATGGCACCATCGTGGTTCCTTCATCCCCTGAAATAGCCGATGGCGCATCCTGATTCCGGCAAGAGCCCGAAATCGTATTCTTTCCGGGAGGAAGAATTACGATCCAGCCTGAGTCGCCTATTTGGATTTTCCGCCTTTCGCCCAAACCAGCAGGAGATTGTCCAGGCCGTCTTGGGGGGGCGTGATGTTTTTGCCGTGATGCCCACCGGCGGTGGAAAATCGCTCTGCTATCAATTACCCGCCCATTTGATGCCAGGTACGTGCATGGTGATCAGCCCTCTGATTGCGCTTATGAAAGACCAGGTGGATGCTGCAGAGCGAATGGGACTGCGGGCCGCAACCCTCAACAGCGCGCAATCGGACCATGAACGGCTTTGCGTTTTTCGCCGGTTGCAGGCCGGCGAACTGGACCTTCTTTATGTCAGCCCGGAGCGCCTGGCTGTGGAGGCTTTTCTTAACAGCATGAAACGGCTTCCCCTCAATTCCATTGCCGTTGACGAGGCTCATTGCATCTCCGAATGGGGTCATGATTTTCGGCCGGATTACCTTCTTCTTTCGGAAATGGTGAACCATTTCCCCCATCTGCCCATTGCGGCATTCACGGCCACGGCCACCCCGCGCGTCCAACGCGATATTGTGGGGCGATTGGGATTGCGAAATCAATTCGCGGTTCGGGCCTCTTTTGACAGGCCCAACCTGTTCTATGAAGTGCGGCCCAAGGAGAATGTCGAATCCCAAATCCTCGCGTTCATACGCGGCCGGCCCGGGGAAGCGGGCATCGTATATCGCACTACGCGGGATGCCGTGGAAAAAACGTCGGAGTTGCTGTCGTCCAACGGCATACGGGCGCTGCCATACCATGCGGGCCTGGACGATTCAATTCGCCATGCCAACCAGGAGGCCTTCCAGCGGGAAAAAGCGGACGTTGTGGTGGCGACCGTTGCCTTTGGCATGGGTATCGATAAATCAAATGTCCGGTATGTGGTGCACGGCGATCTTCCCAAAAACATGGAAAGCTACTACCAGGAGACGGGCCGGGCCGGACGGGACGGCGAACCCTCGCATTGCCTTCTGTTTTTCGGCCGGGGCGATATCCCCAAGATCCGCTATTTCATCGATCAGGTTGAAAATGACGAGGAGCGCCAGCGCCTGCTTTCTTCACTCAAGACCATTGCCGCCTATAGTCAAAGTAATGCCTGCCGGCGCAAACAGATTCTGGCGCATTTTGGAGAATCGGTGTCTTACGAAAAATGCGGCGCTTGTGATTTCTGCACGTCCCAACGAGAGACAATCGACCGGACCGAGGACGCCCAAAAGATTCTCTCAGCCATGATCCGGTCCGGAGAGCGGTTTGGGGCAGGACACGTTGTTGATATTGTCCGCGGCGCCGATACCCAGAAGATCCGGGCTTTTCGCCACAATGAATTGAAGACATATGGCATCGGGAAAGACCAGGCCCGGAAGTATTGGCTTGGCCTGATCGATGATTTGACAACACAGGACATAGTCCGTCAAGCCGACGGAAAGTATCCGATTCTCGCGTGCACCCCAAAGTCCAGGGAGGTCCTGACCGGAAGCCTTCGGGTCCACATTCTACAGCAAAAGAACGGGTTGCCCGCCGAGCGCCGTCGCGCTGGGGGTGGTACGGCCGGTAATTCGGAGTTGTTCGACCGGTTGCGCGCCCTCCGGCGAAAGCTTGCGCAAGCCGAAGATGTCCCGCCTTATGTTGTTTTCTCCGATCGCACATTGCGCGAAATGTCGGACCGCATGCCAATGAGCCCGCGCGACATGCTGGCCGTTTCCGGTGTTGGAGAAATCAAGCTGCGCCGATATGGCGAAGCATTCCTTCAATGCATTTTGCAATTTGCCCAGAAGCACCCCGCGGCAAGCGGCGGAAAATGGAAGCATGCCCGGCCTGAATGAGCTTGCCCAATGCGCCCTATTTATCGGTTCCCGATCGCAAGCGGGTGAGAAGTCATCGAAGAAACTGATTCGCCGTTGGCGCGGCGTCCGGCTTCGGCGGTCAATCCCAAAGCAGTTTAGAGCTGGAGCCAGGCATGGCAAGGAACCTTTGGGGTTTACCGGCCAGCGTTGCGATGTCTCTTGAGTGCTCGCTCAAAATCGAGGTATTTGTCCAGGGAACCTTCCGCCGCGGCCAACTCATCGATATGCATCGCAGTGAGTTTCTTCATTTATTCAGCCTTGGCCTTTGCAATGTCTTTCATCCAGACAACCGGTTTGCCTTTGATGCGCGGTCTGCGCCGATTCTTCAGGAGCTTTTCCCTTAGCGTATCGGAATATGCTTCGACCGTCTTTTTGAGAACGGCCTGGAGTTCCTCGCAAAGAAAATAGCGGGGATTGAATCGATACAGGTTGGTTCGCCCATACTGCTTGCGAACCAGGATGCGCGCGTATTCAAGATTGTCGAGTTGCCTTTGGATGGGGAAGAGGCTTCGCTCCCAAAAATCGGCAATTTCTTTGGCGTATCCTTCTTCTCGTGCATAGATAAAAACCAAAACCTGTTCTTTGCTTGTCGATCCGAGAAGCGCTTCAATCATTTCCGCACCTCATCGCCGCCGGAATAGATCTGTACAATTATAGGTTATATTACCTAATATATAGGTAATATAACCTCTGTGTCAACGGTCTGAAACCGTCACCCAGGATGGGGTCACCATTCAGCTTCGATGATTCGTACCCTTCGATTGCTCTCGGGGTACGTTCCACCAAACACCCTAATTGATCCGGCTGCTACCCTCGCAGGGCCGTGATCAGATCTTCCAGTTCCATGGCGCGGCGGGAGGCTGTGTGCGATTGCAAAACCCGCTTGCGCGCATTCTGGCCTATAACGAGCCGTTCGGTTTCGGGCAGGTCGTGCAGAATGGCCATCACGTCGTGGCGTGAGCGGGCCACGAGAATTTCATTGCCGGGCTCCAGGAAGTCGGGCAGGCCTTCCCACGGATCGGTAATTACAGGCGTTGCGCAGGCCGAGGCTTCGAACAGCCGGGTGCTGGGGGAGTAGCCGGCCTTGACCATGTCGGCTCGCGTTAAGTTTAGCGTAAACCGCTGGGCTCCATAGAAGGCTCTATGCTCGGCCGGCGCCAGGTGTTCCACCCAGCGCACATTGCCGGGCCAGGCCACATCAACCGGATACAGAGGGCCTGCAACCACAAAGCGGCCCTGGGGACTGGTTCGGGCTGGTTCGAGAAGCAGTTCCTGCAACCAGTCCTGCCGGTCTTTGCTGTAGGTTCCCATGTAACCCAGCTCGTAAACGGGATTCACTTTGCTGGGAGCGTAGATTTCCGGGTCGATGCAGCAATAGAACGGTGCGACTCGCCGGGCTCCGAAGTCCTCGCGCAGGACGTCGAGCACCGGGCCGCCCGCAAAAGAAAGGTAGACATCGAACTTGGGAATCAAATCCGGCTCCAGATATTCCCGGTCCTGATTGCGCAACTTGGCCAGGGTTACCGGCGTGTCGATGTCGTAAAAAGCCGTGGCCCCGCGCGCGGCCGATAGCAGCCATTTCCCCACGCGCACCCCGTCGGGGACATACGAGCCCAGCATTACAAAATCCGCTTCTCGGACCTCGTCCGCGAACCGGGTCTTCAAATCGCCCAATGAGGAATACAATTCCACACGGCCTATCGCGGATTCGGCCAGATCGCGCTTGCGCGCATACCAGGGCACGTCGCGTTCGAGGAAGAGCACATCATGGCCCCGCCCGGACAACTCGTGGACGAGGCCGCGATAGGTGGTTGCGTGTCCGTTGCCCCATGACGAGGTGATCGAGAGTCCCAGAATCACGATCCGAAACGTCTGGGCCGGAACAGGGCTTTCCTCCGTTGTCAAAGCCGAATGGGTGGACTTGGTTTCAATGGCTCGCATTGATTGGCTCCGAATGGGGTTGGAGTTCGCGGACGATTTGCAGAAGCTGGTCCACACGATGACCGCATGTATGTCGTGCCCGAATTGTCTTGATTCCGTGCTCCCGCAGGCGCGTTGCCTCTGCGGGATGACTCAGGATCCAGCGCAGATGCGCTTTCATTTCGTTGCCGTCGTGCGCCATCAGAAAGTCATGCCCCGGCTTGAACATCCCTTCCAGGTCCTCCCAGGGAGAGCAGACGAGCGGAATTCCGCAGGCCAGCGCCTCAAAGGGCCGGATGGTGGGTATTCCCGGCAGCAGTTTCACGTAGGGGCCCCGCGGCACGTGCACGGTGACTTGGTATGCGCCGAAGACCTCCGGAACTCGAAAATTGGGAATCCATCCGCCGTAGTCGATGCCGGCGCGAGCCAGATGCGCTTTGACGGCGGCCGGGTAACGCACTCCGAAAACGCTGGCGCGAAGCTTTAAATCCTGAATGGGCCGGACCAGGAATTCCTCCAACTCGTCCGAGCGCTCGCCATCGCCCCAGTTGCCGATCCATACCAGATTCCCCTGGCGCGCTTTGCCGTCCACAGGCCGGAAG
>CAYVZU010000072.1:18067-19794 GCA_964455935.1 uncultured Fibrobacterota bacterium
CCGGAAGACCCGCGTATCAGCGGCTTCATGCCAGGTCCAGGCGTACCGAGTGAGTTTCCGGTCCAGATATTGCGCCCGCAACGATTCGCCAAATGCCAGGACCCCATCGAAATCATCCAAGAGACCGGCCGGGCATTCCCGGATAAGGCGATGATGCGTATCGTGCAGCAGGAGAACGAACTTGCGGCGGCCGCGAGCCTGGCCCAATGCGTGAAACAGTCCGGGATCGTTCCATTCATGGACCAACACCAGGCTCGCATCGTCGAGCGTTGCTTCGAGATCAAGTTTATCCAACTCGTAAAACGTGCTTTTCAGGTCTGGGAAAGCGGTTTGAAAATCGTTGAGCGGCGCATTGCCGTATTCGGATTTCAGGTTGCGAAGGCTCCAACCGTCGGCCGGTTCGAAGACGCGCACGTCATGACCCCGGCTCTGGAGCTCGGCGACGATTCCTCTGAGAAAATGGGCGTTGCCGTTGTTCCAGTCCGATAGGAGTGAATGATAAAACAGGACGATCTTCATGCGCGCACCGCCCGTTTTCTGCGCTTGGACCGGATCAAAGAATCATAGACGGTTGTGTACTTTTCGACCTGGCGGTGAGGGGTAAAGCTGAGCGCCCTTTCCCGGGCCGCAATCATTCGTCGGGACCGCAGGTCGGCGTCCGCGATCAATGTCTTGAGCGCATCGGCCAGACTCGCGAAGTCGTCGGGCGCAATATAAAGCGCCGCATCGCCCCAGACCTCGCGCAGGGATGGAATGTCGCCCAGTACCAGGCAGCATCCTGCCAGGCCGGCTTCAAGAGCGGTAAGGCCAAACGGTTCATACCGGGCCGGGGCGGCGAAAATCGAGGCGCGGCCCAGCCACTGGGCCATTTCCCAGGAGGCAAGCGGTCCAAGAACGCGGACAGGGCCAAAATCAATGCGGTTGCCCGAGGGGTGGACCGGATCCCCCGCCAGCACAACGGGCCAGGGCAGAGCCGGCGCGATCTGGGCCAGCATCTGAAGGTTTTTGGCTTGATCCCAAAGCCGGCCGGCCCCAAAGACAAACGGCTCTTTGGATAACGGTGGAAAATCGTCGGCATTCCGGGCATTGGCGATCACCATGGTATTTTTAAGCGGGCCGTAATAGGAGGTGAGCTCGTTGAGCATGGCCTTTGTGGGCGCCACAACGAGATCGGCCGCCTTAAGGCCGGCTGCCACCCGGGACCGATACGTTTCCCAAACCGGGGGCGGATGTTGTCCTTCAACCCAATGAAACCAGGAGAAAACACAGGAATGACCCACGGACAGCACTGGAATTTTCCAGGGCAGGGCCGCGTGGGAATAGCCGTTGATGTGAGCCAATTCCGCCCCGGAGCTTTCGCCAAGTTCCAGAAGCCATTGGCCGGACGCGTCCACCTCGTCCCAGGGATCATCCATCCATTCCAATTTGTAGTTGCTCTCGTGAATTTCCACGCCGGGAATCTTGCCAATGTCCGAGCGTTGACTCGTTGAGAGTCGGGCGCCCAGCGAGGCCAAAACGGTTTCCACTCCCGTGCCGCTAAGCGCCCTGATCAGTTCTACGCTGTAGGTCCAAACACCGCCAAGGGTGTCGGTGGTCATAAGAATGCGCATATTTTCGACAGAAGTGAAATTTCAGAAATCAGAAACCGGAATTCGGAATTAAGTACCACAAAACCTAAAATTCACGCGCTATGTGGGCTTGGCTTAACGCATTGTCATTGATGATGA
>CAYVZU010000073.1:0-9627 GCA_964455935.1 uncultured Fibrobacterota bacterium
ATGTTGCCAAAGCTGGGGACAATTGGGATTAGGACCAGTGAACTATGGAGGAAACTCTGGCATTCACCAATCTCGAGCCTACTAACAACCGGTTCAAAGCGGCTGTACCCAACAGATATTCTTGCCTTGTCAGCAAAGATCCCAATCCAGCCGCTGCATATGTTGCCATTCAGCATGCTATTCCCAAGGAATACGCTATCACCCGCCGTTCCTTCCAGCAGCAATGTCCCATACACATCCAACCTGGCCTTCTTCGTTGCCGCCGTCGCGCTATCTACATGGCTGTCGGATAGAATGCTGGTGCCGGCCAGCACGCGCAAGGTTTCGCCGCTGTCAACCTGCGCGTGCCCTATGTAATACACCTTTCGCGTCTCGCCGATTGTGCCACTCACGGAACCGCTGAGGCTTGACTCCGGGGCAAAGTACCCTGTCGTATCCGTGCCGTTGTGATTGTTCCCGTTGTTTATGGTTATGCAGGTGCAACCAAACAGGAACAAGACCCAAACCGCAAACATCCTTGCCATGCGCAGCACCTCGTTCATTGAATTTTCGAGTTCAATAAATACCATTTCACATGCACTCCATTGCGCCATTCTTCAATGCTGATTGGGCCGCGGCCCGACATGTATAAGGTCCTGCTGATAGCTTCGCCTCCGCTCGTTTCAACATCCACCGCCCATACACCTGAGTAGGATTTACCACTGATCGTTGTATCGCCTACGAGGCTCATTCTTGCTTTGCTGCCGGTTTTGTCGAACTGCCAGGATGAATCGGCCGGATCAAGCAAAAGCTCGGACGTCAGAGCATGTCCCTTTGCGCTTCGCATAAGAGTGAAGAGAAAGCCGTCCTGTTTCCAGCGGTGATATTCAACCGTCTCCATGGCTTTACTGTTGCCTTTGGTCGTGATTAGCGCCTGTTGCACGAAAGTCAATCCCTGCCCTGGCACCTCCCGCCGCTGCACGACTTTTAGGTACATATCCGTGGTGTCGCTATTTGCCAGCGACCTGAAATGCCACGTATTCCCGATCGCGAGCGGATAGAGATCCGCCGCGCTGGCAAGCGTAAAGAAACAAAGCGCGAAGGCTAAATGGCACAATGGCAGTTTGAATTGCATACCAGTCTCCCGTTATGAAGAAAAAACCAGCTTGAGGGTATTCCCTTCCTTGCCAGATTCATCAAAATAGATTCTCCCGCCCGCACGATTTCCAGGCCAAAAGAAAGGAAAGATTCTGGATTCTGAGAAGCGCACAACGGAAGCAGTTGTACCGCGAAAGGAGGAGTCGGATCGATGCGCCAGATCGTAGAGCGGTATCTGCCAGCATTTGCATAAAACGAAAAATGGGAGGCAGGCAGCCAAAGCGGATTCCTTCCGTGAATCGCATGTCATTAATCGGTTAAATTCAATATTATGCCTGATTACCTCTCTGATATTTTCTCCCACGCCATTTAGCATTTTGCCCGTACACCTGAAAACCTATTATGAAAAGGGGAAATTGTCAATAGGAAATTCACCTTGTGTGGGTTCAATGGAGGCCTTATGGAGGTCGTTCGCGCGGGATTTCAGGATCTCAGGCAAATCAGCAGGATCATCTCAGCATTGGATTTTCCAGGGCATTCCTTTTCCGTGGCCGCCATGGTCAAGGATCATATCGCTCATGGCAGGTATTTTGTCAGCCGGCACGAGGGAGAAACGGTGGGAGCCATGGCATTGATTGAGCGGGATGGGGCTTGTCAGATCTACTCCATTACCTCGGTACGCAAAGGCGCCGGCCGGGCCATGGTTGAATTCGCCGTTGAGGAATGCCGCTCGGACGGGATCCCCAAACTCTGGTGCTGGAGCCTGACCCGCTACAAGGCCAAAGGCTTCTACGAAAAAATGGGATTTGAGGAGCAGGTTTTGCTTCGAAAACAGTGGTATGGCGAGGACTGCTATTTTTTCGGCAAGGTGGTAGGGGAGCGGGAATTATGAATTATTAATTCAATCTACACAGGTTCCCATGAAACCACAGAGAGAAATCCGAGTTAAGAATGAGAACACAGAGGGAAATCTTTCTGGCGCGCACCGCGCCGGAATAGATCTTTTCCCACTCTGTGTCCTCTTCTCCGGCCTCAGTGTTTCTCTGTGGTTTCATGATTCTTTCGAGAGACGTGAGTAGCTACTTATTAATTATGAATAGGAAATTGTGAATTGCAGGTCTGAAATGGCTATGGGATTTTTGTAATCTCAAGAAGCCCGTATTTGGCAAGCCACAGGAGGTGAATCGAAAACAGGGAAGGGTCTGCATTCACGCCAAGCGCGTTGAGTTCGGTGAGCAGCGCGTCGTACGTGCGCGTGCCGGCTTCCCTCACCCGCTGCAGGATCAAAATCAGAAGCTCGTCAATCAAAAGCGGTTCCATGTCGCCGTATTTGCCGGGAAGAGCAATTTGCCCAAGCAGGACCGATTCGCCATCCCGGCCGATCCGAAACCGGGTGTCTCCGGATAGGGTGTTTGTGAAGTAGTGGCTGAAAATTGATGTGAACTCGATTTCAAAGGGATTGTTCCGGTATTTGCGTTCTCCCAGAATCGTTTTCGAGGTCTGTTCCAGGTCGGCCCAAAGGTCGCCATAATGCCGGATCACCGTAGACCAGTCATATTGGCGTGCATGCTCGCGGCCGCTTTCTCCCAGCCGATGCCGGAGGTCCCGGTCCGAAAGCAGCAGCCGAATTTTCTGCTCCAGCTCGGGCACATCGATCACGGTGGTCTGCGAGTATAAGAGAGCGGTTGTGGAGAAGCGCATGATCTCTGTGATCCCCTCCATCAGCGGAAGCGCCAAGGGGCCCGTGGTGGCAATGCGAAAGCCATCCTGCTCGTGCCGGACAAGTTCCTTGTATCCGTCGAAATCCGAAACCAGGCAGGGGAGGCCGTGGGCCATGGCTTCCACCACCGAAAGCCCGAAGGTCTCCTGAAAGTTGTCGCTGAGAGATAAATAGATGTCGGCCGCGTCATACAAAGCGGCTTTCATCCGGTCGTCAAAATCCGCCAAAACCTCAACGACGGATTCCAGGCCATATTCCACAACCATTTTCTTGACCAGGGCCAGCCCCAGATCGCTGCCTCCGGCCAAAACCAGTTTGAATGCGGGCGATTCCCCTTTTTTCACGATGCGGCGAATGCAAGCCAGCAGGGGGCCATGGTCCGCTTTTACGGCCGGCGAGAACCGTCCAATGCTCAACAGGTATACGACATTCGGGGACCAGCCCAGTTGTTTGCGGGCCGCCTCGCGATTCCCTTTTGCAAAATGAGCGCGATCGATTCCCAGCGGCAGTTGCTCCAGGCGTCCGTTAAACGAAATTTCGAAATCCCGGCGTGTCGTCTTCGCGAAGTTCTCAACCACTTTCTTTCCTGCCGCGCTGGTGCAAACCAGGCAATCCTGCGGGCCAAAGGGCGCCCGGCACAATTTCTGGAAATGGTATGGCGATTCGAAGCCATTGAGTGAATGAATGACGCCGGTGATGGGGAAGGGATTGCGCGCCCAGTTGTTGCGGACGTATGCCAGCCCCGGCATGAAGTAGCCGAAACCGCCCAGGTGAAAGGCCTGATATTCAAGTTTTGAGACCGCGTTTTTCAGGTCGAAGTAGAGAAAGTGCTTGATTCGGGCGCAGCCGTCCAGACCTGCTGCGGCCAGACGCTCGACGAGCAAACGTCGAATACCCGGGTCTTGACTGAAGAAATGGTATTCGTCAAAGAGCCCCGATTCCAGAAGCGCTTTGAGGAACTCGAAATTTGCGACCAGTCGCCCCATGCGCAAACTCGGATCGCGGCTTTCGACAAAGGGATAGATGGTGCCAAACCGGCCGGGCATAGGATTAAAATCGCTTTATCGGGAAGGAGAAAGAAAGAAATCGTGAAAGGGGTGATGCATTGATGCGTGAATGCGGGTTGGGTGAAGACGGAGGAAGTAAGAGATCTGTTTGCTTGACTACACAAACCTGCTTATAATCCAACTGCACTAATGCCTCTATGCCTCATCGCATTTGCCCGTCCACGCCTCAACACAACAGGCCTCAACGCCTTAACGCCTCAGCGCGGCCACTTTCCATTGCTTCAATAATCGTCTGGATCCGGTGACTGTATGTGTGGCGTGCCAGTACCAGCTCCTTGAGCTTTGCCGCCTTTTCCTTGCGCTCGGTTTCGTTCTTTAGGAAGTATGCGATCCGGCTTCGAAAGGAAGCGTCATTGGAGAAGGTCGCAACTAAGTCGCCGGGAAAGAGCGAAAAAAGGTCGGGTCTGAAATCGTCCACCAACTGGAACCCGCCCAGGCCGGCGACAAAAAAGAAACGTTCGTTGGGAGAGGTCGCACGGATATTGGCGCTATTGCGATCCCAGCAATGACCGTAGCTGTCCTTATGGATATTCAGGTTAATGCGAGCGGCGAGATAGTAACGGTTCGCCTGGGAGGGGTCCAGGAACTGGTCGGAAATTCCGTTGCCCAGAACCGCGTGATTTGTCAGGTTTGCTTTCCACGAATCGACTTTGGTGGATCCGAAAATCCGCGTCTCGAACCCGGCCAGGAAGTCCGCATTGCGATCGATCAGTTGTACCCGCTTCGATCCCTTGAAGGGTGTGCCGATAAAGCAGATATCGCAACCGTAGGATGTAAGATTCACATTCTGCAACGCCCGTTCGACGTGGGGCGAACAGGCACAAGGGAGATACTGACAAGGCACCCCAAGCCGCTCCCAGTGTTTGACCACCGATTGGTCCACCGTGAAGATGCGATCGAAAAAGGGCGCCAGAGGCTTTTGCAGATCGAAGTAGTACGGGTCGTCCGCGTGCCAGGCAAAGACTCGCAAACCCGTTTCTTTCATTCGCCGGAAGAGGCCGGGGAAGAGACCTTCAATCGCATAGCCGCCCAGAACCAGGATGGCGTCGGGGCCAAACGATCGCACGTTCTCCAGCAGGTACTCTCCGTAAGCTTTCAGCATATCTTCCCGCGACCGGACGGCACAGGGCTGAAATGTTTTGAGTCCGGCCATAATGCTGAAAGACTCGGTTTGCAGCTGGCTGGATTCCAGCAGGGCTGTCTCGACGTGGTCCTCAACGTGGGCCAGTCCCCCTTGGACGATTCCGGTTTGTCTCAGGAAAAAAAGCTTCTTGCGGGACATGGCAGAAAAATAATTCCATCTGATGGGGAAGGGGGAACTTGAATGGCTCAAAACAAAGGGGAGCCCGAAGGCCCCCCTTTGCGTTCCGCCTTATTCGCCAATTTACCTTCCGAGCAAGGACAGCACGTTTTGCGGAACCATGTTTGCTTGCGCCAACATGGCCGTGGCTGACTGCGTCAGAATCTGATTCTTGGTGAATTGAGCTGTCTCCACGGCGAAGTCCGTATCGCGGATCAGCGATTCGGCCGCCTGGTTGTTGTGCTCCTGGTTGATGATGTTGTTGACGGCATGTTCCAGACGGTTGACATACGCGCCAAGGTCGCTGCGGGTCGAGTTCACCTGGTTAATGGCCAAATCGAGCGAGGTGATCGAGGAGACCGCCGCGGCATTCGAGGACAGGGTCGATCCGTTAATATCGAGCACGCTTCCGGCGGTCGTCATCGTGTCGATAGTGATCACGATTTCGTCAACCGCCTGGTCGTTGGGCCCGATATGCAGGATCGATGCCGACTGCCCCACACCGCCAAAACCCGTGCCGTTGAGCAGAGACTGACCGTTGTACATCGTGGTGTTCACGATCCGGTCAACTTCGCTCATGAGCGCCGTGTATTCCTGGTTGGTGTAGGCACGCTCGGTGCTGGTCAGCGTGTCGTTGGACGACTGAACCGCCAGTTCGCGCATTCTCTGCAGGATCGAGGAAATCTCGTTAAGGCCGCCTTCCGCGATTTGCAGGAGGGCTACGCCATCCTGAGCATTGCGTTTGGCAACGTTAAGGCCCACGACCTGCGTCCGCAAGTTCTCGGAAATGCTAAGGCCGGCAGCATCATCGCTGGCGCGGTTGATGCGAAGGCCCGTCGAGAGTTTCTCCAGGGTTTTGTTGTTCTGGGTGCTTACCTGGTACAACGCGCCCTGTGTAATCAACGAGGAGATGTTGTGATTGATACGCATGGAAAACCTCCGTGTTTTTTTCTCTGGACCGGATTTCCTTATCCGGCCCGATGCACATAAACGTCCTTGCTTATGCGTCTCTCGCGTTTTCTGCTTTGGGATACCTCCTTTCCCTTTGGTTCAAGCCTCAACAGAAACTATTGCTTTTGTGTCTTCAGGCGAACGGATCCTCGCGCTTGCCCTTCGGTATCCGACTGCAACCCCTTTCTGCCCGAACTCGCTTCAGGCACTTTGGGCCTTCTCTGCGCCCGGTTCGCATTGCCTTCCTGGTAAAGCGAACCGGAAGCAATCTTGATCGAGGGCATACGTCTCCTTGAACCGCAAGCTAAACCAGCTTATAGAGATTCCCATTATGTTTATCGACCCGCAGGACCGCCACTTGAACAAGGTCCTGTAAGTTGTTGTTAATTAGCTTATTGTAAACTCCTTCTCGTTTTTATTAATAATGGTCTTTTTCACCGATAAGGCCCTTTTCCGCCGTACAAAACAGGTCCGGTTCAGTAGTTTTTTAATCCAGTCCGTCGAGCATTCCTGTACCCCACAGTCGCCTTCGGTGGCTTCGCGCTACCCGGTTCAAATCCCGATCAGATCTATCGGCCCAACAGGCTTAGCACGTTTTGCGGAATCATATTGGCCTGCGCCAGCATGGCGGTCGCCGATTGCACCAGAATCTGATTCTTTGTGAACGTGGCTGTTTCGATCGCGTAATCGGTATCGCGGATTAGCGATTCGGCCGATTGATTGTTGTGCTCCTGGTTGATGATGTTGTTGATGGCGTGTTCCAGGCGGTTCACGTAAGCGCCCAAGTCACTTCGCGCGGAATTTACTTGGTTGACGGCGAAGTCCAGCGAGGTAATAGCGCTGGTTGCGGATTCATGGCCTGCAAGATTGCTGCCTTGAATATTCATGACGCTGCCGGCGGTCGTCATGGTATCGATCTGAATCACGATCTCGTCCGTGGCCTGATTGTTGGGGCCTATGTGAAGAACCGAAGAAGCGCCGCCCACCGCGCCGAACCCGTCGCCATTCAAGAGCGATTGCCCGTTGTAAACGGTGGAGTTCACAATCCGGTCTATTTCGCTCATTAGCGATGTGTATTCCTGGTTGGTGTAATTGCGCTCGGTGCTGGTGAGGGTATCGTTGGCCGATTGAACGGCCAGTTCGCGCATGCGTTGCAGAAGCGCCGAAATCTCGTTGAGACCACCCTCGGCGATTTGCAGAAGGGCCACGCCGTCCAGTGCATTCCGTTTGGCCACGCCAAGTCCCCGGACCTGGGTTCGCAGGTTTTCGGATATGCTCAGGCCGGCGGCGTCGTCACTGGCGCGGTTAATGCGCAGACCAGTCGAGAGTTTTTCGATTGTCTTCTGGTTGGCGAGATTGACTTGGGAGAGAGCTCCCTGAGTAATGAGCGACGAGATGTTGTGGTTGATCCGCATTTGAAACCTCCTTGTTTGCTGGCGGATGAGTGCTGAATGACATAAACATCCATGCTTATGTTAGGATCTGTCCGGTCGAGGCCCCCCCTTGCTGTGTTGATGTGCCCGGCCTTTTTGCCGGCTCATTTCATGTATCGTCGATCCCGGAAAAAACCTTTAGCGTTCCGGGACCCAAATGCGGAAATGGTTACTTTAGGTTTGGCGTGAAGGTTTGAAACCGAAGAGCAGAAGCGGAGGAATATGGATCTGTGATAGTTCGGCGCTAAAGATTTGCGCGGATCTCACCGATAAGGCGGCTCAACCGGGCTGTTGCGGCCGCGGATTCCTGCGGTGTTCGGCAGTATTTCTGGACAGGACCCAGGTCGATGTCCAGGGCTGAATTTACTACGCTGCGGCTATCCGTATAAAATGAATTAAGTTCTTTGCCCAACCGGCCGGGCGCCACAGGAACTCCCTCCAGCATTTCCAGAAAGAGCGCGCGATATAAAAAGCGATGTACTGAATTCCCATCCAAGGGCCTTCGAAACAGGGGAAAACACTGCAGGCCCGATTGTCCAAGATTCGTGCGGAGCACGTGAATGCGCGAAAAGAGTTCTTCCCTAAGGCGTGGCAATAATCCCACCATGTGCAGGGCGCAGGCCGAAACCGCTGCAGGAGAAATCAGGTTTCTGCAAGCAAAGCTTTTGGAACAATTCTGCGGCTCACGGCACGGAATACAGTCCAGCCCGGCCTGGAGCAGAAGATGGCCCGAACCATACGGTGCCACTTCGTTGGCAACCGAGCCGGCGAAGTAAAGAGCCAGCACCCTGCATTGCGAAGCCGCGGCAATATGCATGGGGCCGGTGTCGTTGGTAATGAGAAGGTCGCAACAGCGCAATAGTGCTGGAAGTCCTCTTAACGGCAGATCGCAGGCGTGCAGGCGCGTTTGCAATTGGGGCGGCATTTTGTCCGCTATTTCTTTGGCCAGCCCGGCTTCGGAGGCGGAATGGAGGAGGATCAGGTGCAGGCTGTCCGAAGCCGAAAGCAGGTTTTGGCCCAATTCCGCGAAACAGGATGCCGGCCATTGCCGCCATGGAGTTGACGCCCCGGGCTGGAGTGCAATCCACGTTTGGTTCCCTTTGGCGCCAAGTCCATCAAAAAAACCGCGAGCCGCGCATTCATCGGTCTCGATCCAAGGCCGGACTGCTCCCGGTCTTCCGCCGGCGGATCGGATGTGGTAATCAATTAATTGAAACGGATCGATCCTGCGGTGGCCAACCATGGCGAAGAGAAGACGCGTCCAGGGGTCGAGGGGGGCGAACCCGGCGCTTGCGTTGAGGGAATAGCCCCGGCGGTCCCTGCACTGAACAAGCTGTGAAAGCAAGGCGCCTTCGGCCGAGCTCTGCCGATTCACAACAAGATCGAACGGTGTTGCGGCTAGTTCTTTCAGCGCAGGATCGAGGTTCCGGCGCAAGGCCGCCAAGGATTGAAAATGAGCGGCGGTGTGCAGCGAGCGATCGAACAAGACCGTTCGATCGAGATACGGATTTCCTTTGAAGACATTCTCAAAGCCTTTTTCCGTGAGGACCCAAACCTCCGCTGTCGGATCGGATTGCTTGAGAACTTCAAAAACCGGAGTGACCTGCAGGTTGTCGCCCATTCGATGCAACGAGATTACAAGAGCTCTTTTGGGCATCCGGGTTCTCAGGGGTTTATCTGGATCGTTGCCGCCAATTCCTTTGCCCTGGCGTGGCTGGGCTCGATCTCCAGGGCTTTGACGCACGATTCGGCCGCACCGGCCAGGTCTCCGTTTTGTTGTTGCCAGGATGCCAACTCGGACCGTGCATCGGCCGAGGAAGGCATAAGATCCGCCGCGACCCGGCAGGCGCGGAGTGCCTTGGCCGCATCTCCCAGTTTTCCCCAGGTGCGGCCCAATCCGGCCGCCGCGATTCCGGAAAAGGGATTGATCTCCAATGCTTTTGAGTAGATGTCCCGGGCCTCCTCAATCTGACCGTGCTCCTCAAACCTGTCGGCGATCCGCTCATAGGCCGGGCTGTAAAGCGGCGAAACCGACAGCGCCTGCTCGTAGCTTGCAATGGCATCGGCGGGGGGGGTCCC
>CAYVZU010000073.1:9637-19754 GCA_964455935.1 uncultured Fibrobacterota bacterium
GCCCAGAACCGTTTGCGCATCTCCCTTATAGAGGAGAGAGCGAACCGAGTACGGATTCAATTCATACGATTTCTGAAAGAACTCCGGCGCTTTCTCGCTTTTCTCGAACAAGGCAATGTAGCCGAGCCAGAAGACCGGAAGGTGCCAGGACGGCAATTTACGGGCTGCCTGTTCAAAACACTTGCGCGCCTGACCGGTCTGGCCTTTGGCCTGAAGGTTGATGCCTTCCACCAGGAGCATTTCGTCTTCACCGCGCTGGAGTTCAAATGCTTCCAGGCCCGCACCAAGCGGAGCCAGGGGCAAAGGGCCCGGGCATTCCGGGGCACTGGTTTTGCAGAGCGCCCCATAGAATTCCAGCCGTTTTGACGCATGGGCCTCTTCCGTCCGGTGCTGCTGCACGTATTCGAACGCTTTTGCCGAGAGTTCATTGCGCCAGGCCGGATCCGTAATCAGCTTCACCAGCAAATCGGTCAGCTCGCCGGTTTCGCGAAAGACAAGAGCATTCTGGGCATGGCTGGCGTGCTTCAGATAAGGTTTCACAGCGGAGAGGACGGGAACCACTCCGCGCGATGCATACTCAATGAATTTGACGTCGCTTCGGCATTCGTTGTAGGCTGTATCAAGAAGGGGTGCCAGGCCAATGTGAATGGTCGATAGGAAATCGAAGTAGTCCCCGAGAGTTCCGCCAGGCCGGATCGTTTTGCGTTCCGACGGAATTCCCGAAAAGATCTCGCGCAGTTGGTCCGGATTGCCCATGAAGGAGAAACGGACGTCAGGAAAATCGCGGCATACGGACTCCAGAACAGGTACAATGCTTTCGAGATCGTTGCCGTGTCCCAACGATCCGCCCCACCCGATTGTGACCGGTCCGGTCCGGGCCGGCATGGGGGGCTGGGTCTCGATTTGGTTTTCGAATATTTGAATGGGCGTATTCAGAAAGGCGTATTTCTCCTTCAGGCCTTCCCCCGTCACCTGTACCGCATCCGCGAGCTGGATGTATTGAAATGCCGCGGCGAGGTTGGCCGGAACCGCGAAGAACCCCTTGCGGAGCGCGAAGAAGTTGTCCGAGATCTCGTAAATCGTGCAGAGCCCCTGCTTTTTGCGATGCTCGACAAAGGGAAGAAGATCCGGCTCGGTAAGCAGGTGCAGGACCAGAATGTCAGCGCACCGGCAAAGCGTGTTAAGGTGAGGGGAAATCGTTGTCGCGTTGATTACGCGCACATTGCCAAGCCGCCCCAGTGCGCGCGACGGCTGCTCGACCCGGTAAACGTAGTCGCCCACGCCCTGCGTTTGCATGGCGCACAGGTTTACGATCAGGAGATCGGGTTTCCGCATAATAATAGAATATCAGTTTTTTATTGGAAAACCGGAAATTACATGCAATTTTAGCTGTCATGGACATTCCCTTCATCAGCGTGGTGGTATGCTCCCGGAAACCGGAACCGGATATTTTGCACCGAAGCAATATCGAGAAGACGATCCAATGCCCGTTCGAATACGTCCATATCGACAATTCCCGGAATCAGTACAGTCTGGCGGCGGCCTACAATCAAGGCGCCCAACGCGCGAAGGGCGAAATTGTCGTGTTTGTGCATGAAGACGTCTTTTTCATGCTGCCCCGGTGGGGATTGGTGCTAAAGGAGAAATTTCAGGATTCTACTATCGGCCTGGTTGGTGTTGCCGGAACACAGTACCTTCGGGCCGAGGTGCCCGCCTGCAAATCGTCCGGCCGGCCGTTCATTCGCGGACGGGTCATTCACGAACTGAACAACGGGAAAGCCTATTTCCTGACGGCCTACTCCACCAATCCTGTCGATTCCCAGGTTGTGGCCGTGGATGGGCTCTTCTTCGCGATCCGGCGCTCGCTGTTTTCCGGCATCCAATTTGACGCAGAGACGTTTGACGGCTTCCACCTATATGATCTCGATATTTCTATGCAGGTGCGTCGGAGTCATAAGCTGATCGTCACGTTCGATATTTTGTTGAAGCACTTGTCCGCGGGCCGCTTCGACGAGAAATGGATGGATTACGCGATCCGTTTTAAGCGAAAATACCGGGCGGATCTTCCCGCTTCGTGCACCGATGGAAAACCGGATCCCAAAGCGTTTGTGGACTGTGAGAATATCGACCTGGCCGGAAAAATGCCTCACTATACGATTGGGCGGCGCGGGGCCTAAACTCCGGATGTCTGAAAGGGTGCAGGACAGGGTTTATAGCTCTTTTTCCGGCGGGACGGCATGGCTCTCTCCAGCCCTGGCAAAGGGCCTCAAATCGGGCGCGCCTTAATATAGGATGGCGACCCGACCGCCGGAGTTATACCGGATTCATCCCCAACCGGCCGCGGACAATAACTGATTCAACACTGCCGCTATCGCCAGCGCACACGCGAACACTCCCATGACAATTTTGAGCGTTGTTTTGGGCCCGGTTTCTTTGAGCAAAGTAAAAAACGATGCGATGCAGGGCATGTACAGAACCATGAAGATGGCGGCAACCACAAATTGTCGGCCGGTCAGGCCGAAAGGCGCCAGCATCGCAATGGAGACATCCTTGCGCAGAAATCCCAGGATCATGACCGAAGCGATCTCTTTGGGAAGGCTCAGCAGTCCGGCAATCGGTTTGCCAATGATGCGCGATATCCAATCGATCACCGTCAGAAATTCGAGAAGGTTTATTACCAGAACACCGACAATAATCATGGGAAACACTTCCCGAAAGTACTCCGCAATCCTGAGCCACAGCTTTGAAGCCATCAGCCTCACCGATGGGGACCTGTACGGCGGAATCTCAATGAACAGGTCCGCGGCCTCTCCTTTCAACCGTTTGCTGAGGAGGAGGCTGGCCGCAAAAGCCAATACCGCGAGCACAACGAACACCGTGACCACGGTCCAGGCGCCATATTGCATTCCCAGCGACACAATCATGGCGCTTTGCGGCAGGCAAGGCGCGCTCATGAGGATCAATATGATGGTAAGGATCTTCTCGTTTTGATTCGCAAGAAGACGGGTCGCCAGAAGCGCCGGGACCTTGCACCCAAGGCCCAGCATCACTGGAATGGCGGAATATCCATGCAAGCCCATCCGGTGAAAAAGGGAGTCGAGCACAACGGTTAGTCGCGGCAGATATCCCGTATCCTCCAAAATGCCAAACAAAAGGTAAAAGGCAAAAAAATAGGGGAATACAAGCACAAGGGCGATATAGACGCCGGTCGTGAGAATGCCAAAGGATCCCAGCGGGTCTGGGCCGCGGCCAACCAGGACCTCCTTTAGAAACTCGACGGGAATCAGCGATGCCGCCCGGAGGATCAGGGGGTGGTAGAGGGAGAAGAGCGGGTCGCAAACATAATTGAGCAGGCCTTCGCCAATCGACCGCACAATGAGAAAGGTCGCAGCCAATATGATGGCCGCCGAAACCAGGCCGCCCAAAGGGTGAAGGGTGAAATCACTCAGAGCTTCAAGCGGGGTGTGATGGCGATGCCGGAGCGTTTGAACGCGTTCGGTAATGGACCCGATTTGGCTCCACGGATCGTCCTGCTGCGAAGAAAAACTGCTGATGCGCGCGTCGCTGATTTGGGCAACCAGATTGCTGATTCCTTCGCCGCTCAGCGCGCTTGTCGTCACCACGGGTACGCCCAGTGTTTTGCCAAGCTCGGAGGCATCGATTGAAATACCCTTGTGAGCCGTCTCGTCCCAGAAGTTAAGACACACAATTGTTGGTTTGGCCTTTTTCAGCAACTGGAGAGTGAGATTAAGGTTGCGCTCAAGGTTGGTTGCGTCGATTACATTAACCACAATGTCGGCCTTGTCGACCAGATCGAGCGCTGCTTCCTCCGCTTTCGAGAAAGCCTCGAATGAATAGACGCCGGGCGCATCCGCCAGTTCATATTCATGATCTGCGTGCTTGAACTTTCCCGTCTTCACTCCAACAGTCACGCCGCAGTAATTCGCCGAAATTACCCCAATGCCCGTGATTCTGGAAAAGACGAGGCTCTTCCCTACATTCGGGTTGCCGACCAGAAGCACTTTTGTCTCAGTCATTGCCGGATTACTCCACAGGCTCTACTATGATTTTCTGGGCCATGCCATGACCAATCGCCAGTTGTGTGGAGCCGACCTCCAGCACCACAGGACCCTTGAGCAGCGCGGCGCTTCTCTTTCTCACGGTCCGTCCCGGCCGTATCCCCATGGATCCGAATCGCGCATTTACACTTCGGCCCCCAAGCAGTTCCACAATTCGTGCGCGCCTGCCCTGGCCAAGTTGAGTCAAATCCATACTCAAGTCCTCACCTTCACAGATTTATTTCCTGGAAACTGTTTTGAAAACAGTTGGATTCGTTCGATTGTTTCTTTGCTGATTACATGTTCTATTTTGCAGGCATCCTGGCGGGCAACTTCCGCCGGTACGCCCAGAATACGGGTGAGAAAATCAAGCAGAAGGACATGGGATGCATAGATCGAACGAGCGGTTTCCGTTCCTTTGGCAGTGAGTTCAACATGGCCGTATCTCTCGTGCACAACAAGCCCTTGTTCCTCCAAAACATGCAGTGCCGCATGTACGCTTGGCATGCTCACCTCCATCCGCATGCCGATGTCCCTGACCCTCACAACCTTTACCTCTTTGGAAAGAAGCAGGATCGCTTCGAGGTAGTTTTCAGTGCTCTCGGTGATTCTGCGTCCCATCAGAACCTCGATTTAGATAAATAAAACTAAGTTAGTCTTAACTAACTTAATATTTGCGCCAACTGTTGTCAATGGGGTCGTGATGGGACCTGCGGTGAGGGGGGAGGGCTCCATTTTGGAATCCTATCCCTGAAGGCGCAATTCCTGCGCAGGATAGGGGGGCTGGAAGCCGGGAAGGGCGACAACCGCGTCAGGAATGCGTATGCTGCATGAGTGCTATTGTGAGAATTCCGGCGAGAAAAAGACCCAACTGAAGAAGACTGTCCAAAGGTTTCAAACGCTTCTGGAGGCCCGGCAGAATATCGGCCAGAGCAATGTAGATGAAGCTTGCCGCCGATATCGCCAGGACAAAGGGAAGGGCGGCGTGCATCGAGGCCAGGGCGAAATAGGAAATAACGGCGCCGATGAGAGTTGACGCGCTTGAGAGGAAGTTAAACAGAAGGGCTTTCCATCGTGAATATCCATATTCGAGGAGAATCGCAAAATCTCCGACTTCCTGCGGAATCTCGTGAGCAATCACGGCAATGGAAACGGCCACGCCCGCTTCGATCGAAGTTAGAAAACCACCGGCAATAACAACACCGTCGACCAGGTTGTGCAAGGCATCGCCGAAAATGACCAACGGACCGCTTGCGGTATGGACTTGGCAGCCTGGTTTATGGCAATGACGCCAAATCACCAGCTTTTCCAGAATGAAAAAAAAGACGATTCCACCAAGAATGGCGAAGGAGATATGAATCGGGTCGCCCACCGACTCCATGGCATGCGGGATCATACCCAGGAAGGCCGCCCCAAGCAATGTTCCTGCTGCGTAGCTTACAAGCACCGGAAGAAGTCCTTGACGAATCTTCCGCGGCAATACCAGAAATGCTGCGGCGCAGGAAATGGACAGAACGCTTCCCACCAAGCTAAAAACAAGGATATAAATAAGTGTCATGATTTTTCGTAGTGAATGTAATCCCTGCGAGGCTCCGGTTCAAGTTTCTTGATGCCCGATTCGATGTTGCTGTGCGGTAATAGACAGGATATTTTAATGCTAATTATATGATTTCTTCGCATCCAAAGGATGGCCCAATCCGCTCGGTTCAATTTGATCCTCGGATTCTTTTTACCAAAGCCGCGTTTTCGCCCGAGCTGCAGCGGTCTTTAATGCCGTACCTGGGAGGGAGTCCTATCTCCTTTGACGATATTTGCAGAGATCTGGCCCGGAAGCAGGCAGCGCTTGCCGAAGAAGAGATTTTAATCCTGCTCTTGAAAGCATACCTGGATAGAGGCAAATGAGCATCCTTGTCTTTAATCAGGCCAGGATGGGCGATCTGCTGGAATCAAGTCCTCTCCTGCATAAAATCCGCCGAATACACCCGGACAGCCGAATTACGCTGGCCGTGCTCCCCGAATTCGTGAAAATCGCCGGCTGGCTCCCGGATGTGGATGAGGTCGTTGCCTTCAATGATGCCGGGCTGAGTTCGGACCTCAATTCCAGCGCGGATTGGGTTTCCGCCTACCAGAAACTTGCGGCCCATGTTTGGGAGTGGAAAAAACGCGGCTACGATTTGGCGTATAATCTTGTCTATAACAAAGCGGGCGCGCTGTTCCTGGCAGGAATTGGCGTCCGCCAAGTGCACGGGCTCAAGGCCGAGTCCAACGGGTTCTTCTCGATCCGCGATCCCTGGTCGGCCTATCTGTGGAATTTTTGCCAATTCATCGAGCACAATCCATTCAATATCACGGACCTGTTCCGGCACTGCGGCGAAGTGGATTCGGGACCCGCGAAATACGGCATTCGATCCGAGGTTGTCGAGAATCCAGCCGGCCGGTTTTGGCTTGAACGCAACGGGCTTGCCGGAACCCGGTTTGTCGCCATACAACCAGGATCGAATTCGGCTGATCGGCGAATTGATCCGGCCATCTATTCCAATGTCGCCGACAGTCTTGCAGCACAGGGGTTCAAAATCGTGGTCTTAGGATCGCCCAGGGAGCAACCCCTCGTAAAACAGGTTCTCGACGGCATGCGGACAAAACAGGGCATTGAAGGGATCTGCTCGCTGGAAGAGCTGTGCGGTATCCTCAACGGGAGCTCCCTGCTGCTGACGAACGACACCGGAACCATGCACCTGGCTGCGGCGCTCGAGGTTCCAATCCTGCTTGTTTGCAGCGGTATCTCGAATCCTGCAATCTCCGGCCCTTATCGAGAAGGGGCCTTCGCGCTTACGCCCAGGCTGGAATGCCAGCCGTGCCGGCCCTCGCAGATTTGTGACTCCATGTATTGCCGCTCCGCAATCAAAGCTGATACAATCGGCCGGACGGCGTTGTGGATTCTGTCGGGGGGCGCGCACTCGCAATTGCCTGGTCCTTTTGAAGAAGCGGAGATCCAACGGTTCGCGCGGAACCAATACGGTTTTCTGTGCGTGAGACCCGTTCGGGAGCGGATGCCCTCGGCCACGGAAGCCATGCGGGAATTATGGGGACACTGCTGGCTTCATTTCGCCGGATATCGGGAACAGGTAGAATCTAAAAGACTGGCTATGACTTCGATCGCATCGGATACCGGCAAAAAATTGTCGCAATTGTCTGCGGAGCTTCGCATATTGGGTCAAGGGCTTGTCGATGCTTCGAACCGGCTTGGAACGGCGGCTTCGCTGGATGCATTTCAGCTTCTGAGTGAAACGAAATCCGTTCTGGCCCAGGTTGATCACCTGATCAATCGCGGCGCCGGTGGGCATTTGCATCCGTATCGCGTCATGCTCAAACATTTGCAGGAGCACACGTTTGATCCGGATCCGAAAAAATCGGTGAGCCGGTTGGCGAAGCTGTTCGGCGATTTTGGGGAGAGTATGATTTGGACGGCGGGGGCGTTTGACGTTAGATGTTAGGCGTCCGAAAGAGAGGAACCAGTTCGAACTCGACGACATCCGCGAAGGCAACCCAGTCCTGCTTTTCAAGATGGCCCAGCATGCGGCGAATGGCGTCCAGAATTTTTTGCAGGGCCTGGGGGTCCCGCTGAGGCGGGTTCGATAATTGCTGTTGAATCGCGAGAATGCAGTGGTTGAGCCGAGAGGACGCTTCGGCATAGGCGCCGGTGCGAATCTGGCCGACCAGGAGTTCGAGATCGTCAACGAAGCCAGGGGTTTCTGCCATATGCAAAAAATAAATTCGAAGCGCCACGAAACTCTTGAGTTTTTCACGGCCCAATCCGGCGCAACTTCCGCGCGGGTTCTTGGCGGAAACTCCGTTCGGCACCTGCATTCCGCCATTGATCCCCAAAGCGAAGCGAGATATTTCCCGGATCTGTCGTTCTGGGGCCGGACCATCGTGTTTCTAGGAACGGGATTGGGCTACCATGTCGCGGAAAAAATCCATAGCCTGCCGCCGGAGTCGACGCTGGTTCTGGCCGATTCCTTTCCGGAATGCCTTGACCATTTCCAAAGTCACGTGCTGAAGGATCGGGGCAATGCCGTAATCAAGGTGAGTCCGGAGAGTCTGTTGGATGGCAGGATCGACCTGGCAAAACTGGCCTTAAAAGGGACTGTCCAGTTCATTAAACATCCTGCATCGTTCCACATGAATCCCGGCTTTTTCCATGAGGTTCGTGCTGCGCTGTTCCTTCACCGGGAAAAAACCAAACGCCCAGCCCATCGCGTTTTGCTCCTGCACGGTTCGTTTTTCCTGGAAGAGGAATTGCGCAGGGCTTTTGAGCAGAATGGCACTCTAATCGAAGTTTTCCGGTATCCCCAATACGGGTTTCCGCATCAATTCGAGGCTGCTCTCGACCGAGGCATTCAGGAGTTTCGGCCCGATCTGATCTTGTCGGTCAACATGATGGGATTCGATGGGGAAGGGGCGCTTCCCCAAAACGCCTCCGCGGCCGGAATTCCGATTGCCGTGTGGTTTGTGGACGACCCGTATCCGATTCTGGCGCACCGCCGGCAGTGGGTAAACGCATCGATGATTGCCTTCTCGTGGGAACGCGCCTATTTGCCCGCACTCCGGAATGCCGGTTTCGGCGATGTACACTATCTGCCTCTTGCCGGGGATGTGGAAATGATGTCTTCCGCGGAAGAAAAACCCGACCTTGATTTGGCGTTTGTGGGCAGTTCGATGGGCAGGGCTTTTCTTCAGGAGAAAATCCTTTCGAAATTCCTTTGGGATCCCCGGCTTGAGCCGATGGTGCAAAAATCGCTGCCTCGAATTCTTGCGGGGAACGCTTCGATCCGCCAAATTCTACTCGAGGCGGCGGCCGGGAACCCGCTATTCCCCAGGGACGATATGAACCTGACCTGGCTTTGTTCATACGCAATTCATAGCGCAAGCTGCCGGAAGCGAAGGGATCTTATCCAAGGCCTCCTGACTTTGGGGATACAGACCTTTGGGGACCCGCAGGGGTGGCGCGATTTGATCGGTCCGGGCTTGAAGACGAATCCGGATATCGATTACCGCACCAGTCTGGGCCGGATTTATTCCAGAATTGCGGTGAACCTGAATATTACCAGTTGTCAAATGAAAACCGCCGTGAACCAGCGCGTGTTCGACGTGCCGCTTGCCGGCGGATTCGTCCTTTCGGACAATCAGCCCGATCTCAGCGAGCTGTTTGCAATGGGTTCGGAAGCGGTCAGCTATGAGAGTCTGGACGACTGCCGCGAAAAGATCGCTTTTTATCTAAAGAATCCGGATGCGCGCGAGCGCATCTCCTCCGCCGCGCGCCGGCGAATCCAAGCGGAGCATTTGTATCTGCACAGGGCGAAGGTAATTCTGGAATCGCTTCTTTGATTCCAAGGCGCAAAAATGCGAATGCAAACCAAGCGGGAGATATCACATGGCCGCCTTCCAAGGATGTCCGGTGATGTTAGGGAACCAAAATGGGGAGCGTTCATGAATTCCAGAATTGTTTACTCCACCGACCATGGCCGGATGTGTCCGGGATGCGGCCGCCCTGTTGCGGGTTGCTCGTGCCGCAAGGCTTCCGCTGAGCGCAAGGGCGACGGCAATGTACGTGTGGGCCGCGAAACAAAAGGCCGGGGCGGAAAGTGCGTCACGCTGATTACCGGGCTCCTTCTGAATGCGGATGAACTTGCGGATCTTGCCAAAAAGCTCAAACAAAAATGCGGCTGCGGCGGAACCGTGAAAGACGGCGTGATTGAGATTCAAGGAGACCGGCGCGACAAAGTCGTCGAGGAATTGCGAAATGAGGGCTATAACCCAAAGAAAATCGGATCGTGATCGGCAGGAAAATATGATGAGCGAAAGAATGAGGGAAAAGATTCCTTCGAAGTGAGAGGAAAATTGGCCCAAAGCCGTAAGGACAAAAAATTACAAATCCTTCGAAGAGCCCCTAACCCCTATTTCAACGTTTGCTGGCTCACGCGGCCCTTGATGTCAACCGTTTCGAATTGCACGATGTTGTCGAAATCGGGCACTTGCATTGTACATGAGGCGGGTAG
>CAYVZU010000074.1:0-19528 GCA_964455935.1 uncultured Fibrobacterota bacterium
ATAGATAGGTTCTGTGAGAGGCTGGAGGGGCAGATCCTCCGGCCTACTCGACCCATATCCCCGATAAAACGACGGATGTAGCGGGGCTTTTTTCTTGCGTTTGACGCGTTGCGCTCCATCGACGTATCTCCTTCTGATACGCCTGCTTCGCGCGCCTTGCCTGCGTCGTTTTCGCACGGGCTTCGGCCCGCGCAATCCTTTTTGAGACGCGCTCCAATAAGCTCTGCTTGCAGGATTGAATGAACTGAAGAAAGGGATTATTGGAGCCGAGATCGAGGTTTACTAGGCGCTGGAATCGGGCAAGGGTTCTACGAGCAAAGTTCTTTTCGGCGTTCTCTGTGCCTGTGGTGAATAATTTATCGGGCCAGTTCCTCGACCGTCACCATCTCCACTTTGCCAAGATCGGAAAGCTTCTGCGGGTGTTCGCCGTCACCATCGCGGGCAGCGGCCAAGTCCCCCACAATGACCATGGTGAGTTTGGAGGGATCGAGATATTTCTTGGCGGCATTATTGAGGTCCTTAAGCGAAAGAGCGCGGATACGGGCCGGGTGTTTTTCATAATGGTCAAACGGCCGGCCCCAGTATTCGTTAAGGCTGAAACTCTCGGCAATGTCCTGTCCTGTGCGAAACATGGAGGGGAACGATTCGATCATGCTGCGCTTGGCGGCCTCCAGTTCTTCGGCTGTGGCCAGCGTGTCACGGAGCTTTTTGATTTCATCGATGCAAAGCGAGGCCGCGTAGGCCGCGCTTGCACTTTTGGTTTGCAAAGCGATTGAGAAAATGCCCGGATAGAAGTAGTTCGATTCCATATTGGAATGAACATCATAGACAAGCCCCTCGTCCGATCGCACGCGGCTCATCAGCCGCGAGGTAAAACTGCCGCCGCCCAGAATGTAATTGAGAACGATCAGGCCGTATTCATCCGGGTTGGGACGCTGGAATGTGCGAAGCCCCATGTGGATGAAGGCCTGATTCGCCGGCCGTTCCACAAAAAAGACCTTCCCCTGGGGCATTTCATGGTCCCAAACCGGGATCACCGGCGCAGGGGAAACAGGCTTCCAACCTCCCAAAGCGCGGTTGAGCTTGCTCAGCATCTCGTTGCGATCCATGTCGCCCGCGATGGTCAGAATGATGTTGGGCGGCCCAAAAAAGCGGGAGTGGAAAGCCTGTATCGCCGGTCGTGAAATTGCCTTGACGGTCTTTGGGGTGGCCAGCCGTGCCGCCGGGAAGCTGTCATACATAAGCCGGGCAAAAGCGATTTGGGAAACCCCCTGGGGGCTATCCCAGCGATGCGCAATGGCATCCAGCGTCTGTTTCGTTTCGAGATCCAATTTGTCTTGGGCAAAGCGCGGAGAGCACAGCATTTCACCAAATAAATGAAGTCCCTCGTCGAAATCTTTCTTGAGGATCTCCAGGGATGCGCTGGCCATGATTGAGGACATTGAACAGCCGATTTCGGCGGCCAAAAAGTCGGCCCGCTCGTCGAACTGATCGCCGGTAAACGACACAGTGCCGCCGGTCCGCATCAGGGTGGCCGTGATCCCGGCCAGTCCGCGCAAGCTGTCGGGTTCGAAGATCGAGCCTGTGCGCACCGTTGCTGTTACAGCAAGAAAGGGCAGCCGGCGATCCTCGACCAGGTAAACGGGAATACCATTGGCCAGCGTATCGCGATATTGCTGCGGTTTGGGCGGCGCAAACTGAAAATCGGGGAACGCAATTTGGTCCGGGTGCGGTGGGATCGTGGATTTGGCGGCGCCGCCGCGGCAGGCAAGAAAGCCGGCCAGCAGCAGAAAAGGAGCGATGCGCAGGGGGTTTTGTTTTCTCATTGCCGGGCTCCATCTTCCAAAGCCAGGACACCGACCGTCCGGTTCTGTGACACAAAGTACTTGCGCGCGGCATCGCGCACCTGCTCGCGCCGGACCTGCAGGACCCTCTGGGGAAACTCATTTACGAAACGCCAATCGCCCATGACCTCGTAAAAACCGAGCTGGTTGGCCATCTCGTCGATTTCCTTAAGCTCGTCAACCGTTCGAGCCGTCACATTGTTCTTGACCCGCTGCAGATCGTAGTCCGAAAGAGTATCTTTTTTGAGCTTCTCCAACTCTTCAATCATCACGCGCTCCACGGAATCCGGATTGGCGTCTTCGGCCAGGCTGGCCCAGACATGAAAGTAACTGGTGAATTTCTGCACACCATTGCCGGCTCCGGCATCAGTGCACCATTTTAGTTTTTTGACAAGGCGATTGTAGAGGCGCCCATTGCGGCCCGAAAGCACTCCCTCCACTACATCCAGGGGGTAAAGGTCGTAATGGCCCAGCGCGGGCGTATGAAAGAGCAGATCCACGCGCGGACTGGCCTGTTTCTCCACCTTAAGCCTCTTCTCCCCCACCTGATCCGGCTCTTTGACCGACACGGAGTCGGGGTCCGTCTGGCTTGGGGGAATCCGGCCAAAGTAGCGATTGGCCAAAGCCAGCACCGAATCGGGCTGAAAATCGCCGGCCAGAATCAGGATCGCGTTGTTGGGCCGGTAGTACGTATCAAGCCGAAGGCGCAGGGCTTCGGGAGTCAACTGCTGGATATCGCTCATCCACCCAATGGTTGGGTTGCGATACGGATGGGCTTCGTAGAAAACGGCGTTGAGCGATTCCCAATACCGTCCAGCGGGCCGGTTTTCATAGCGCAGCCGGCGCTCCTCGGCAATCACGTCGCGCTCGCTGTAGAACTCGCGCAGCACCGCGTTTTGCATGCGGTCGCTCTCGAGCCAGAAGAAGAGCTCCATTTTATTCTTTGGCAATGTAACGAAATAGGCGGTGAGAATATCCGTGGTAAACGCATTAAGACGGGTTCCTCCGTTTTGCAGGTAGAGGTCCCACAGTTCGTCTTTCACGATGAGGGATTTTTCCTGCGAAACCAGAAGCCTGTACGTTTTCAGAGCTTCGGCCACCTTGGCGGAATCGGCTCTGACCTTGGATAGAAATTCCCACTGCTTGTACGCGTCTTCGATCCGTTGCACCTGGATCGAGTCCAGGGGCCAGTTGCGCACACCAATTTTTCGTGTGCCCTTAAACAGCATGTGCTCCAGCATGTGAGTAATGCCGGTATTGCCGGGATTCTCGTTGACGGATCCAGCTTTGTAAAACAAACGGCAGGCCACAAACGGGGAATGATGGTCCTCGTACATCAGGACCTTCAGGCCGTTGTCAAGCATGCTTTCCTGGACTTTGAGTTCCAGAAGCTGAGCACTCGCCGGCAGGGCCAATGCAGTGACCAAGCCCAGAACTCCGGCAATAAGGTAAAGGGAGCGGCTATGCATGGGCAACAACATAGTAAAAGGACTATGTGACTTCAAACAGGTTTGGGGATGGAATGATGTATTCAGCAGGTAAACACCCCCACCTTATTCCGCTCCCATCGAAGGGAAAGGAAACAGTCCCCTCCACTCGATGGGAGAGGGTTAGGGTGAGCGGATCGCGAATAGTTAGGACAGGTTTGTGGGCCAAAGTTTAAAATTCAAAACAAACGGCCCCGGAAACTAACTATTCTCCCCTTCCCCCATCTCATCCGCCAGTCGCACCAGGGTCCGCAAGCCCATTCCTGTCGCGCCTTCGGCGAAGTACTTCCACGGTTTGGCCGTGAAGGCCGGGCCGGCGATATCGAGGTGAATCCACTTCGCCTTTGCGGGAACAAATTCTTTGAGGAAAAGCGCGGCCTGAATAGCTCCTCCGTCGCGATTTCCAACGTTATTGATGTCCGCGTAAGGGGTCTTAAGCAGGTCTCGATATTCCTGGTGCAAGGGAAGCTCCCAGTAGAGCTCTCCGGTTTCATCGGCCGATTTGAGAAGGGCTTCTTTGAAAGCCTTGTCGTTGGCAAAGAGCCCGCTAATGGAATTGCCGAGGGCAACAACACAGGCACCCGTAAGAGTCGCGGCATCTACAATGTGCGTGGCCCCTTCCTCGCCGGCGCGGCAAAGTCCGTCGGTAAGAACAAGCCGGCCCTCGGCATCGGTATTGCCGATGTGGATGCTCTTTCCATTCTTGGCCACAAAAATATCGCCCGGCCGGTAAGCATTGGAGTCGATCAGGTTCTCGGCCAGACACAGAATGCCGGTAACGCGGACGGCGGGTTTTCGCCGTGCGATCGCCTCCATGGCATAGAGGACCGCTCCTGCGCCGGCCATGTCGGTTTTCATCTCCCACATGTCAGGCGGCGGCTTGAGACAAAACCCGCCGGAGTCAAAAGTAATGCCCTTGCCCACCAGGCAAAGGTGCTTGGATGAAGGCTTGGCCGGTTTGTAGGAGAGAATCACCATGCAGGGCGGCCGGCTTCCGCCTTTACCCACATTCACAAGGCCGTTGTAGCCTTTTCGTTTGAGTTCATCGAACTCCAGGACGCGGCAGGCCAATCGGCTCTTTGCGGCAACGGACCGGGCGAGTTTGGCCACCTGCTGCGGATTGATTTCGTTTGCCGGCCCATTGATCAGGTCCCGGCAGGATTCAACGCTCTCAAGCACGGGTCCTTCCTCATGCGCTGTCCCGCGGCATTGAGCCAGCCGGGCCGGATCCACAAAAATCTGAATCTCCGGAACAACGGCCTCTTCTTCCTTGCTCTTGTATTTATCGAAACGATAGCTTCCCAGGCTTAATCCCTGAAGTACCCACGGCAAAGCCTTTGCTCCTTCAATACTATTTAGAAGGAATCCTGCTTTCCGACAGCCCTGTGTTTTTGCAGTCTGAAAGAATCGATTGGAAAGTGCCCGGATTTTCTCGGAACGATCCGTCAATGATGACAAACCAATCCAAGAAATCCAGAAACCATCCCGGACAATCTCGGCTTTTATTCTCTTCGAACGCAGTTGCCCAACCCAGCCCGAGATTTTGGTCGCAATCCGTGTGTCCTTCAGTTCAAACAGCTTTGCGTCATCGTCCAACACACCCAGCAACTCGACGGATTGGCTCTTCCATGGCTCAATGCGAATTTTGACCATGTCACTTCCTTGTTTGTGCGGTTTCCCTGTTCGCATAAAATACATCCCGGAAATTTCGAACTGGAAAGCAAAATGCGGGAACTCCCAAGGCAAGTCAACATCAATGACCTCCCAAGGCGGAAGGAATCAGGACTGGATAGCAGGATAAGCTGGATTTGGAACACAGCTTGTAATCCTGCCCGTATCGACACCGACCTACTGGGCGACCTGCCTGGGCCTGAGACAGGTCTTGAAAAGCTTCGCCTGGCCAAATTTAGTCAAAATCGGCAATATTTTGCCGGAAGGGAGTGGCCCTGTACCCAAAACCGGGCCTGCTGCTTGATTTCGGCCGTGGAATGAATTAATATATGAGTAGGGACTTTACACCGTCCAAAGAGGTAACAGTATGAAAAAATTGGGGCTTATGGTGATTGGAGCCGCATTTTTGGCGATTGGGGCGATTTCGGAAGTCGAAGTCATCAAGAGTGATGTGAATGTAAGACAAGAACAAGGCTCGAAAAAATCGGTTTACGCAGCCCAAATCGGCGAGCGGCTTAATTTCGTTGCGGCAAAAGGATCCTGGGTACAAGTTCGCGCCTCGAGCGGCGCTGTGGGATGGGTAAAGAAAACCGAGGTAAGACCACTTGGCGGTACCGGCGGTTCGGGTCAGGATAAGTTTGTAATGGACGAGGCGAAAGTCCTTGGATTTCTCGAGAACCCGCAAGCAGTTTACATCCTGGACAACACCGATCCCAATTTCCGGCCCATTAGCCTGGATCGCAGCTTTGCCAACAATCTGGGCGGCAACATCGACAAAGAGACGAATCAGCGTATTTACGATCCCAATTTGAAGCCGGAAAAATAGAACTATAAAAGAATTCTGTTCAGAAGGCGCTTCGGCTTGGCCGGGGCGCCTTTCTTTATTTTACCGGCAATTTCGAATCCCTCTGCGATGGCCAATCCCATAATCCTAAAAAGCCGCAGTTGTTCATGGTGAATAGCGCTAATCTCCTGCACGCCAAAGACTTTCAAAAATGCTCGACGTACCGCAGCGGGTACGCCTTGCGCTTCTTTCAAGCCTTTTGCAGGCAAGGTCTTGGCACTCTTCATCCATGCCCAACTGCGGTTTTGGGATAATCCCAAGTACTGCGGTTGAGTCATGAACGACTCCCGCAGCGAAGCAGCGGGAGCACAGATCCTCCCTATGGCGATGCTTTCTGAATTCTGGGGTTGGTACAGTACCTCAAGCCGGTTCGATGCAGCGGGGAGAACCTACTTGTTGACTTGCAGCAGGCGATGGACTTCCGGGGTAGTTTCGATGCTGAGGGCCGTGATGTATTCGGCATCGTCGATCAGCAGGTGCTCGACCCACCACTTGCGCAGGATGGCAATGCTAGCATTGGATGAATTCAGGAATCCGCGGTAGAACATTTTGTAGAATTCAAGCGTGATCTCGGTCAGTCGCTGGTGTTTGTTCTGGATCAGCGCCAGCCGCGAAAATCCCCGAATATCCAACAGAAACTCTTCATAGGCAAAATGGTTCTGCGTTAAATCCACCAGCCGGTCCATGGTTGAATAATTGTCGTACAGCTCTCCGCACGCCTGAAGCTCTTCAAGCCGGGCAATCAAGTCAATGATTTCCCGGTGCTGGCGCAAAAGCTTCTGGTTGCGGATTCCGTCAAGCGCAACCGGCATCTCCATTTGAGCTGGATGGAACTGAGCGGCCAAGTTATGAATAATAATTCTCCTTGCGTTGTGTATATAATAGTAGATTACCAAATGAAAGTCAATAGGTTACATTCTATTGATTGAATAAAGAAATTGCGGTTGGTATGCTCATTCTCTTATATTCAACATAGAATGGGACCAAGTATTCTAAGCTACACGAACCTGCGGGAATACCTGCGGGACCTATTTGAATCTCTGCGAAGGACCGAACCCGGTTTTTCGTATCGCTCCTTTTCCAAACTGGTTGGATCCACTGCCCCCAATTTTCTGCAGCTGGTGCTCGCGGGAAAGTTGAGCCCTTCGGACTCCGCCGTGAAGAATCTAAGCCGGTCGCTGCGGCTCAATCGCAACGAGACGAAATACCTTCGCAATCTTGTGTCCCTGGCCCGCGCCGCCGGCCATGCCGAAAAGCAGATCTATTACCGGCGGCTCCTGGAGGCACGCAAGGGCGATGACAATTACATGCTGGCCAAAGATCAATACGAGTATTATTCAAAATGGTACTACTCGGCGCTGCGGGCCCTGGTGGGTTATGCCAAGATAAAGAAAGGGGCCGAGAATTTCCGCGGCCTTTCGAAAAAGTTGGTCCCGGCCATCTCGCCGGCCCAGGCCAAGCAGGCCATTTCGCTTCTTGAAAGATTGGGCTTGATCGAGGCCGATCCATTCGGGTATTATCGTCAATCGAACCGGGCCATTACGACCGGTTCGGGTTTTCGTTCGGTGGAGGTTTTAAACTTTCAAATGGAAACCCTGCGATTGGCGCAACTGTCTTTGGAGTCCTGCCCCGTGGACCTTCGCGACATTTCGACATTGACGATTAATATCTCCCAGAAGGGTTATGTCGAGATCCGCGACCGGATCGCCGCATTCCGCAAGGAGCTGGCGGATCTGGCCTGCCGCGACAACCAGGACGACCGGGTCTATCAGGTCAATCTGCAGCTTTTCCCTCTTAGCGTCACCAACAACAAGGACTAGGTGAAATAATGCGAGTTCGTTCCTGGACGGCATCCGCCGTCGCGCTTGTTCTTTCTCTGCTGCTTACGTGGTGCTCCAACCAAAACCGCATCGCAGGCGGCTCATCGGAGACCCAGAACGGAACGGCCAAACTGCGGATTTATCTAAGCGACCGCCCGCTGCCCGACACGGTTGAGCATTTGTATGTGGAAATCCACGAAGTCCAGGTCTTCTCGCAAGACTTGGGATGGATTACCGCGGCCACTTTGGATACGGTCATCGATGTCGCCGAACTCTCGAATGGCGGGAGGATGGCTCTGGCGGATACGCTGGTGCCCGCGGGAGCATACAGCCAGCTTCGAATCCTGTTTGGAACAGGAAACAGCCTGGTCGTAAATGGTGCAAGCCATGCATTGGTCTTATCAAACGATCAGGATTCGGGCAGCACCATTCATCTGGATCTCACGCTCTCGGCCGGTCAGGCCATGGATGTTCTGGTGGACTTCAATGCAACCGAATCGGTCCAGTGGACCTTGCCTCTGCCCACGCTCGACCCGGAACCGCACGGCTATGTGATCGCCGATTGCGCACTGCTGACCGGCGGCATAACCGACCAGCGCGGCAGCCCAATCGCGTCGGCGATCGTGTGGGCCAGGGCCGGCGACAGCCTGGCAGTCTCGACCGGCAGCGACAGCAACGGCCAATACAGCTTGGTTCTTCGGCCCGGTTCGTATTCGGTTGTTTGCAGCGCGGCCGGCTACGGTTCGAGCAGCCCCGCTTCCCATGCCGTCAGCGTCTCGGCCCGTGATACTCTAAAGGATCGCAATTTCCGCATGGCTGACCTGGTCAGGGTGGATCTGGTTCTTCTTTTTGGGACTGTGGCCGATTCCGCCGGCGCTCCAATCCGGGGCGCAACCATTCGCGCATGGTCCGCCAACAGCTTGGCCGCATCGGCCAATTCCGATAGCACGGGTTTTTATTCCGTGTTGCTGGCGGCCGGTTCTTACCGTCTCACCTGCAAAGCCCAGGGGTATGATTCTGCCACCCAGGAAATCCGGGTTGAAGCGGGAAGCGCAACAGCAAATCACAGCTTTCTGTTGAGGTTGAGTAGGATTGCTGTCGTTCCTCCTTCCTTTGCCTTGATCGCAGGCACGGTCCTTGACACGGCCGGCACCGTTCTTGACTCCGTACGGATCCAAGTCACGAACCCGCTGGGCAGCACCTATTGGGTCCTCTCTGGCAAGACCGGTGCTTATGCAATTGAACTGCCCGCGGGCGATGTATATGAAGTGGCCTGCTCCACGGCCAATTACTTGGGTCAAGCACGGCGCGTTGAGCTGAAGTCCGCCGATACGGTTCTGGTTGATTTCCGCCTTTTGCCAATTTCTAGGCCGCCCGTGACAGGTTTGGTGACCGGCACGGTTCGCGACAAAAAAGGGGACCCAATGGGATTTGTTCCCATAGCGGCATCCATAGGAGACTCGGTTGTCGCATTCACGTTCAGCAATGCGGCCGGCCAATACAATTTTCGGCTGAAGTCAGGCGACTATACCATAGCCTGTTCGACGCTGGTGTACCAATTCAGCAATCCGGCTGCGCGCACGGTGAATCTTGTAGAGAACCGAGATGTGTCCGCAGTGGACTTTGTTCTTTATAACTACGTGACGGCGCCGTATGGGTTGCTCTCGGGGCCGGTTCGAGACGAGCAAGGAAACGCGATTGTCGGCGCGGTCATAACGGCGGAAAGTTGGGGCGGCACCAGGGTAAGGCAATACACCACCCAAAGCGGGCACTACCGAATGATCCTGGCGCCCGGCACGTACCATGTCACCTGCACGGCCAAGGGGGTCGAGAAGTTCGAGCCGGAGGCGCGCACGGTTGTGATCAAAGAGGGTGGGGAAGTCGACGATCAATCTTTTTTTGAAGAGGACTAGCCCAGGATCACGCCACAAACCGGGACACGAGGGCGGGCAAATGCTACCTTGTCCGAAAAATCTCGATGCGGCGGTTCATTTCCCGGCCTTCGGCCGTATTGTTGGGAGCAACGGGTTTGTCTTCGCCGAAACCGATTGCGCCAATCCGCTGGCTGCTGATCCCTCTGCGCGTTAGATAATCCGCTACCATCCGGGCCATTTTCTCTGACAGGACCTGGTTCGAGGCCCTGCTTCCATAACTGTCGGTGTGGCCGTGAACCTGAATTTCAATGTCGGGAAAGGCTTCCAGGGACTGAGCCAGCGCATCCAGTTCCGTCCGCGAGTCGGAATGCAAAACGGCGGAGCCCTGCGGAAACCGGACATTGCCCAGAATGGTCCTGCCGTGCTTGATTTCTTTTGGCTTGGAGTCGGGGCAGCCGTCCTGATCGCGAAAACCGTTGAAGACTTCCTTCTGGTCCGGGCATTTTTCCATGCTGTCCGCAATGCCGTCGGCGTCGTTGTCAAAGTCGGGACAGCCGTCGACATCCTCGAAACCATCCATGTCTTCCGCCGCATTGGGGCAGCGGTCCGAAGCATCGGGAATGCCGTCGGCGTCGTTGTCCGTCTCCGGACAGCCGTCGGCATCCTCGAAACCATCCATGTCTTCCTTCTCATTTTTGCACGAGTCGGCCAAGTCAGGAATCCCGTCATCGTCATTGTCCGGGTCCGGACAGCCATCGCTGTCCTGGAAGCCGTCACGGTCCTCGGCAAGAACGGGGCATTTGTCTTGCGCGTCCGGACTTCCGTCGCGATCGTTATCCGGGTCCGGACAACCGTCGCCGTCCTGGAAGCCGTCGACATCCTCTTTTTGCGCGGGGCATTTGTCCCCATCGCCAAAGAGTCTATCTCCGTCCGGATCGGTTTCCTTCTTATGAAAGATCAGATACGAAAAAAACAGTGAGAGCGCGTATTTGGGCTGCATCCGGGTGGGCGCGATCCCCTCCATAGGCTGCGCGAGCAGCACCTCCGAGTCCGTGACCGAGAAGTCGCCGGCCAGAGTGAGCAGGAAGGAATCCATGCGCAAGCGGGCCGCCGACGAAAACCGAAGCGGGTCCTGGGCCGGGCTGATTCCGGAGATGGCTTTGGTTTCACCCGAGCCTTCCAGAATCCATTCGAAACGATCCCCCAGAAAAAATGTGGCGCCGGCTCCAAGTTTGTAAAAATCCTCCTGGCGTGCCTTGCCCGTGAATTCCTCGCCCAGGTTGAACCGCAGGGACAGCGGAACGGCCGCGCGAATCTTTCGGAGATCGAAGCTGCAAAGAAACAGAATGCTGAAATCGATGTCGCCCGAGGTATAAGCAAACTCGTCATTGGTGAATTTGCGTGAAAAAAACCCCTTGTTGCGCGCCCCGGTGGGCAACGAGAAGGACCCGTCGAATCCCACATCATAAAAACTGTAGTGCCGGTATGGGGGATAGATCATTTTGGCGAAGATCCGGGCGTCTCCCTGGGCGATGCAATTGCCGGTGGGCAGGTAGTCGGCATGAAAGGGAATGCTCCCGCCCACATCGAAGTAGTCCGAAATGCCCCATTGCGATTGGACCTCGATTGTGCCCTGGGCATCGCCATCGTACTGCGAGGAAAAATCCGGGTCATTGGTCGCGGAAATGCAGATCGTGTAAAGGCTGTTTGAAGCCCCCAGCGTGGCCGCGGGTTTGACGCGAAGCCCAAGCTCCGGAGGATTGGTATCGAGCTGCGCCCGGGCGGAGATCACAAGCGCCAACAACAGAATAGCGGAAAGAAATCGCATGATCATATTAAAGGTCCAGATCTCGGTCCTGTTTGCGGATTTTTCGGCGAACCTCTTTGAGCTTCTCGTGATTCTCGTAGTAGCTCTTGGGCAGTCGAAGGGTTTTGGCCAAGATCAAAACCCCAACCAGAACAACCAATCCAATCAGGAGACTAAGGATTTCAACTTTAAGCATAGCTGATCCGCCGCAAACAGAGTCTGTTTTGGATTAAGGTATCCAAACTATTATTCCTTCCTATGTCATTTTGAGCGAAACGATAAATCATTTTCAATCCAAGCCATAACTACACAGGTTTCCATTCAACCACAGAAGGAAATCCGAGTTCAGAATGAAAACACGGAAGAAAATCTTTCTGGCGCGCCCCGCATCGGAGTAGATCTTTTCCCACTCTGTGTCCTCTTCTCCGGCCTCAGTGTTTCTCTGTGGTTTCATGATTCTCTCGAGAGACGTGAGTGGTTACTCCTAGCCAAAGATTTCTCCTCAAAAACTCGCCGAAATAACAATGCCGCCGCGCATTGGGGACCTAAGCCGTTACTTGATTTGCACAACCAGCCCCGGCCCCCTTACCAAGAAATTCTCCTCTTCTCCCGGTAAGTTTCAAGCGTCACAATCGGCGGCCGCTGAATGTCTTTGATTGATGTCCGTAGCGGAAGGTGCTCGTCTCCCGACATTTGGAATTGAATCATCTCCGGCCCCAATTGACCGGCCACGGAAAGAAGCCCGTGCTGCGCCGCCTTGTCGAGGAATGTCTGCAGGATGCCAAACGACATGCGGCCCAGATCCTGAATGGAGCGATTGCGATGGATGCGAAGATCTAGATCGACCTGCGCAAAGATCTCGAGCCCATAGCGCTGGAACAAGTCCAGCAGATGCCCGATCTCCACACCGTAGCCGATTGAGAACGGCAGATTTTCAAGGACCTCGCGCCGGCCCGCATATTCGCCCGAAAGAGGCTGCATGATAAAAGCCAGTTCGGGGTAGCAAAGACTAAGAATGGGCCGAATCAGGATTTCCGTTACGCGGCCGCCGCCCGAGGGCCGCAGCTCGTTGCCGGTCCGCAGGGGCCGGTTGTAGAAAGCCTTGACGTAGCCGATCCCAGGGGTCTCCAGCAGAGGACCCAGCAGGCCGTAAACAAACTTGGGGCCGATATTCTTGATGTCGGCATCCAGCCAGACCACCAAATCGCCCTTCATGACATGCAGGCTTTTCCACAGATTCTCGCCTTTCCCTTTGGCCGCGGGCTGATCGGGCAGGATGTCGGCCGCGGTGTAAAAAAAGGCGCCGTTGCTGACGGCTTCGCCCCGGGTCCTATCGCTGGAGCCGGAGTCCACCACCACAATTTCGTCCACAAGGCCATATTTGCCGATCAGTTCCTGTGTGATCATGCGCACTTCGGCGCCAATGGTCTCCTCTTCATTCAGGGTGGGAATGCCGATGCTGATGGCGTGTCCAAGCGCTTTCTTCCGCTCGGATAAGCGTTTGAGATCCGCAAACCTGGAATGATGAAAGGTGCGGCTTTTAAGCCATTCGTCAGGAGTCACCTAAGCAATATAAATTAAGAAAGTCCTCGGTTCTTGGTTCTCAGTTCCCAGTTTCCAAGACCAAAACAACGGAGCACGACGGATGCTCCTGCCCGTTTTTGGCTGATAACTGAGAACAAACAACTTCTTCTTCACGCAGCCGACACCATCTCTACCCGTTCAACAATCTTTTTTCGCTCCTCCTCGACTTTTTCCCACACGTTGCACATCAAGGCACCCACAATGCGGCCGTCGCGCAGGTAATGGAGCACCCCGGTATCGTTCTCCTTCTGCCAATCCGGCACAATCTCCAAACTGGAATCGACATCTCCTACCGCTTCGTAGCCAAACTCGAACAGGTCCGAAAAAAAGTAAGGCATGTAAAGATAGGGTTCGTTGAGCCCGGCCATGTTGCGACCGGCCGCCGCACCCTGGTTGAGCGCGTTGTCCCAGTGCTCGACGCGCATGCGCCGGCCCAGGGCCTGATAGGGAAATTGGGCGTTGTCGCCCGCCGCGTAAATCCAGGGGCAGGATGTCTGGAGCATCTCATTGACCGCGATTCCATTGTCAAGCCGCAGACCCGCGCTTTGAGCCAGGCCGGTCTCGGGTGCAATTCCAATTCCCACAATCACTATGTCGGCCTCAATCTCCCCGCTATGGTCGAATTGCGCCTTAAACCGGTCGCCTTCTTTGACGATGGCCGTTAGCCGCCGGCCCGGCAGCAGACACACATTGCGTTGCAGATACTTCTGCTCGACAGCACTCCCCAACGGCTCCGGAAACACGCGGCTGCACAGATGGGCTTCGGGAAAGACCATTGATACAGCCATCCCGTTCATACTCAGGGCGGCGGCTATTTCGGATCCAATAAACCCGCCGCCAATGACCAGCGCTGATTTTCCGGCCCCGGACTGGGCGCGAATGTTGTGGTAGTCGTCCAGAGTTCGGTAGTAACTGATGTCCGGCAGGTCTCCTCCGGGAATGGGCAGCCTGCGGGGAAATCCGCCCGTGCAAATGAGAAGCTTTTCGAAAGAGAACATTTTGCCTGCAAAATCAACAAGCTCTTTGTTGCGGGCGTTGATGGACACGGCCGGGCACCCGAGATGCAGCGTCACGCCGTTTTCTTCGTAAAAGCGATTATCCTGAACATAGATTTCCGGCTCCTTTTTTTTGCCGGTCCAGAGTCCCTTTGTCAATGGCGGCCGGTGATAGGGAGGAACCGTTTCTTGTCCAAGCAGCAGGATGGATCCGTTTGGATCGCCCTGACGGATTCCTTTGACCGCGGAAGCGCCGGCCAGACCGCCGCCGATGATGATGTATGGATAGCGATGTTCGAGCATAGTGAATTCCTCCCGGTTAAGAACAACGACATGGATTAAGTAAGAAAAAGCAATAAGCGTGCACAATTTGTTTGCCTGCCTGCGAGTGAAAGGATTGCCGGAAACAAACACCCCCTCACCCTACCCTCTCCCACCGAGGGGCGAGGGATTCTTTCCTCAGCATAAGCTTGACCTGTTCTGCTCGGGAGCCGTGCATTCCCAAAACGAGCCCAACTCGCTGCGGAGCAAAACAGCATCCGAAAGTCATGGGACCCTTGTGCGTGCCTTGGACGCGGAGGCCGGGTCGTCTCCCAGTCTATGTTTGCCTGGAAAAAGACAATGCAGTGAGATATTTTGTGCCTGCCCATCGGTCACACCAGTCACGGGAGCGCGCATGCCGGGGATGAACGGCAAAGAAGAGAAGACACCGCAAAACAACACGGAATCCGCGCAGGACGCAAAAAATTCGGATCCTAAGCAACAGGCGCCGCTGGAAACTTTTCCAATCGTGGGAATTGGCGCATCCGCTGGCGGGCTCGAAGCCCTGCAGGAATTTTTCCGCAACATGCCCGCCAACAGCCATATGGGCTTTGTGGTTGTCACCCATCAGCACCCGGGCCACGAAAGCATCCTTCCCGAAATATTAGCCCGCGATACCGGAATGCCCGTGGTGAAGATCCAGGACCGAATGCGCGTCGAACCCGATCATATCTACGTGCTGGGCTCGGGAAGGAGCGTCACAATCTCCCAGGGTGAACTGCTCTTTAAAAAGGGTGGCACCGCTGCACCCTTGAGCTTGCCCATCGACACCTTCTTTCTCTCCCTTGCCGAGGATATGCACGAACGCGCCGTGTGCATCCTGCTCTCGGGAAACGGCTCCGACGGCACCCGGGGCATGAAGGAGATCAAAGCGCAGGGCGGGGTTGCGCTGGCGCAGGACCTGACCTCGGCCAAATACACCGGCATGCCGGGCAGCGCGCTAAATACCGGGCTGGTGGATATTGTGGAACCGCCCAAGCGGATGCCCCGGCGATTGACCGAGTATATGAAAGGGCCTTATCTGCGGCCCAAGGCAGGTCCTGCCGAGGGCGAGGAATTTCCGGATGAAGAACTCAACAGCGTTCTTCGCTACATCCGCTCGCGGACAGGCCATGATTTCGCGATGTATAAAACCAGCACCATCCGCCGCCGCATCGAGCGCCGCATGAGCGTGCACGGCCTGAAGAAGTCGCGGGATTACCTGGATTATCTCCACGAAAACCGCCAGGAAGCGCGGATGCTCTTTTCCGAACTGCTGATCAGCGTGACCAGTTTTTTCCGCGACCCCGATGCCTTCGAAACCCTGAAGAACCAGTACCTGCCCCAACTGCTGGCGTCGCGCGCCGAGGATCACGAATTCCGGGTGTGGATTCCGGGCTGCGCCACGGGCGAAGAGGCCTACAGCATCGCCATTGTGCTGGATGAAGTTCGGCAGGCGGCAAGAAGACCCTTCAACATCCGAATTTTCGGCACCGATCTCGACGATCAGGCGATTCAGCGCGCGCGTCACGGGACCTATCAGGCCGGCATCGCCGCGGATGTCTCTCCGCAGCGATTAGAGCGCTATTTCACGCGCGACGGCACGGATGATTGGCTGGTACGTAAAGACCTCCGCGACATGCTGGTTTTTGCGCAACAAAACGTGCTCAGCGACCCGCCCTTTGTGAAGCTGGACCTGCTGGTATGCCGCAACGTGCTCATTTACCTGCAACCCGACCTGCAAAAACTGCTGCTGCCCACATTTCATTATGCCCTCAATCCGGGCGGAATCCTCTTTCTGGGCTCCTCCGAAAGCGTGGGTGCCTATACCGAGCTTTTCGAGCCCCTCGATGTGCGCTGCAAGATCTACCGCCGCAGGGATATTCCCACGGATTTGCCGCGCCTGCCGGCAAAGCCCGGAAAGGCCGAAAGCATGATACAGGCCGAAGGAAATGATGAAAGGCAATTGCGGCCGCCACAGACAAACCGCCTGATCGAGCGAATGCTCATCAACCTGTTCGCTCCGGTCAGCATTGTGATCGACACCAAAGGAACCATCCTCTACATCCATGGCAAAACCGGCGCTTTTCTGGAGCCCGAAGAGCAACAGCCGCGCAACAATGTATTCGAAATGGCCCGCGCAGGGCTGCGCCTGCCCCTTTCGGCGGCCGTTCATCATGTGCTGGAGCGCAACGAGGATTTCGCGCAATCGAATCTAAGGGTCAAGTCCAACGGCGACTACCAATTAATCGATCTAGGCGTGCGCCGCATCGCCTCGCCCCAATCCATCCGCGGGTTGCTGCTGGTGACGATCACACCCGCGCGGTCCGAATTGTTGGAGCCGCCTGCCGTCAAAAAATCGGAGGCCGCAAGCAAGGCCCCGCCCGAACGGACCGAGGAACTGGAACGGGAATTGCTTCGTGTGAGGGAATCCAATCAGACCATGGTCGAGGAGCTGCAATCGACAAACGAGGAGCTGCAAAGCGCCAACGAGGAACTGCAATCGACCAACGAAGAATTGCAGAGCTCCAAAGAAGAGATGGAGTCGCTCAACGAAGAGCTTTCCACGGTCAATAACGAGCTAACCAGCAAAGTCGAGGCGCTGGGCCAGTCGCGCGACGACATGAAAAACCTTCTTAACAGCACCGACCTGGCCGTTATCTTTCTCGACCAGCAGTTGCGGGTGAAACGCTACACCGAGAAAGCGAAATCCCTGGTCAGCCTCCGGGATTCGGATATTGGCCGGCCCATAGGAGAACTGGTTGCGAAGGTGCAATACGATCGGCTGCTCGACGACTGCCGCGAGGTCCTTGATTCCCTGGTGCGCAAGGAACTGGAAATGCCAACACGCGACGGGTCGTGGCTGCTTCTGCGGATTCTGCCCTACCGCACCTCGGAGAACGTGATCGGCGGCGTTGTGCTTACTTTTATCGACATCAGCCGCCTTAAAATAGCCGAGCGATCGGCCGAAGCCATGGAGTACTTCCAGAGCATTGTGGAAACAGTGCGCGAGCCGATGATCGTTCTCGACGCAAGCCTGCGGGTGCAATCGGCCAACGAGTCCTTTCATAGGATATTCAAAACGAGCGGTGAGCAAATGCTGGGGAAGAACCTCTACGAGTTGGGCAACGGCCAATGGAATATCCCCGAGTTGCGCAAGCTGCTGGAGGCCGTTGTTCCCGGAAATAAATCGTTCAACGACTATGTTGTCGAGCACGATTTTCCAGCCATCGGGCATAAAAAGTTCATCCTTAACGCCCGGCGTCTTCAACGGGCCGCAGGGCTGCCCGATTTTATTCTTCTGGCCATGGAGGAAAGCCGATGAACTCCAGGAAACGGACTACTGTCTTCCGTCTCCAGCACGGCACAATGCGCCGGGCGTGGTGCTGAGCAGTTACACCCGTGGAGCACGCTGTGAGCAAAGAAGACCTTCGCCACCGCGCCCGCGAACGCATGACCTTGGGCCGCACCGATATCGACCATTTGTCCCGCAAGGATATTCAGGAATTGGTTTACGAGCTCCAACTGCATCAGGCTGAATTGGAAATCACCAACGAGGAACTCCGGACAGCGCAAAACGAAGTGATCGAGGCCCGAGACCGCTATGCCGCATTATACGACTTCGCCCCCGTGGGCTACCTGACGCTGGATGAGAATCACACAATCCAACAAGCAAACCAAACCGCGGCAAAGCTGTTCGACCGGGCTCGCCGCGATCTGGAAGGGCTCGCATTCCCGCTGCTCGCCAAACCGGAAGACCGCGATGCCTGCCATCTGTTTCTGCGCAGGATAAGGCCCGGCTCGCCCGACACGGTTGAGCTTCGTTTTCTGGGCGCTGAGGGCGGTACCTTCTGGGTCCGGATATTGGCAACCTGCCTCGAAGCGCAAGATTCCCGATGTAGGGGGTTTCGCGTTGCGGTCAGCAATATCACCAGCGAGAAGGAGGGCGAAGCGCTTCGTCTGTCGGAACAACGCTATCGGTTTCTTTACGAGGAATCACCGGCAATCAACATTGTAATCGCCCTGGATGGCTTGGTTTTGGACATCAACCGGCAAGCCACCCTGGCAATCGGTTATCGCAAGGACGAAGTCGTCGGCCGGCCGATGACAGACTTCGTGGTCCCGGAACAGCGGGAATTTGTGGCCGCAATGCTTCAATCCACGGCGCAGGGAAAGAAGCCGTCGCCGGAAAGCGACATTGCCATTTTAGCCAGGAACGGCGAAGTGCGCCGCTTCATGATCGTGGCCGGTACCGAGGTCTTCTTTCAGGACGGCAAACCAACCGGCTACCTCTTTAGCGCTCTTGACATTACCGAACGCCTGCGCCTGGAACAGGAACTCAAACGCAAAGCCGGCGAGCTTGCCCTTACCAACAAGGAGCTGGAGGCTTTCGTGTATTCGGTGTCGCATGACCTTCGCGGCCCGCTGCGCGCGATTTCCGGTTTCGCGGATATCCTGAGGGATGAATACCAAGGGTCTTTGGATGATACGGCGAAGGATTACTTCAAGAGAATCAGCCAAGGCGTTGACAAGATGCGCCATCTGATTGACGACCTGCTCCGCCTTTCGCGAATCTCCCGCCGGGAATTGCACCTGGACACGGTGAACCTGTCGGAAATGGCTACAGGCCTTCTGCAAGACATCCAATCGCAGAGTCCTCGAAAAGATGCCCAAATCACCGTTGCGCAGGGCATACTTGCGGAAGCTGACGCGGACCTCATACGTATTGCTCTGGACAACATTCTGCAAAACGCCTGGAAATACACCTCCAAAAATGCCAACACAATCATCGAATTCGGCCGGCTGGAGGAGCAGGGGGCGCCGGTCTTCTTCGTTCGCGATAACGGAGTCGGCTTTGCCCAGGAATTCGCCCAGAGGGTGTTCGAACCCTTCAAGCGGCTGCAGGGGGAACGCGATTTTCCGGGCACTGGAATTGGGCTTGCCATTGTAAAACGCATTTTCGACAAGCATGGGGGCTCGATATGGGCTAAAAGTGAACCCGGTAAAGGCGCCGCGTTCTATTTCACCTTGCCGTGCAGAGAACCGCAGCAATAAGAATGGTCGCAAAGAACGCGACCCCCCTCACCCCACCTTCTCCCACCGAGGGGAGAGGGAATCACGAAACAAGAATCGGTGCCCATCTCTTCGCCCGAGCTTGCTTTTGCGGGGCTCCTTTTCCTCTCCCTTCGATGGGAGAGGGTATCTGACAGGAATCAGTCCAGCTCTTTGTCAGAGTCCGGTTTTGCAGGATCCGTCTCCTCTCCCGGAGCCTGTCCGCCGTGGCGGAACGGGAGAGGATTAA
>CAYVZU010000075.1:0-19412 GCA_964455935.1 uncultured Fibrobacterota bacterium
GCTTATAAGAGGAGTCTCTTAAAATATCACGATTAAATCACTCGAATAGGCCACCCGCCGCGAAACGCACCCAGGAGGAAGAGCGGGCCTGGCAAAAGTCAGGCTCTTTTCGTTTTGGCAACGCTTCGAACAGAAGAACTATTTTATACGGCTAATCCAAAAGGCGGTCCTTCATGTCTTCGTATTCGCTTTCGTATCTAAAGCAGCTCGAGGCCGAATCGATCTTCATCTTCCGCGAGGTCGCCGCAGAATTTAAGCGGCCCGTTTTGCTGTATTCGATTGGTAAGGACTCAGGCGTCATGGTTCATCTGGCCCGGAAGGCCTTCTACCCCGGTAAAATCCCTTTCCCGCTGATGCACGTCGATACCGGATATAAATTCCCCGAGATGATTGAGTTTCGCGAGAGCTTCACCCGCGCCATTGGCGCCGACCTCATTGTGGAGCGCAATGAGGAATGGATCGCCAAGGGCGCGCACCCGCTAAAACTGGGGACCGACAAGTGCTGCGCGGCCCTTAAAACCCAGGGGCTTCTCGACGCGATCCGCAAACACGGCTTCGACGCTGCCTTTGGCGGCGCCCGCCGCGAGGAAGAAAAGTCCCGGGCCAAAGAACGCATTTACTCATTCCGCGACAGCCACGGCCAGTGGGACCCTAAGAACCAGCGGCCGGAGCTATGGAACCTGTTCAACTCGCGAATTAACGATAACGAGTCAATAAGGGTGTTCCCCCTCAGCAACTGGACCGAACAGGATATATGGAAATACATCCTTGTCGAAAAAATCCCCGTGGTGCCGTTATACTTCGCCAAAGAGCGCGAGGTTGTGGACCGTAACGGGATCCTCATTCCCACCGAATACTCCATGGCCGTGGTGGATCCCGGGGACAAAACCGTCAAGCGCGAACGCGCGCTATGCCGCTTCCGAAGCCTGGGCTGCGTGCCCTGCACCGGTGCCATCCGCTCCCCGGCCGCCACCGTTGATGAAATCCTGGACGAGGTGCGCAGCGCCAAGCGATCCGAACGGGAAAACCGGATCATCGACCTGGGTTCCGATTCGGCCATGGAAGACAAAAAGAAGGAAGGCTACTTTTGAGCTCCCCAGCCGAAAAAACCCTGTTGCGGTTCGCCACTGCCGGCAGCGTGGACGACGGCAAGTCCACCCTCATCGGCCGTCTCTTATACGAGACGCGCTCGATTCCCGAAGACCAATACCGGGCCGCAGAAAAGACCTCGCGCCGCCGGGGCCAGACCGAAGTGGATCTCTCTCTCCTGCTCGACGGCCTGGCAGCCGAGCGCGAGCAGGGCATTACCATTGACGTGGCCTACCGCTACTTTTCCACGCCCAAACGCAAGTTCATTATCGCGGACGTGCCTGGCCACGAGCAATACACACGCAACATGGTCACCGGCGCCTCTACTGCGGATCTGGCCGTGATTTTGATCGACGCGCGCAACGGCGTGCTCACCCAGTCGCGGCGGCACGGCTTCCTGGCCTCGCTGCTAGGCATTCCGCACTTGATTGTGGCCGTGAACAAGATGGACTTGGCTGGCTATTCGCAGGAGGTGTTCCGCCAGATCATGGAGGAATACGAAGTCTTTTCGCAGAAGCTGGGGATCCATGACATCGCCTTTATCCCGGTCTCGGCGCTGAAGGGAGACAATGTCGCGCAAAAGAGTACGTCCATGCCATGGTACGATGGCCCCACGTTGCTGCATGTACTCGATAACGTGCATGTCGCGGCCGACCGGAATCTGGTGGACTTCCGCTTCCCTGTGCAAAACGTAATCCGGCCCCACCAGGATTTCCGCGGCTACGCGGGCCGCGTGGCCACCGGCACGATCGCCCCAGGCGAGGAAATCGCGGTGCTGCCGTCGGGCCGGACCTCGAAAGTGAAATCGATCGTCACCTACGACGGCGATTTGTCCGCGGCCTTCGCCGGGCAGGCGGTCACCCTCACCCTGGCTGACGAAATCGACATAAGCCGCGGTGACATGATCGTGCGGCGCAGCAATCTTCCCCAAGCGGCCGACGAACTCGATGCGACGATCTGCTGGATGACCGAGACGCCATCGAACAAGGGCACGCGCTACATTCTGAAGCATACGACACGCATAACCCGCGCCTTTGTCTCGGAAATCCATTACCGCATCGACGTGAATACCCTGCACCGCCAGCCGGCCCAGTCGTTCGGGCTAAACGAGATCGGACGCGTGCTGCTCAAGACATCGCACGCCCTGTTCTTCGATCCGTACCGCACAAACCGCGAGACCGGCAGTTTCATTCTCATTGACCCGCTGACCAACGCCACAGTCGCCGCCGGGATCATCCGGGGCGTGCCAGGCAGCCTCGACGCGGAAATGGCCGGCTATGACAGGAGCCGTGCAGTCCACAAATCGCCTCATGTGGTCTGGTCCGGGCCCAATGTCCCGCAGCAGGCCCGGGAGGAGCGCAACGGCCACAAGGCCGCAGTGTTGTGGCTGACCGGGTATTCGGGATCGGGCAAGTCCACCATTGCCAGACGGCTCGAACAGCAGCTCTTCCAGAGCGGTGTGTGTACCATGCTGCTCGATGGCGACAACGTTCGCCATGGCCTCTGCTCCGACCTCGGCTTTTCTGACGAGGACCGGGCCGAGAACATCCGCCGTGTGGCTGAGACAGCCCGCCTGTTTTTTGAAAACGGCCATGTGGTGATCTGCACATTCATATCACCGTTCCGCAAGGACCGGGACTTTGCCCGGTCACTCATGCCGGCCGGACGGTTTATTGAAATCCATGTGAAATGCGACCTCGAGCTGTGCAAGCAGCGCGACCCAAAGGGCCTCTACAAGAAAGCCGCGGCCGGGGAGATCAGGGAATTCACCGGCGTCACTTCGCCGTACGAGGAGCCCAAGATGCCCGAGTTAGTTGTGGAAACCGACCTGCAGACTGTAGACGAAATTGCGGGCCGGATCCGGGCGATGCTGGAAGAGCACCATATTGTGAACGGTTGAGCGGCAGTCGAGCATGCGGCTTTCACGAAAGGGCGAATACGCCTGCTTGGCCATAATCGAACTAACCCGCCGATATAGCAAGGGGCCCGACTTCGATGGCGCTCATCTCCCGGCGGCCGTTGAAGGCGCAGCTATGGCAGATGGTGCCCGGATTGGGGTTGGCCGGGTCAGTCGCGTACATCAGCGGGCCTTTTTCCTGCATTCGAGAATAAGCTTTTCCTGCATTGACAAGAATTGGTCCATGTTGGCCATGTATTGCTGAACCACAATGTCACGATGGGTGTTGCCCTTCCATAAATCGCGCGCCGATGCGATTGACCCGGATCGTGCCTTTCCGGCGCTTGCGGAAATTTGGTGCTGCTTTTTAAGCGAAAGGTAGGGAAGGCTAAGATTCAGCAACTGCTCTCTATTTTTTTCTTTTTGAGCCGGTTGTGCGGGCTTTTTTTCCCCTAAGTACCCAAAATCGATTTGTTTTGCACCCCTTCCTTCAAAGAGCACCGGAAGATTCAGCGATACTCCGTTAACAATCAGCTGGGCCACAAGGTGGTGGATTGCTGATGTCCCTGATCGACGAAAATCATTGCCCGCAACGGCCAGATGAGGCCGATCGTTAAGAATGTCAGCAACAAAATGCGTAAGGTTGCCTCGGGCGCCGGACTCGACAAAGATCCGGACACCATCTTGGTACATCTTCTCGATTGTTTCGCGGAAGCGAACGGGTTTGGCCCACTGGTCAACCATGATTTTGCGGATTTTTTCCGGATCGTTGGGATACTGCCCGGCGATCATGCAGGAATATACGGGAATCCTGGGTGCGTGGACATCCAACAGATGATTCACCTTTCGGAACTCTTCGCATACAGGCTCGTATGCGGGCGTATGATAGCCCCGGTCGAATTCCATGTAGCTGCAGACGCCGCCCTTCGAAGCAAAAAAGTCAAAGGCCCTTGACATATCCTCTTCGCTGCCGCAAAGCACAACCTGGTTTCGGCAGTTATCCATGCTCACGAGAATGCGCCCGCCAGCCGCTTTCAACGCTTCGGAAACCGTTTCCGGCGAGGTTGCGCCAACGGTCATGAGCTTGGCCCGAGGAATCAGGGTCATGGCTTGATTGTTGATCCGGGTCGATTCCTTCTGGTAGGCGACCTGTTCGGCCAGTGATCCCGCTTTCAGAATTCCGGTCGCAAAAAGCGCGGAATCATCCCCAATGCTGTGCCCGGCAAGACAATCCGGTTCTATCCCCAGATCCGTCAAGAGACCAAACATCGCCTGGTTGGCCGCGCGAACCAGCGGAATGGCGTAATCCATTCTCCAAATCGCCTTATCGGTCATGAAATGGAATTCTTTCGATGCATGGATTGGAGGGTATGCCACCTGGCTGGGAAGGGGCGATTGCCCCAATTCCACATTAATCCTGTCAGCCAGATCGAATCGCTCCCGCACGCGGGGAAAGCTTTTGCACAGATCCAGCATCATGTTTTTGTATTGGCTTCCTTCGCCGGGGAAGAGAACGGCCAGCTTGCCCTGTGAAGCCATGGGTGTTTCCGTATAATAAATCCCCCGCTGGTCCATGATTTGGCGGCCATCGGGAGCCATAAGCTTTTTGGATGCACGATCGATCTTTTCCACCAAATCGTTTTGATCCTTCACAACAAGCGCGATTCTGAAGGGAAGGTCCGGAGCATATGCAAGCGCCAGCGCGTTGGCAAGATCGAGGATTGTCACGGAAGGATTGCTTTGGATAAAGTCCTTAATCCCCTTCAGCCTGCCGACCAGAGATTCTTTCTCTCCCGCACCGACCACCAATACCTCGTCCTCGCGAAGATGGAAATCCGCATCACGATATTCTGCCGCCCCGGCTGCCTCCTCCAGAAGCGCATGCGAATTGATCCCGCCGAACCCAAACGAATTCACGCCGGCGCGCCGCGGCTGGATTCCGCCATGAACCCAAGGCCGGGTTGCGGTGTTGATGTAGACGGCCGTATTGTCCAGCCCCAGGGCCGGATCCGGTTCGTCGCAGAGCGTGGGAGGAAGAATTTTGTAGTACAAGGAAAGGGCGCATTTAATCACGCCCGCGATTCCCGCGGCGGTGAGCGTATGCGCTATCATGGATTTAACCGAACCGACTGCGCAGCGCGGAACGGTCTCATGCGGTGCGGAAAAGATTTCCTTGACCGTATTCATCTCGATGGGGTCCCCGACATTGGTTCCCGTACCATGAGCCTCGACCAGGTCAACGGTGAGCGGAGAGATTCCTGAAGCCTCATAGGCCCTGCGCACGGCCAGCGCTTCCCCCTCCGGGCGGGGCGCCAGAATACCCCTTCCTTTACCATCGCTCGCCACGCCCACTTCTTTGATTACGGCGTAGATTCGATCGCCATCGCGTTCGGCATCTTCGCGCCGCTTAAGAACCAGCATTCCAAGACCTTCCCCAAGCATGGTTCCATCGGCGTTTTTGTCAAAAGGCCTTAGACTTGTTCTGCGGCTCAGCGCTTGCAATTGACAGAAAACCATGAAAATAGGGGGAGGCACGGTGGTTTGGATTCCGCCGACCAGCATCATATCGCAACGGTTCCGCAATAGTTCGCTTATGGCCGCATCAAGCGCGATAAGAGAGGAAGCGCAGGCGCAATCGACATTGAAATTGGTGCCCATCAGGTCGAGTCGATTGGCGATCCTGCTGCTGGCAAGATTGGGCACGGTCCCCACCACATTTTCGGCCGTGATTCGGGGAATGCTGTTTTTGAGATCGGATTCTATTTCGTCCAGTTCCTTCGGGGAGCTGGAAGGCATGAGCTGTTTGATCAAATTCAGCGTCTGATCGATCACCAGGCCCTGATTGAAAATGGTGACGTTGCCGCGGTTGGCAATGACCGCCCTTCCAAGAATGACGCCTGTGCGTTCGCGATTAAAAGCCTTTTCTCCATACCCGGCGTCGTCCAGAGCATTTTTCGCCAGACGCAGGACAAGATAATGCTCCGGGTCCGAGCCCTCAATAACATTGGGCATGATGCCGAATTCAAACGGGTTGAAGGCAACCAGATCGTCGATAAACCCGCCCCGGGTCGTATAAATCCGGTTATACTCCCTTGACTTTTCGTCGAGATATTTATCTCCATCCCAGCTCTTGGGCGCAGCCGTGATGCAATCTCTGGATTGAACGATGTTCGCCCAATACGTTTGAATATCCGGCGCACCCGGGAAAAGGCAGTCCATGCCGATGATCGCAATATCGCGGGATTGCGGTGTGGTCATGCGGGCATCTCCGCAGGCTCGTAGGTTCCGCGGAACCGGTTGAATGACTTACTGCATGAAAACTCAAAATCCCTGACCTGCGCCAGAAGGAATCCCTGTTTCCCGCGAAATGTTACGTCCACATGCATGGCCGAACCGCCGGAATAATTTTTTATCTCAAGTTCACAAAGAACCGGTTCCTCGGAGAATGCATTATACGCAGTCAATGTTCCAAACGCCGCGGGGAAGCAGGTCATGTCATAGCGCACGGTCAGCCAAAGGCCCGCAAGCTGGGACACTCCGTCAAGCATGACCGGATCGAAGATCCACGCGTCGTTCCGCGCGGCTTTTACCATCTTCACGGGTTGGGAAGGCTTAAACTCCGCTTGGATGCGATTGGCACTGATCCCTTCGAAACGTTGAATCGTCTGCAGCGACGGACCATGGAAGAGCAGCTTTGCATAGGCCGATTGCACTGTGTACGGGAAGGCTTCCAGTTTTTCGGAGGTGAAACGAGAACTCTCCGCCGGGGCTTCGATTTTGGCCCGGCCCATTTGGAAAATTCCCTTGTGCGTGAAGTATTTGGCTTTGTCCGCAAGAGCAATGCGGATTTCAAGCAAATCCTTAGTGCCGGGAATTAAGGTAACCAGCAGATTGCGCTCTGCCCCTTCGAAGATGATCCCCTTAATGGCCCGGAATTCCTGCACCCGAACCACCTCCGATCCGTGGGTGACGGCCTTGGCCGCCTGCGACGCGATTTCCATTGCCACGGCAAAAGGGATTACGACCTTCCGGTCCATGCGGTGGTCCAGGAGATACGGATGTTCCATGATTCGCAATTGAACCTCGATCTCGCTTTTCTCGACACCGCGGGATTTCCACCGGGCCGCATACAAATACGGTAGGCCAAGCTTCTGTGCAACCGCCGGCAGATCGCTATCGTCTTCCCGGTTGTGCTCGGCGCCGTGATAGGTGTCCAGCGCAGCTTGGGTGTCATTCAGATTCCGCCAAAGCCCGTCGCCGACAACGACCTCCACATCGTCCTTTCGGCCAAAGGTCAGTTCCGAATCAACCGCCTTCCGGCCAAGGTCCGCCGGAACAAGCTGCACATCTCTTTCCTTAAGCTGCATTTCGACCCCGGCCGATACCATGCCCGAACTGGCCCACGGCCCGAAATTAATGGCGACCGTGCGGCCGGGATACCGGGGATTCAGGTACCGGGCGACTTTGTTCACCACTTCGTTCGTCGCGGAATAGTCGGTTTGGCCACGATTTCCAAAACGGCCAACTACGGAGGAAAACAAAACAAGCCCCTTCAGAGATTCGAAGCGCAGATGGCGCGCCAGCCAGAACACGCTTTGGGCCTTTGTGTCGAAGACGCGACAGAAGGATTCGAAGCTCTTGTTTTCTATCAGATTGTCTTCGATAATGCCTGCTCCGTGAATGACCAGATCCAGGCGCCCGTGTTTTTCATAAGCGCCCTTGATCAGACGGCCGAATTCCTCTCCGTCGCACACATCGGCGGAAAAATAGGTTACCTTGGCCCCGGCTGCTTTCATGTGCTCGATGTTGCCCAGGATTTCGCGGTTGCGGAGAAGATGCGTGACTCTCTGCTGAACCTGCTTTGGCAAAAGCTTCTCTCCGCTTTGCTTCCATGTCCGGATCAGTGCGCTCTTTAATTCATTTTCAGTTTTCAGGTACGCCGTATCCGCCCCCTCCGGATCGGGCAATGGGGAGCGGCCGACCAGAATGATCGTTGGCCGGAATTTTGCCGCAATTTCCTTTGCCACTTCAGCCGTAATGCCGCGGGCGCCACCCGTGATGAGGACAATCCAATCGGATTCAATTATTGGCCCGCGAATCGTCTGGGGATCCAGAGCTTCCTTTTCCACGCGCAAGACGAAACGCCGCCCTCCTTGGTAGCCCACCTCGGGCTCGAATCCGGGCATGGACATTTCGCGGATGATCTGGTCCGCGCGCGCATCGAGGCTTTCGGATGGCTCAAAATCAATGATCCGGCAATGCACCTGGGGCCATTCGAGCCCCAATGTCTTCACGACGCCGGAAATTCCCATTTGCCCGGGATCGAATTCACTTTTAGCGGATGATTGAGCCAGAAATGTCCCATCGAATTGAACGCCGGCAAGCAGCCACGCGGATTTTCCCTCCGACGCAATCTGAAGATCCTTTTGGAACGCCTTGGCCAGGCAGAAAAGGCTTTTAATATCCAGTGCCAGTCGGTCGTTCCATTCGTCAAATACGATCTGCTCGAAACTCTTTTTCTTTCGGAGCCCGACAAGGTGAATGATTCCGCTGATTGGGCCATGCTGTTGACGGATCTGCTCCGCGATATTGAAAACGCTTTCGGGATGCGTGAGGTCGGTTTGATACAATTCCTTATCCGGTCCGGTCGTATTTTTGCCATGCCGCACCAAAACCGCTTTGGCACCAAGCGCCGCCAGCTTCCTTTTCAGGATCTCCGCGTTGCCGTTTTCATCATCCGTGATCAGGAAGAGCGATGAAGGACCGAATTGGGGAGGCGCCGAATCGGAAGGTTCAAGAGGAACCGCCCGCAGCACAAAACGGGGCAGTTCCTTTTTGGGTTCCTGCAAAATCTGCTTGGCCGGTTCCTTTGCGGAAACCGTCGCCTGCGACGGTCCGCTTTTTTCCAACGCTTTTTCAAGCCAGTCCGTGATGGCATCCAGCGTATGGAGCCGGTTGACCCCTTCCAGGTTTACGCCCTCGGGTAACCCGCCCGGGAATAGCTCGTCCTGTATCGCGCCCAGAATTTCCACGCGTTTGATGGAGTCAATGCCCAGGTCGCCTTCCATGTTGGCTTTGGGATTGAGCATGTCCGTTGGATATCCGGTCCGCTGGCTCACGATCGCAAGAACGATTCCGGAAATCTCCGACCTGTCTTTCTCTTTAGAAGCGGCCGCTGCCGGCGCATTTGTCCCCATTGCGCTTTGGACCCATTGGATAATTTCGGCCAGCGTTTTAAGCCGTGCCGCGCCTTGCGGGTTGACACCATACGGAACCGTTCCGCCGGAGAAAACTTTGTCTTGGATTGCACCAAGGATCTCCACTTTCTTGATGGAGTCGATGCTCAGGTCCGCTTCCATGTCGGCGTTCACATCCAGCATATCATTGGGATACCCCGTTCGCTGACTCACGATTTCAATGATCTGCGCGGCAACGGACGAAGAAGGGGTTGTCCGCTCCACCGGAGCGCCGCTCGCTTGCCCGGATGGTTTGGGCGGATTGGAAACGACAGGGTCGGCTCCCTCTTTCGAGGCAGCCGATTCGGCCGGGGCACTCGGCCGCACCGGTTGCCCGGTCAGGTAGGAGGTCATAACCCGTTCCTGCATATCCAGAAATCGTTTCATCAATTGCTGGTGCCGGTGCATGACCTCGTCGAAATTCGATCCGGTGGCCGGAAATGATTCATTCAAATCCATATGAGACCAATCTCCTATCGGCGGCGTGCTTTCATAGGCTCCCGAACTCGTCAGCACAACGGGCGATGTATCTTTCTTTTTTTCCACCATGGAAACGGGCAGCGCCATCGCGGAGGTCACCTCCCATGCGGTCTTGGACAATGCCGGAGCCGAAGGAGCCGACTGGGATAAATCCAGGGCCATGGGAGTTCGGCCTTCGAACAGAAAATCCAGGTCCACGGCAAACCCGCGGGAGGAAATCCTTGCCAAACCTTTTAATAAAGCTGCGACTCCGGGCTCTTTGGGGTTGTCCATGGGAACGACCGCATGGGGCTTGCCGGATAGGATCTGACCGATCAATCCGCACAAAACGCTTTTGGGCCCTATCTCCACAAAGACGCGAGCGCCGTCCTGATACATGGTCTCGACCTGTTTTATAAACTGCACAGGGCATACCATGTGATCTTTAAGCAGGGCAGGAATATCGTTCGGCTCTTTTCCGTATAATCCACCCGTCCGGTTGGCATACACCGGCGTCCGGACTCCGGAAAAATCGATTGTCTCCAGAAACTCAGCAAAAGCCCTTCCTACATCGCTAAACAAGGGCGAATGGAATGCGCCGGAAACCGGAATGGTCTTTCCCTCGATGCCAGCGGCCTTAAGAGCGGTCAGCGCCTGCGCGATTCCTTTTTGGGAACCCGAAAGCATGGTTTGCCGGGGGGAATTGAGGTTCGTGATCCAGACCTCGCTGATTCCGGCGAGATGAGGAGCGAGTTCGGCCGAAACGGCGGCCACAGCCGCCATGGTCCCCATATCTTTGCCGGCCGTCATTTCCGTCATCAGACGTCCACGGGTCTCGGAAAGCTTCAGCAGTGATTCCAGGGAAAAAGCGCCGGCCGCGCACAACGCGGCGTATTCGCCATAGCTATGCCCGGCCATCATATGCGCCGGGACCTTGCAGGTTTTGAGAATTTTAAAAAGGTTCAGGCTGCACAAGCCCAGTGCAGGCTGGGCGTAATGCGTCCGCATCAGTTTCTTTTGGGCTTCTTTCTCCTGCTCGGGGGTAAACGCCGGCGCAGGATACAAAACGGCACTGAACTTCTCTGCATAAGCATTTGCAAAAAGACGGTCGGCACATTCGACCTGCGTCCGCAATCCCTGGAAAAGGGCTGTGAGATCTTGCATCATCCCGGGATACTGGGACCCTTGTCCCGGAAATACAAACGCAATTTTGCCTTTATCCGATACCGGTGGTTGATAGTAGACCCCTGAGGCATCTTCCATTCCGGTCCGGCCATTGTCCTTCTCCAGAAAGTCCGACAACAGCTTGATTTTCTTTCGCAGGTCTTCGCGGTTCGCAGCAACAATCGCCGCTCCGGGCGTTTCGCCGCTCTTGATTTTCATCCAAAGGGTCCAGGATAGGTCTCGCAACGATCCTGCCGCATTCGCGATGGCAACCAGGTTTTTTCCGATCGCATCGACCGATTCGCCCGGAACCAGAATCAATTCCGCTTCCCAGTTCTGAACAGGCGCCCTATTCGCGGAGGGCTCTCCGGAAAGATGCTCCTCCAACACAGCGTGGAAATTGATTCCGCCGAACCCGATTCCCGTAACGCCCGCCCGGCGCGGCGAAACGGAATCTGCGTGGATCCATGGCCGGGTATGGGTATTTGGAAAGAAAGGCGAGGTATGCAAAGCAACCAGCGGATTATTAATTCCCAGTGTCGGAGGCAGGACCTTGTGATAAAGAGCCAATGCGCATTTGATCATGCCAACGGCACCGGCCGCGGCCTTGGTATGACCGATTACGGACTTTGCCGAGCCCAATGCGCAGCCGCCCCTTGGAGAACCGGCTTCCTGGAAAACTTCCGTTAAGGAGGCCAATTCAGCGCTATCGCCGGCTGCTGTACCCGTGCCGTGGGCTTCAACCAGTTCGATTGTAGACGGACTTATACCCGCCCTGCGATAAGCCTGCCGCAAAGCCCGGCCTTGCCCGGCGGGGTTGGGCGAAGTAATGCTCTTGGCTTTTCCGTCGCTTGCTCCACCCACGCCCTTAATGGCGGCATAGACCCGATCGCCATCCCTCTTTGCATCGGCAAGGCGCTTAAGCACCAGAATGGCGATACCTTCGCTAATGACCGTTCCATTGCCGGCCTGATCGAACGGAACGCAGGTTCCCGTTGGGGATAGCGCTCCGGATTTGCTGAAGTTCATGTAGCTGAGAGGGCTTTGCGTCCCATCCACGCCGCCAGCAACGACCATGTCGCATCCGCCGGTTTCCAGTTCATTGACGGCCTGGCCAATGGCTGCCAACGAGGAGGCGCACGCCGCGTCGATGGTAAAATTCATCCCGCCCAAATCGAACCGGTTCGCGATCCGTCCGGCCAGCACATTGATCAAGGTTCCGGCAAAGGAGTCTTCGGTCCAGGACGGCAGGCGCTCCAGAAGCTCTTTGGGAGACCCCGTCACGTTTTGTTGCAGGAAAATTTTGGCCGCATAGCGCTGGGCCAGATCTGGAGTGGTGTTGCCGGCGCCCAGAATGACGCCGCAGGTTTCTTTGTTGAATTCCTTTTTTGGAAATCCTGCATCCTCGAGGGCTGCCCTCACCGCGTGCAATGTCATCAGTTGGACAGGTTCGATGCTGTAAAGCGAATCCGGCGGCATTCCGAATTCAAGGGGATCGAAATAGATGGGATCGATGAACCCGCCCCATTTTGATACAATTTTGTCCGGGACCTTGGCGTCCGGGTTGTAGAAAAGCCTCCAGTCCCAGCGGTCATGAGGAATGATGGTGATCGAGGGCTTTTTTTGAAGGACATTATCCCAGAATGTCCGGAGATCGCTGGCCCCGGGCAAAAGGCATGACATGCCGATAATGGCGACGCCCTTGTTGTGGGATTCACCACTACCGGGAGCATCCTGGCATCGTATCGGCTTGCTCATCCTTGCACCTCAGATGTTTCCACGGTCATTGAATTCGTGGGGTCATTAATATAAACCCCATTTACGGCGAAAAAAAGGGGTGCAGGAACCAGGGGTTCCAAACAGCCGTTTGCCAAACATTTTGACCTTCTATTCCGGAAGTTCTATTTTATCCGCAAGACAAGGGTCACCGATAGAGCCGCCAGGCCAAGATTCCGCTTCCGTCTGCGACCGGAATCCATGTGGATTAGGCTCTTGTCGGGATGGTTTTTGCAACGGAAGGAGTCCAAAAATGCATCCGAATTTCTTCATTATTGGCGCGCCGCGCGCCGGAACGACATCCCTTCATGACTACCTTTGTCAGCACCCCGATATCTTCATGTCTAAGGTCAAGGAGCCGTTTACCTTGGCCTTCAAGAACGGCGAATTCATCGATGATGACCCCAATAGTTTCCCGATACACAAAAGGAATTACAAAGGCCGATTCAGCATTCCAAATTATGATGAATATCTCGCTCTGTTCGATGAAGCCGGAAACAAGAAGGCGATCGGCGAAGCTTCCACAATCTATATGCACAGCAGCTTCGCTCGTGAAAACATCAAGAAATTATATCCCAATGCAAAGCTGATTGTGTCCCTTCGCAATCCGGTCGATCAGGTCTATTCCACATATCTTTTCGGTATACGCCAACTGAGGGGGGTATCCTACAAGATTGGGGCCGAGGAATTTTTGAAATTGGCCGAGAACAACCAGGCCGAATTTCTATCCCACTTTGATGCGGCTTTCTATTATAAGCACCTCGAACCTTATTTCAATGAATTTCGCAGGAATCAAATCCATGTCTTTCTTTTCGATGACTTCGCGAAGGACCTGGGGGTTGTGCTAAAAGGGATTTTCAATTTTCTGGAAGTGGATCCAGGATTTGTTCCTTCCGCCAAGGTGCGAAACAAGGGTGCCGTTTGCCGGAGCAGAGCGACGAACTACATTTTGCACAAGTCCAGAGCGGTTCAAAGGTCAAAGAATTTTATCAAAACCAGAATGCCCGGGTTCATTCGCCGGCCCGTTGTGTCCCTCATGGATTTTCTGGACGACCTGAATTCCACAAAACCGGGACCCTTGCCGCCGGAGACCCGCGGAAAGATTATGGAAATTTTCCGGGAAGACACCCTCAAGCTCCAGGACCTGATTCACCGGGATCTTTCGAAGTGGATAAATAATTGAGATGGCTTTGAACGATTTCCTCTCCTTTCATGTCTGAAAAGACCCTCATTATTATTGGGGCCGGAATCGCCGGGCTTTCGGCCGCCTGCTACGCCCGGATGAACGGGTATAATGCGCGGATCCTTGAAATGCACGACTCCGCCGGGGGATTGTGCACCTCGTGGAACCGGAAAGGCTACATTATTGACGGGTGCCTTCAGTGGCTTGTGGGGGCCGGTCCGAACGTCGGCATATACAGAATGTGGGAGGAATTGGGCGCGGGGCAGGATGTCTGCATGGTCCACCACGAAGAATATCTTAGAGTCGAAGGAGAGGATGGCAAAGCCCTGATTATTTACACGGATGCGGACCGGCTCGCGCAGCACATGAGGGAGTTGGCTCCGGAAGATTCGGCGCAGGTTGGGATCTTTATTGAGGCCATTCGGCAATCCACGCAGATCCTGCAGATCATGAGGGTTATTTCCGACTGGAAAAAGATTACGGTAAGAGATTTTGCCGCCCAATTCAGGAATCCATTCCTGCGCGAGGCATTCTCCCGGATCACGGACCTTCCGGACTTCCCAATGGCTTCTTTGATCATGATGCTGGGTTGGATGCATCAACAGGCAGCCGGCTACCCCGAAGGCGGCTCGCGGGAATTTGCGCACCGGATAGAAAGGCGCTGCCTCACTCTGGGCGGTCATGTCAATTTTGGCTTCCGGGTCACCGAGATCATTGTCGAAGAAGGCCAGGCGGCCGGCGTCCGGCTTGCGGACGGAAGCGAGCATCGAGGGGACATCGTGATCTCGGCCGTGGATGGATACACAACCTTGTTCCACATGCTCAAAGGGGCCTATGCAAGCAAGGACCTTCAGAGCTGCTACAGCCGGCTTCCGATCTTCCCTTGTCAGGTCCTTGTAGCTGTTGGCGTAAACCGTTCTTTTGAATGGCTGCCCCATTCCGTGGTTTACCCTTTGAAAAAGCCGGTGAAAATTGCCGGAGAAATCCGAACGCACTTTCCGGTGGAGATTTATAATTTTGATCCCTCGTTGGCTCCTCCGGGCAAAACAGTTCTGCGGGTTCGACTTTTTTCCGATTTCAATTTTTGGGAGGAGCTTGGATGGAATTCCGCATCGTATAAAACCGAGAAACAGAAAATATCGAAGCAGGTTCTGGAATTGCTTGAGGCGCAATACCCCGGGTTGGCGGATCAGGTGGAGATGATCGATGTGTCCACTCCGCTTACAACCCTTCGATACACCGGCAACCGGAACGGCAGTATCGAAGGCTGGCTACCATCGGGACAGACCTTGCCTCCTTTCCGCATCGACAAAACTCTTCCGGGTCTTGAGAATTTCTATATGGCGGGACACTGGGTGGAACCCGGAGGAGGTGTTCCCGCTGCCGCCATGTCGGGCCGCAACGCCATTCAACTGATCTGCAAACGGGATCAAAAGCCGTTTCGCACGTCATTGCCCTAGCGAGCGCATTTTCGCGATTAGCGCAACTCCAGCGTAACCGTCTCATCCTTCTTCAGGACAATTTTGCGCGTGGCCGTTCGGCCATCAAGGCGGGCAACGATTTCGTATTCGCCCTGATACGCACGGAGTTTCGCGGAACCCAATGAATTGGACCGGAGCATTTCATTCGTACGCCAGTTCGTATTCACCCATTCATCCCAGACCAGCGCAGCAGGTTTGAGCGAAAAATCTTTTCGGACCAGCGCAGCATCGGGTTTCCAATGCAGTCCTTCCCAGAACCCCCATTGAACAACCCCGACCACCTTGGGATGGCTATAGGCAGCGATAAGGATATCACGGAGATAGTCGGCCTGCAACTGTTCCGAAACCCCCGCGACGTCAAATTCCGTAATCTGCAGATCGAGGCCGAACCGGCCAAACCGGTCCAATAGTTCGTATACTTTCATGGGCGAAGTGAGCGTTGCCCCATCAAAGTGCCCCATAAACCCGATCCCGTCGAGCTTCGCATTGTTCCGCAAAAGGAAAGAGATCCAATCCTCATATTCTTTTCTCCGGGTCCCTTCATCGGAATTTCCGCCCGGCAGAATGTTTCCTTCGTTAATGTATCGTTTCGCTTTGGGATCGATTTCCCAAACGCGATCGTAAAAGCCAACGAAGACATCCCTTCCCGTGAGTTCATCCAGCCGCTTCCCCCACCCCACCGGATGATTCACCACATCCCACTCGACAATGCGACCTTTCAGAGCTGTCACTTCGTCAGCGATGTGCGTATCGATCTGCTCCAGGAGGTGGCCCCGCGTCTTGCGACCGCGGAATGAATTCTGGTCCAGGACATTATGGACCAGCAAATGCCCGCGCACGTCGATCCGGTTCCTTTCCAGCCAACCCAGGGATTCCAGCAGTGCCTGACGGCTGAACCGTGCCGAAACGGGAGCGCTTCTTCCCTCATCCCATGCCTTCCATTTCATATCGCCCTGAAACACGACCTTGTTGAAATTGCGCAGAACGTACTCGCGGTACCGTTCGCCCGCCGGGGTTCGATTCACAAGGGCGATTGCATCCACGCAGCAGCCGAACCCGAATAGATGCCGCTGATGCTTTATTTCAAGGGCCGCGTCGGAAACCGGCTTTCCCCCTTTGTCCACGACAAGAATATTGAGCCACGCCTTCCGGTTCCGGTCGATTCTCTGCAGAGCTTCTTTTCGCCAGACGGCGGCTTTATGCTGTCCGTCATAGGCCGCGAATTCGGTGGAAAGAAACCTGTTCGGATCCGCGCCCTCGGGAAGCTGCGTCAGCTTGACGGCCCGGATCTCCAGAACCTGAGGAAGAAATCCAAACCCAAGCCCCAAACGTCCCTTCCCCGCATCGATTCCGAATTTGGCCTGAAACGGCAATTGAACCGTCGTCCACATTCGCGGAATGGAAACGGTCTGCATCAGTGCTTTTTCAAAAGGCGGCTTGCCGTGCTCGACATAGCAATAGACTTGGCCGGCCCCGGTTTCATCCTCGGAGATAAGCGTTTTGGCCTCAAATTCCAGGAGATACGATTTACCCTGGGCAATGGCATGACTCGAATTGACGTTGATGGAGACGCCATATTTTTTCGGCGGCTTTTGCAGGGTTGTCACGCGGAACCATCCCGAACCAACCGATTCCAATTGGCCGGATTCTTTTGCGGTGTTGAAAGCGAATGCCTTTGGCTGGTCGAGGCTTGGAATCAGCGACAGCCCTTTTTCGGAGTTCTGGGCCGATCCCCAAGCAATGCAGGCCCCGCAAACGAGAAAAGCCAGCCCGGAAAAAGAGACAGCGCGCGGCTGACTACACGGAAAGTGCATTCCCGGCACCCGCTTCTTTATGGGATTCAATAACGGCCAAAGCCATTGCGGCCAGGCTCCAGAAATTGATCGACATGAAAATGTAGGTGAATTCAATCAGATTATGCAGAAACCAGGTCACGAAACTTCCCGCGAGCCCAATGGCCATAAACGGCAAGAGCGAATCCTGCGACCATATGGCCGTCCCGCCAAGGCGGTAGAGCAACAGAATGAAAATGGTCAGAAACAAAAACAGCGCCGGCAGCCCGGATTCCGATGCAATCAACAGCATCTCATTGTGCATGGGCATAGGGAACCGGTATGTGATTGCATAGCGCGTATTATCGAATTGAAAAGCGTTGGGCACAAACATTCCCAGACCAGTGCCCAGTAGCGGATTGTCCTTAATCATTCGCATCGCAACGATGGCTTGAGGAACGCGGGTAAAGGCGGATCCGTAATCATCGCCAAGCAGACGCATACGGACCGATTCGCTGAACGCAACCACCGTTGCCGAGGCAACGGTCAGGAACAGGAAAACGGCGACAAATGGCAGAACGATCCTGCCGGTTCGTTTCATCAGGGTTCCGCAAATCACAATCAGCGATCCCGCAAACAGCGATACCCATCCGCCCCGGGAAAAGGTTAGAAGATCCAGGGCCGCGCCGCAAACGATGAACGGCAGGACACAGAATAGCTTGTATTTGAAGTCGATTTTCGCAAACAGAGCGGCTATACCAATGGGAAGCAGAAGGCCCAAAAACACGGCCAGTTTGTTATTGGAGCCAATGGTGCCGCCGACCCGGTTCACAAATCCCGCCCCGGCCCGCATCTGGCGAAACCCCTGTTCTCCCTCGCCGAACATCCCAAGCCCCAGAGTGGAGCCGGAAACGAACTGCAGCCCGCCGATGATTGTCTGAATTCCTATCGCCAGCATCAGGAGGGCGACAATGATGAGAATGGTTTTCCGCTCCTTGAGAAAATGAGGGAGGACAATGACCGCCGCAAGGCACTTGAGCATCTGCACAAGCTGGAAAAGTGCAATGGACTTGGAAAGGTCGTTCGCCAGCATGCTGAGGGTGATCCAGCCAATGGCGCAGGCCAGGAGAACCGTCACGGGATTGATCACCTTCATTCGCCAGCCGTTCCGCCGGAGATCCGCCAGCCAGAAGGCCGTCAGCACCAGAAAGGGCAGGTCGCGAAGGCCGATTACAAGCCCGCTGACCGGACGAAAAATTATCGGAGACATGTAAATCGGATGAAAGTTCAGATTGACCGGCATGAGGAAGAAGAGGATGCATACGGTTAAAAGCTTTTTTTTCGGAAGCGCGAAGAAGACAATGCCGGCCGAATAGGCGAAAAGCAAAAAGACCTGCCATTTCGGTTCCATCATATCCAGCAGAAACAGGATTCCAGCGGCAATCAAGACGGTTGCGGAAAGGATAAAAAGGGACGAAAAGGTCAGCGAATTAAATGAAGCGGTAGAGCCATTGAGGGATCTCATATTTGACCTTGTTCAGGATGACGCCGGCTATTTTCCCGTCATTGGCTTCGATAAGTTGTTTCGTGCGGATCCCGGCTTTCGCGGGGACCTTCCCGGAAGTGATGACGAGGAACGTATAGTCCGCAATGCGGATCCCGGAAATCGCTTCGGGTTCGTTGAGGATCGTGGAGGAATCTATGAAGACAAGAGGGTATTGCGTCCGAATCCTCTCGAATACCGGGGCCAGGGTGTCGCTGCCGCAATGGCCAAGGCCCTGTTCGATTTCGCCGAATTGAAGAAGCGAGACATTGCCCCCATCGCAGGAATGGACCGCCTTCTCCAGTGAAATTCGCCCGGACAGCACATTCAGCAGGCCCGGCCCGGCGGAGATTCCAAGGTTCTCGTGCAGACCGGGATGGGAGCCGTTGATATCCACAAACAGACATCTCTGAGGAACAGGAAACGAGATGAGGTATTGTGAAAGGGAAGAAAGCACCATACTGACGCCATCGCCCGAATAGCAGCCTGCGAAATTAACCACCAAACTTGGGGACTTTCGTTCGAGGCCCAGGACCCGGTTCACCAGGCCTCGAATCGCCCTCTGGTTCTGAAGACTAATTCCCTGCATGATTCCTGCCTGCAAACCGAGTCACCCACGAGCGCTTTTGCGTAGCCATGGAATCGCCGACCTGCGGGACATCATCCAGCAGCGAACACACCACTGGAATTTCCAATACAGCTTCCACGTCGCCGGCGGTCTTCAGCCGCTGGTCGAAAAACTCCAAAATGAACGGAGAACAAAGCGCCGCAAGCCCTCCCAAAAAAATCGAAAAGATGATCAGCAGCAGACG
>CAYVZU010000076.1:0-18993 GCA_964455935.1 uncultured Fibrobacterota bacterium
GCCTTTGTACCCTCGATCTGCGATCACTTCGACTGGGTTCCGCTCGTACAACTCCCCCCCCGCTTCTGAGATCGTGTCCGTTTTCCGGCCTGAATTAAACTAGTTTTGTTAAGACGTTAGGGTCAAACCAACGGGGTCGGAGAAAGGGACGGACTGCATGGAAAGCAATGGACAGCCGAACGGGGCGCCGCGGAAGCGCCGGAATTTGTCGGGAGAGAAGAAGTACCAGGTTCTGGACGAAGTAAAACGGAGCCCTGGTAAGCAAGCGGAGATTCTTCGCCGGGAGGGATTGTACCGTAATGACCTCCAGCGCTATGAAGAGATTGTCCGGGCGGCGGGAATCAAGGCCCTGGGGCAGACGCGGCCGGGCAAGAAGCGTCCTTTGGAGGTACCCGTCGAGCAATATGAGGTTTTGAAGCGGGAACATGCGGCGCAGGAGAAGGCACTGGCGTATCTGACAATGGAGTTTCTGGCTCTCAAAAAAAAAGTGAATGGGGAATGACAGGCCCGATCACCGGGGCACGGTTGCCGGCGGATACGAAGCGCGCGATTATGGATGTGGTTGTGTCCAGCAAAGCGAAAGGCATCAAGCAGGGCCGGATCTGTTCGTTGCTTCAGATAGAGGAGCGGCGGGTGCGGCGCTGGTTTGGACAAGGCAAGCTTGAGGACCGCAAACCGGGACCGACGCATGCGCCTCATGCGCTGCTGGCCCAAGAGCGGGAGGCGATCATTACTTTGGCCAAGGACGAAGCCTACGTGGACGATGGCCATCGCGTCTTGACGGCCAAGGGGATTGATGCGGGCCGGATCGCGGCCAGCGCCTCCACGGTGTATCGGGTCATGCGCAACGAAGGGCTGACGACGGACCGCTGCGGTCGCACGCACCGCAACGGTCGCAGTCGCAAGTCGGACCGGCCGGATCTTACGGGGTCAAACCAACGCTGGTGCTGGGACATCAGCTATCTGCGCACGCTGGTGTCGGGCATTTTCCTGTACCTCTATGTCCTTCTGGACGAATACTCCCGGAAGGTCGTTGCCTACCGGGTCAGTTGGTATCTGTCGCACAGGGAAGGTATGGAACTTCTGGAGGAGGGTTTTGAAAAGGAAGGGTTGAGCTGGGAGCAGGTCGAGGTTCTTTCGTTATACAATGACCGCGGCTCGCAGATGAAGGCCAAGCCGTTCATGCGAATGGTTTCGGAGCTTGGGATCAGCCAAAAGTTTTCGCGGCCCCGTACTCCGAATGACAATCCGTTCGTGGAATCGTTGTTTGCGACGACCAAGGGTGCGCCGCAATATCCGGGTGGGTTCAAGGACGATATTGACGCGGTCACCTATTATACCTCGTACTTCGGTTACTACAATGACGTGCGATTCCATGGCAATATTGGCTACGTAACGCCTTCACAGCGTCATGGTGGCCAGGATAAGGCCATCCTTGCGCTGCGGGCTGCGCGATGTGCGCGGGCGCGACGCGAGAGAATGCGACGCAACCGCACCAGCACGCAGCGAGTTTTGGGTGATACCAGATCATTACCCATGTCGAGATCGCCGATTGTAGGGCTTCCTACGAGGTTGATTCAAGAGGGAAACCCGCCTGCGGATCAGGTAAAATCTATTTCGGAACCGTCTGCAACGGAAAGGAGGTCCTCAGAGGCCGAGAGACTATTCTAAACCGGAACCGGACAAAGATTCAGAAGCGCGCCGTGGGTAATCACGGGTAATGGTCGGCACCGACTAGGAAATCGTATTTACGGGAGAAACAAGGAGTTACATAAGAAAGATGGCCGTTTTGGCTTGGTATCCAAAACGGCCAAAATATGCTGGCGGAGGATGAGGGACTCGAACCCCCAAGTCCTTACGGACAACGGTTTTCAAGACCGTCGCCTTACCATTAGGCTAATCCTCCGGTTAAAACAAAATTTACGCTTTTCCACCAAAGCGGCGCAAAAGGCGCGGCTCTTTTGGGAGATGAGCGTTGGGTTCCAAACTCATTGCAAACCGGAAAATTGAATTAGTTATCTTTCCCATTCAGGTATTATTTGGGTGGAATCGCTTGCAGGCTTTTTGATACCATGCGAAAAAGAATCAGTTCGGTTTTGGGAAAGATCGCCGGGTTGGGAATTCTGGCGGTTGTCATTGCGCTGAATTGTTATCTCGACGAGAAGCCAACCCCCTCCGATAATACGCAAAGCAACTCCCAGGCGTTTCTCTCTTTGATCGAGTTGCGGGACAGCAACAATACCATCATTCCAATCACGCCCGATTTCAATCCCGACACTGTCAAATATGCGGCGAATCTGGATTTCTACGGTACGATAAGGCTCTCGTTCAACTCCATGGGGAATTATAATAGTTCTACGGTCAAGCTCGATTCGAAGCCCGTGTACATGGACCAGGGATATTTCCCGTGCGTTTTGCGCGTAAACGAGAGCGTAAAGACCTTTCAGATCACGATCTACGACTGGAATATGGTCCCAAGGCTCTATACCCTTGCCATATCGGCAACGCCGAGCAGCAACGATACACTCACCGACATTCGCGTCCATTACACCCCAAGCAACATGCTGCTGCGAACACTACCTCCATTCGACAGGGATTCGCTTAGCTATGGGGTGAGCAGTCCCTATTATGGCGCGCATGCCATTTCCGTGAACCGCGCCGACAGCGGCGCAACGATCGAGGCCCGGATCGATGGCCGTTCGATCAGCACCTCCTGGTTTGGCTTTGGCTACAGCTATCCTTGCACGCTGACGACCGGCGCAAAAGCCAAGACCTGCTCGCTGATTGTCACCGCCGCCGACGGCATGACAAAGCGGGTCTACGCGGTCACCATCCGGCGTGAACCGGCCTTAACTGGGCTCGTCGCTTTGGCCAACCAGGCCAACAGCCTGAATCCCGGTTTCACGCCGGCCATTCACGCCTACGACTTTATAATGCCTGTCTGTGTAGACACCCTGACGCTGGAGCCGACCTGCGGAACCGGGGACGAAATACGGATTAATAACGCCTTGATCCTTAGTGGACAGATACAGAAAATATGGATTTCCCCCACTGTAGACTCCACGTTGGTCCGGTTGATGGTACGGGAGCGAACATCCACCGACAGTTCCCGCTATACGGTCAGGGTTACGCGGGACCCGTGGTCGCGCGTCGATTCTGTGACCGGCTTCGCGTCGGGGCGACGGACCCGGACGGCTGGACAGAAGTTATACGTCCCTGTTTCCCTGGGGGCGGATCAGTTTCTGAATGCCTTTGACGGAGCATCCGTTGCGCGAGTCTGCACGCTTAGCAATATCACGGCCGATGCGAGTGAAATTTTTGCCGTTGATTCGGGCCGGGCTTTCTATTTCGTATCCTGCTACTATCTTGGTCTTGGGGTAAACCGGAACCGGCTATTCAGACGCAACATGGCTTCCATGGACACAGTAAGCGACAGCCTTCCGGGAAACCTGCAAATCAAAGACATGATGTTTGATGCAACGCATCGCTTGCACGTCCTGTGCTACAATACCGCCACGGCCAGCCTTTGTGTAAGAAGGCTCTCGGGCACAGGATGGATCGACGAGGGTACAATTTCCAATTCGACCGCGGCTGCTTCGCCCGGACTGCAGTACTACCCGGGTGCCTTGTTCGTCAGCTTTATCAACAATTCGAATGCCGGCGTTGTTCATACTCTGTCTGCGTCCATTTACGGCGACAATTCCTGGCACTTGTCCGATTATACGGATTTTCCCATTAACAAGCAATTCCTGGCCAGCGACGGGTCCTCTCTTTTTTGGGCGTTTTCCCAGGACAGCGCAATGGTGAAAAAATTCGCGGGGTCTTCCTGGACCGTTGTGTATGCCGATACCGCGATCAGGAGCGTCAGCGCTATGGCCGTAAGCGGTGGATCGCCGTGGCTTTTGGGGCAAAGCCGTTATTCATCCGGCGTTTTGCGCGTCCTGAAGCTGACCGGGACCTCATGGGATCAACTGGGTATGGATGACTTTCTGGGCGGCTTGCCGGCGGAATTAATCGCGGTCCTCAATGGCAATACTTATGTGGGATATCTGAAGGGCGCCAGTCAATTGGAGCTCCTTACCTATTAGAAAGTACCCGATAAAAATGCAATTATTTTTCCTCCTTGCAATTCCTGTTCTGCTGGTCTATTTGCCGACGCATGGCGAGCAGCAAAAGCGCAATGTGGCGGTTGTGGATTTCGAAGGCCGCGGAATCAGCGAGGGAGAGGCCAAGACACTGTCGGACAAATTGCGGGGGGAACTTCTGGCCACCGACTCCTTTGCGGTGATCGAGCGCTCGCAGATGAACGAAGTTCTCAAAGAGCAGGGATTTCAGCAGACCGGGTGCACCAGCCAGGAATGCATGGTGGAAATCGGGCAGCTCATCGGCGTCTCGAAGATCATGGCCGGCAGCGTGGGGAAGGTGGGCGAGACATTCCTGATTTCCGTGCGCATGGTGGACGTAAAGACCGGACGAATTGAGAAGGGCGTCGAAGAAGAAATTGAGGGAAAAATCGATGATGTGTTGCGCAAAGGCATTCGCAGTGTCGCACGGAAAATGGCCGGGCTCAAGGCGGAGAAATTGTCCAAGCCGGTAGTGCCTGCGGCGACACTGCCGCCGCCGAAGTCCGCACCGGATACCGTGTTCGTGAAGAAACTGGTGGGATCCATTTCGGCCCAGGTGAAACCGGAGAACCTGGAGGTCTTCGTCAACGCAAGGAGCTATGGTAAGGGCAGCATGCTCATCGAGAGCCTGCCCGTGGGGAAATACGAGGTCAGCGCCAGGGAGAATGGCAAGACGAGGGTCAAGAAAGCCGTTATCGTGAAACCAAACCAGATCGCGAACGTGGAACTAAAGGTCTCCAACTGGAGAGCCTTTGTCCTGTCGCCCCAGATTTCGCGCGGCGCCGTTGAGGGTGAAGGGATGATCGGCTGGATGACGGACCTTGGTTTCAAATACCGGCCGGTTTACTTTGGCGGCAACTTCGGCCTTGGACTCTATCAGCATTATACGTATGGCGAGGTTGATAGCTCAAAATTTTTGGACCCGCGTTATCTGAACGACTCGATTTACTCGGCCCGGCTTCCAAACAAGTGGATTGGCGGCGGATTGACGGTCCTGTATGAAGGGCTCAATCTAAAAGACGTGATGATTTTGGGTCTGGGGTGGAACGCGGGTTTCTGGAAGATGCAGTTCCGGGATGAGAGCTATGTTGACACCACAGTCAGCCCGCCGACATTGAGCTATGATTACCAATACTCATCCAAAGACTACTTTGGAGGGCCCCGACTCCGGTTCCTCCTTGGCTACAAGCATTTCTTCCTTTCAACGAATTACTTCCTCCTGCTGGGATCGCCCAAGGTCCATTTCGTCAATTCCGGGTTTGTTCTGTCATTTTGATATTGCCAACGCCGGAATCAGTGCGAGATCCAGCCTTTAGCGCGTCCGCCCGTCATTTGGATCGGCTGCAATTCACCGAAGGCTGTCGATTTGTAAAGCCGGTTGGACGGCTGGCACCCTTTCCGGCGGGGTAATCGTCGCGGCGGCAGTGTCGGGTTGGGGCGCCTCCGGTTGCGAAGGCGACTCGACCGGTTTGGCAGGGGCTGTCAGTGAATCGAGTATCCGTCCAAGCTCTGCGACCGCTTCCTCTTTGTATCCATGGCACGAATAGCGCAAGATGCCGCCCCGGTCGATTAGAAAGAGCGCCGGAACGCCATTGACTCCGTAGTTGACGGCCGCCCTTGCGTAGGGATCGAGAAGCACCTGTCCCCGGTATCCCATCTCCTGCACGTGCGGAGCCACCAGTTCGTGACCTTCGCGGTCAACACTGATCAGCAGCAATTTTACTTCGTTCTTGTATTTCGTCATAAGACTGTCCAACTGCGGAATCTCCTTTTTGCAGGGGACGCAATACGTGGCCCAGAAACTTGCCACCACCACGCGCTTGCTGTTCTTCCAGGGATTGCGAAGGGACCCGCAAAAATCCCGCAGGCTTACCCACTCGTTTGTTGTGCTTCGGAGCATGAAAATGGGGGCGCGATCGCCAACAGCCAAGGCGACCTTCTCATCCGCCCGGCATGAGGCTGCCCAGAGCAAAAGATACAGGACGGAAGCAATGAGACATTTATACATGCCATCTCCTTAAGCCATTGAAGCTGGAAAATGCGGCCGAGTTAATGGATAGCAAACGGCTCTCTACGGTTTGCGCGGTATTTTCCCAGCGGATTTGGAGACAGGCTTCTGGACAAGCCCCAGGTAGCGTCCAACCAGAATGGCCGCCGGATAAAGGACCTCTTCTTCGGTGCGGGTATGAAGAACCAGCTCGTCCGCAAAATCTTTCACGCCTGTTTTCCCTTCCCTTTCCGCGGCCGCGCGCAGGCTCTTGAGTTCCTCAATAATTTCTTTGTGCTCCGACAGCATTCGAGGCAGGTTGCGTTCCATTCTTTGCGCAAGCGGAAAAGCCGATTCGAATTGGATGCCAGAGCTCCGCTTCAGAAGGGATTTTAAAATGCCCAACGGCGGCATGGCAAAACCCTCTTCAGCTAGAAAATGCGGATGAAGCACCCGAGCAACCCTTCGGGCCGCGATTTGCGTTTCGCCGCCGCTGTGAACGACTTCCACAAGCCGGGCGTGCAGCCTGTCATGCTCGGCCTTGATGGATTTGGGAATGCGTGGCGGCATATGGGTACTCTCCATTTATATACGGCTTCAGTGTTGGTGTTCCAAAACCGGTTCCAAGGCCTCTTTTCGGTCGGCCGCTCCCGTAATCGCGCTATGGACACCCTCGACAAAATGAACGTATTTCACATAGGCATGAACGTATGCGCGACCGGCCTCCACACTCTGGCCGGCATGTTTTTTACCCTCAAGGGCACTGTCGAACTTCTCTTTGAGGGCCTTCTGGAAATGCTCGGTCATCTCCCGTGTTAGTTCCATTCCCGAACCTGTTTCCAAAGCCTTGTCGGCCAAGCTGATGGCCGGGTCGACTTTTCCCGCCGGCTTAAGCCCGGTATAAGGCGCACCCTCTCCGGCCCGGTGGATTCTCACAAGAGTCTCGAAAAAGTAGTTGTCGGCCAGCCGTTTGGCCTGGGGACCCAACTTGCGGACAGCCTGGGTCTCCTGGAAGACCTTGCGAATTTCGGGCTCATCGCTTTTGGCCACCCAGATCAGGGCAAAATCGGCCTTGCCGGTTTCGAGCGCTCTTTGCGCCGCTTTCACCACCGGGCCGTCATAGGTATCGCAGTGCGCCTGCGTAAGCGAAAGGGTTCCGGCCAGAATGATTGCGGTTGCCGCGGCAACAGCCGTTCGAGGAATTGTGATAAACATGCATTGCCTCCTTGTGTTTATCCGTACTATAGCGTTGCGTGGCGTTGGGCGATCTCGGCGGCCAGGGCATCCAGCGCCGCGAAATCCTTTTCGCGCGGGAAGCCCTTGCACATCACGCCGGGAATCAGTTCGGCTTTCAAGTCCGGCAGCAGAGTGCCAAGCCGTTCCACCGCTTTGCCGGCCCATCCATAGGTGCCGATGACGGATGCAAACCGCAACTTGGGCCGGAGGGCATTGGCAAGAAACGCGGCATAGGCCGCGGCCGGATGGGGTCCCACCAGAACCGTGGGCGTGCCCACGATGAGCGTGGCCGCATCCACCAAAGCCATGGCCAGCTTGCCCAGATCAACCCCCGTCAGATCGAATTGCAGAACATGGATCTTGTGTTGGGTTAAGGTTGAGACCAAATGCTCGACCATTCTGCGCGTGCTGCCGTGCATCGAGACATAGGCCACAACAGCCTCGTTCTTGGGTTTGTCACTGCTCCAGTCGCGGTAGGCATCCAGAATCCACTGCGGCTGGTTATATGCCGGTCCATGGCTTGGGGCAATGATGGAAACCTGCAGATTGGCGATCTTGCGCAAATGACCCTGGATGGGGGTGCGGAAAGGCATCATGATTTCGGCGTAGTAGCGCTTGGCTGCTTCCGCCACCAGCGAAGGATCCTGGGCGTAGAGTTCGTTGGTGGCCAGGTGCGAGCCAAAGAAGTCGCACGTGAACAGGATCCGGTCCTGTTCAAGATAGCTGACCATGGTTTCCGGCCAATGCACCCAGGGCATATGGAAGAATCGCAGCGTCTTTCCCCCAAGATCGAAGGTCTGGCCGTCGGCCACCTCCGTAATCCGTTCGGCCGGGACCAGAAGATGATCGATCAGCAGGGCTTTGCACTTGGGTGTCGCCAGGACCTGGGCCTGCGGGTACCAGGCCAACACGTCCGGGAGGCTGCCCGAATGGTCCTGCTCCGCATGATGGGCGACCACGTAATCGATTCGTTCAACGTTCGCCAGTTGTTGCTGCAATACATGCACCTGCGACGGGTCAACCGTATCGAGCAGGACGGATTTTTGTGCCCCTCGAATCAGGTACGAATTGTAGCTGGTTCCATCGGGCAGCGGAATCAGCGAGTCAAAAAGGCGCCGGTCCCAGTCGACTGCGCCCATGGCATATACGTTTTGTGCTAATTCTCTCGGCTTCACGGTGCCTCCTCCTTAGTTTTCTGTCTCGGGTGCTCGTTTGTCAGGCTCATCGGAATTTGTGTTCTTGTCAGCCCGGTTTGCCAGATTTTCGGGCGTGTCACCGCGGCCGGCGGCCTCCCCCCGACCGGGGCCGCTTCGCATTCAGGTAAATGCGATACGCGCTTTCGCCCACGCAGGATTCCGCTTCCTTACACCAGTCCAGGCAGCAAGAGCCCATATCGCGGCTCAGGTCTTTTGCGCATCCCGTGCAGCGGATGGTGACCTCGTCGGTCCAGATCTCATTGCGGGTTCCGCAAAATTGGCAGACAATCTCTTCGGGAAGCGGTTCCCGAAAGAAAGCGGCGCCGGGACAGGCTGACTTCATGGCCATCCTCTCACGCAGTCACCCAATTTTCGGTCAGGATCTCGCCCTGAATCCCCACCACGGTGCATTTGATAGGGACTTTGCGCGCGGCCTCGGCAACGGCTTTTTGAGCCAGGGCCAGCAGCCCGCGGCAGCACGGAACCTGCATGATCATAACGTGCAGCGTGTTGATTCCGGCATGATCGATGAGCGCCTTTAGCTTCTCCAGGTACACTTCCTGTCCTTCATCCAGCTTTGGGCAGGCGATGGCCAGGGCTTTGCCGCTGAGGTAATCATGAAAATTTCCCAGCGCGAAAGCTACACAATCGGCGCTTAGCAGGACGTCCTTTCCCTTGTAGGCCGGCGACATGGGCGACATCAGATGAAGTTGAACCGGCCAATGCGTGAGCGAAGATTCCCGCGGCCCAGTAGTCTGCGCTTGCGGTTTCTTTTCGAAATGCATGGCGCGGGCTCCGGGGCATCCCGTGTGTGCCGCCTCCGCAGGTTCGGAAAAGCCAAAGCCGGATGGGATGGAAACACCCTTTTCGGCCAGGTAGGAGAGAGCCTGTTTTAGATACGCCGTCTCGCCGTGGTCTTTCAGGTGAAGCAGATGGGCCTTGATTGTGTTGGGACCCTGGCGCACGATGTTTTCCATGACGCGGCGCTCGTCATAGGCTTCGGCCTCGCGTTCCTCGATTGTGATGGCCTCCTCGGGGCAGTGTCCCAGGCAGGCTCCCAACCCGTCACAGAAAAGGTCGCTGATCAGCCGTGCCTTGTTGTCGATCATTTGGATCGCCCCTTCCGGGCAATTGGGAATGCATTGGCCGCAGCCCGTGCATTTCTCCTGGTCGATATTGATGATCTTTCGTTTCATGGCCAACCTCCTTTGGTTCAACAGACCTTCTTCACAGCAATAAGATAGTGCATCGGGGTTAGCTCCGCATTGACTTAGGTCAACTGCAATTATTCAGCTTCTGGCACCAACCAATAGAAATTTGTCATTCCGACGAGTCCGCGAGGAGTTAATCTTGCAGCTTAGTCAAGATTTCTCGCATTCGCCCACGGCAGGCTGAATAGTTACGGTCAACTTAAAAATATACCAATCTCCGCAATGGGAATCTTTTGGAAAGGGATTTGCAGGGGCTCGGTATGCCGCGACTGTCTTGCTCCAATCTTCCTTTTCGAGATGGACATGGCATGCCATGTCCCTACAGCCGTCCTCCGGTTTGGCTGCCACTTTCCTGACCGATCTCGAACCGCTTGACTCTGCACTGGGCCGTGAAGATCTTTCTTTTTCATGAATATCGAACAACTGCTTGAAATTGCCGACTTTTTCAAAGACATTTCGAGCCAAAACAAGCGGGCTATTGCCGGAATCTGCATTCCCAAGAACGTGAAGCGCCAGGAGGTCCTTTTTACCGAAGGCCAGAAGGGCCATTTCATGTACCTCTTGGGCTCGGGCAATATTCAGCTGTTCAAGCTGACACCGGACGGCCGCGAAGCCGTAATCAAGATCCTCAAGCCAGGCGAAATATTCGGAGAGGTCGTTCTGTTCGAAAAGGACAGCTATCCGGTCAACGCGGCGGCTCTTCGCGATAGCCTTGTCTACCTCCTTCCAAAACGTCAGTTCACCTGCCTGCTGGAAGGAGAGGCCTTCCGCAACGATTTCATTTCCATGCTGATGCGCAAACAGCGCTACCTTGCGGAGCAGATTCTTTATCTCACCGCCTTTGATGTGGAAGACCGGTTTTATCGTTTTTTACGCGAACATTTTGGGGAACGGGAGCAGGTTCACATTACGCTTTCAAAAAAGGATGTGGCGGCGGCCATAGGGACAATCCCGGAGACCTTCTCGCGATTGCTTCTCAGACTCAAGAAAGAGACAGGGTTGAAATGGGATGGGGAGATTCTGGAACTGAAGAAAGGATTCTGGAAAGATCGTCACGAACAGGTCTCTGACGAAAATCCTTGAGACCGGCGGGTTGGAATGGCTACTTTTCAGGCTCGACTACTCGGTTCCATGAGGAGAAAATTATGATCATCGTCACGGGCGGGGCGGGGTTTATTGGCAGCGCGCTGATCTGGAAGCTCAACCAGATGGGCGAGACCAATATTCTTGTCGTGGATCACCTGGGTACAAGCGACAAATGGAAAAATCTGCGGCGATTGCGTTTTTCCGACTATCTGGAAAAAAGCGACTTCATTCAATTTATCCGGTCGGGCGTTTTCAACCAGGCCTCCATCAAGACCATTTTTCACCTTGGGGCCTGTTCCAGCACAACCGAATCCGATGCGACATATCTGATTGACAACAATTATCGTTACACAAAAGAAATGGCCGAATTCGCGGTCTCCCGCGGCATCCGTTTTATCTATGCTTCCAGCGCGGCCACCTATGGCAACGGCGACAAGGGCTATAACGACATCGAAGAGCAGGTTCCGCAGCTCACTCCGCTTAATATGTACGGCTATTCGAAGCAGTTGGTCGATCTGTGGGCTTTGCGCAAAGCCTACCTCAAGCGCATTGTGGGGCTTAAATACTTCAATGTGTTCGGCCCCAACGAATATCACAAGGGCGACATGCGCAGCATGGTGCTTAAGGCCTTTGAGCAGATCCAGAAAACGGGCAAGGTGAATCTGTTTAAGTCCTACAAGCCCGAGTTTGCCGACGGCGAACAGAAACGCGACTTCCTCTACATTAAGGATGCCGTGGACATGACTCTGTTCTTCTTTCAGCATCCCGACATTAATGGGCTTTTCAATATCGGCAGCGGCTCGGCTTCGACATGGAAGCAATTGATGGAAGCCCTGTTCGGCGCGCTGGGCCAAAAGTCCAACATCAATTACATCGATATGCCCGAATCCATTCGGAACCAGTACCAGTATTTTACGCAGGCCGAAATGGGAAAGATTGCCAAAGTTGGCTACGCGAAACCGGTTACGACCCTGGCCGAGTCCGTCAAAGATTATGTGGAGTATCTGAAGACGGGATCGTATTTGGGCTGACGTCCAACGTCAAACGTTCAGTCATTTACGGAAATAGTTCCAGCTGCCTTGCCGCTTCCTCTTTGAGCTTCTGTTCGAGTTTCTTGCGATCCTCGAAAAAACGCAGAGAGATTTTTTCCAGGCCCAGGGATTCCCAGCCTTTGCCCATATTGGCGATGTGCAGGGGAATCTTGAGGTGATTTCGCAGAAACGCCTTTCCGCGCGATGTAATCTGTTTGCATCCCTTGTCCCCCCCGTCTTCAACCAGCGCCCATGGCTCGTAGCTGAGTTTGTTCACGCTTGTCCACGCCGCGGGACTGACCTCGGCCAGGACGATTTGCGGATCGTGCGGCCCCGGAGGCAGGGAATCAAAGACCCGGAGCATCTCGACATAATGCGGGTGGAAGCGTTCGGTCCGTACTTTTGCGCGCGGGTTGCGGCAGACCGGAATCGTGTCTTCATCGTGGCCGCAGAACCAGCGAAACCGTGTTGCGGAAGCAGGCACAAGTCTGGCGGAGGACCGGCGAAACTGGTCAAACGGGATAAAGCGCTCGGATACCGCGAAGTTGGGCGGCTGAGTCAGAAATTGGCTTAGTCCCTGGGCCGCGGGGCTTGGGCCTCCCGATTCGGTCTGCGGCCCGGCCGAGAAAAAGGCCGCCAGGGACCAGGGAATATCACACGGCATGGGCAGGCCCTGGTCTTTGGCGCTGCGCAGCGAGCGCAGGAAACTCCGGCCCTCGGACTCATTGCCTGAATTGCCGCGGGCATCCCAAACAAAAAGCATGGAGGCCGAGCGCACAACACCCGCGAGCTGGAAGAATGCCTGCCAGCCCTGCACGGTAAAAGGATTGATCACGCCCGAAGGCAGATAAGACGAATCACGGAGGCAGAGAATGGATTTTCCGTTAACGAATTCGGTGCGGCCGCAGAAATATACAAACAGGTGGTCGCCCTCGCTGAGTTGGTATGTATAGCTCTCAAGGAACCGGTGAAATTCCCCGTATGTTGGATTGAGCAGCAGGCGCGATTTCTCGCTCTGGCAAATGGCGGTCTCGGATTTCGTGACAAGATCGAAGAGTCGCGAAGTATTGTCCGTTGCCCCAACGACCTGCGGCAAGTGGGCATAATCCTCCACGCCCACGCAAACGGCAACAGCCCGGCCGGGATCGAAAAACCCTCCGGCCTGTCTGCGAGTCTTTTTTCCTGGTGTCTTTGGCATCTATACTGAAAGTAAAATATTATGAGTACAACAAAGAATGGCTTTCTCCTGCCCATCTTGCGCGCAGTTTGGACGCGATCCTCCGAACAGCGCACCGGAAAAGCGGCAGGAATAAAATAGTCGTTGACACAAAAGACAGGCGGAGTTATTGTCTCTCCATGACCAAGCTCCAATGGAAGCGCTATTTTCTTGTGCTGACTGCGCTGGTCATCCTGCGCGCAGCGGATCTGACTTTGACCTTCATTTACACCCCCGACCTGAGCAATGAGTGGAATCCGGTTGTTTCGCACTTTAATGCGGCCTGGTTGGGAATGTTGGTGATCCAGTTTCTGATTCTGTCCATGGTTGGGGCGCTCCTGTATTTTTATTTCACATACAAGGGAATCGCGATGCCGGCGAACCTGGCCTATAACGATTTTGTGCACGTCTACTTTTACGGAAAACTCCAGACGGGACTAAAAAAAGTCTTCAGTATTCCGCGAAACCTGCGTGGGTTGCTGGCCCTCAATGGATTTGTCCTTACGGCGGTGGCCCTGGGGGTAAGCGTTTTTGCCGTGGCGCACAATTGCCTGATGCTGAATGGGGTCCGTCCCTACGTGGAATTCGTGAATCGTCACTACAATCTTTATTTTCCAATTGTCTATCTGGGAATGGCTGCGATGGCCACCTACGGATTTTTGTATGGCGAGTATCGAACCTATCAACGAAATTCTGCGCCGGGAGATCGACGATGAAGCCGCGCATTATCGTGCTGGACGATGATGAGTTGATTCGAATGATGCTCGAAATCATGCTGAAGGAGCGCGATTGCGAGGTCGTCACCTGCACGCGGCCCTCCAACTGCATGATCTATCTCAAGAGCGACTGCGCATGTCCCCGGAGCTATGCCTGCACCGATATTCTGATCACAGACATCAATATGCCCGGCATGAGCGGGTTCGAGTTCATCGAGCATATGACAAACCATGGCTGCAAAGCCATGGCGCAGAATAAGGCCGTGATGTCCGGGCATTTGAGCAACGAGGCTTTGTCAACGGCCAAACGCCTGGGCTGCCAAACCTTCCAAAAACCGATCCGGAAAGATGAATTGTTCGCCTGGCTCGACAAGTGCGAAAAGCGGATCGATCCCAGCCGGAAGCTGGTGGACCTGGCCAATCTCCTTCCGCAAGCCTGACGTTGGTTCCGGCTGCTTTTTTCGCGCGCCAGCTCCTTTTCCCAGCCCGTTTCATTCCCAAACGGAGAGTTGTATATTCCTAACCCTATGGGAATTCCCCAACATATAGCGATCATCATGGATGGAAACGGCCGTTGGGCCAAGAAACGCATTCTGCCCCGGGCCATGGGCCATCGCGCCGGCGTCGATTCCATTCGCGATATTGTGCGCGCTTGCGGCGAGATTGGCGTGAAATACCTTACGATTTATACCTTCTCATCCGAAAACTGGTCGAGACCGGAAAAAGAAGTAAGCGCCCTGATGTCCCTTCTCGTCGAGATGATCCGAAAAGAGATCTCGGAACTCAACAAGAACAACGTTCGATTACGCGCCATCGGTCAGTTGGATCGCCTGCCCGAGCGGTCCCGGGCCGAGCTGCAGGAAGGCATCAGCAAGACTTCGGGCAACACCGGGCTGACGCTGACGCTGGCCCTTAGTTACGGGGGGCGCTACGAGATCTCCGAAGCGGCGCGTCGCATCGCCATTGAGTGCGCGGCTGGAAAAATGGATCCGGAAACCATCACCCCGGACCTTTTCGCCAAATATCTGTTCGATCCCCAACTCCCGGATCCCGAGTTGCTGATCCGGACCGGAGGCAATATGCGGGTCAGCAATTTTCTGCTATGGCTGATCGCCTATTCCGAAATCGTTGTGACCGACGTGCTGTGGCCCGATTTCCGGCGCGAACACCTGGAACAGGCCATTGCCGAATACAACCGCCGCGAGCGCCGGTTTGGCGGTGTAACCGACGAGGACTGAAGACCAATGTCCAATCTCTTACTTCGTGTCTTGTTTGCCGTGGTGGCAATTCCAATCGTATTGGTCGCGGTATTTAAGGGCTCATGGTACTTCTGGTCTTTTGCGCTGCTGGTGTCCGAGCTTGCGTGGTGGGAATTTTGCGGAATGCTAAAATTTCGGGGGTTCTACACCCGGGCGGCCATGGCCGGATACATCTGGATTGCAGTGCTTTTTCTGCGCAAGCTGTCTTTAACGCCAAGCTGGGCTTTGTCGGAAGGCCTGATTTTTGCGCTGCTGATTGTTGTTTGCGTCAGCGAACTGCTCCTTAAGGAAACAGGATTTTCGGTCAGCCGGATGGCGGTCCAATTTTTTGGGGCTGTTTACATTGGAATTTCCGGCTATGCCATCTACCTGGCTTCGAATCTATCCCTGCCGGGCTGGAAGCTCTTTATCCCACTGCTCGTTTCGGTCTGGGCTTGCGACACCCTGGCCTACTTTGGAGGCCGGTTCTTTGGCAAAACTCTCCTGGCGCCCGCCATCTCTCCTAAGAAAACCGTGGAGGGCGCCATCGGCGGCATGCTGGGGGCGGTCCTTGGGTTTCTCACTGTCCGGATCTGGGATGGTCTCAATTGGCCTCATGCGGTGGCCCTGGGCATTGGAATCGGAATTTTGTCGCAGGTCGGCGACCTCGCGGAATCCATGATCAAGCGTTGGTCGGGCGTGAAGGATTCGTCACGCCTGCTTCCAGGCCATGGCGGTGTTCTGGATCGGATCGACAGCCTTCTTTTCTCGGCCCCTTTTGTCGTATTCTACTTTGGCATAGCCATTTAACAAAGTATGAAACAACGCGTCGCGATTCTGGGCTCGACGGGCTCCATTGGCCGTAACACTCTGGAAATCATGGAGCGCAGGCCGGATGCTTTCCAGGTCATCTGCCTTTCCGCCCGTGGGAGCAATCTCGACCTGCTTCGGCGGCAAATCCGGAAATTCCAGCCGGCCGCGGTTGCGGTTTGGGACGCGGCTTGCGCCGGCTTGCTGCAATCCGAATTCGGCCCAAAGATCAAAATCGAAAGCGGCCCCGAAGGTCTCAAGAGTCTTGCAACGCACCCGGAAGTCGATACGGTCATCAATGCTCTGGTGGGAGCCGTGGGACTTGCGCCTACGATTGCCGCTCTGGAGTCCGGAAAGAAGGTCGCGCTGGCCAACAAAGAGACCCTGGTGATCGGTGGCATCATCATCCGTTCGATTATCCGCGGGGGCCTGGGCCGGCTGCTCCCCATTGACAGCGAACACAGCGCTTTGCACCAGTGCCTCAACGGGAGCCTTCCCGAGCAGGTCGAGAAGCTGATCCTGACCGCGTCCGGCGGGCCGTTTTTAAATCGCGACAGGTCCGCATTCGGGACCGTAACACCGCAGCAGGCCCTGGCCCATCCCAACTGGGATATGGGACCCAAGATCACCATCGATTCCGCCACGCTCATGAACAAAGGTCTGGAGGTGATCGAAGCCCATTTTCTTTTCGAAATTCCCTACGACCGCATTGAGGTTGTAATTCATCCGCAGTCGATCATTCATTCCATGGTCGCTTACCGCGATGGGTCCATTCTGGCTCAGTTGGGACCGGCGGACATGAAAATTCCCATTCAGTATGCTTTAAGCTATCCGGACAAATGGTTACTCGGATCACAGCGCCTGAACCTGGCGCAGATCGGCAAGCTCACCTTCCGTGAGCCCGATACGGACAAATTCCCCTGTCTGCGCCTGGCGTTCGAAGCAGGCCGGCAGGGCGGCAGCCTTCCGGTTGTGATGAACGCGGCCAACGAGATGGCTGTTGCGGCCTTTCTGGCCGGACGCATCCGATTCACGGAGATCGCCGAAATTGTGGAGAAGGCCATGAACGAACACACGCCCCAATCCGCGCCGGACCTCGATGGTATTCTGGCGATCGACAATTCCGTTCGTCAACAGCTTGGCCGTGGAGGCCTGGTATGAGTCATATCGGATGGCCCCTGTTGCAGGCTGTAATCGGCCTGCTGATCCTCAGCCTTCTGGTCTTTGTGCACGAATTCGGCCATTTCATTGTTGCGCGGGCGGTCGGTATCCGGGTGCTTGTCTTCTCCATCGGATTTGGCCGGAAGCTCTGGCGCAAGATTGCGTCCGGGACGGAATACGCGATTTCCGCGCTGCCCTTTGGCGGCTATGTGAAATTGGCGGGCCAAGACCCTGACGAGGACATCGATCATGGCAGCGGCGACTACCGCCACAAGAAAATTTGGCAGCGGGCCGCTGTTGTGTTCGCCGGCCCGTTCGCGAATTACGTGCTGGCGGTCTTCGCCTTGTGGATCCTGTTCATGGCCGGAGTGCGAGAACGCCCCTTGTCGGACGACATGATTGTGGGCGGCCTGTCCGATAGTTCCGCGGCGGAGGCGGCGGATATCCGGATCGGCGATAAAATCCTGAACCTTGACGGTTCGCCCGTGGAGGATTGGGAGGATTTCTACACCACGGTTGCGATGCGCGGCGGCAAACCCGTCCGCATCACCATCCAGCGCGATCAGCAGGTCCTCGAAAAGACGGTGGTGCTCCGCAAAATCAACATCGAGGGTATTGGCGCCTTTGGCGACGCGGGGATTTTTTCCCGCGAACAGCCCGTTGTGGGGGAGGTGCTCGACTCCTCGGCCGCGGACCTGGCCGGTCTGGCGGCGGGTGATACCGTTCTCCGCATTAATGGCAAGCGGATGTATTCGTGGCCTCAAATGGTTTCGATTGTCGGGGCCATGCAGCAGGAGGGCCGCTTCACGGTGAAGCGGCATGATTCGGTTTTGACGCTTTTCGTGGTGCCGCGTTACAACGCCCAGGAGAAACGGTATATGATCGGGATCAGCCGCGCCATTCCCCAGCTGGTCTGGAAGCGCTACGGCCCGCTTGCCGCATTGAGCCGGGCTTTCGAGAAGGCCAATGGAATGATCGAGACGATTTACACGGTGGTGAAAGGACTCGTGGCCAAGACCGTTTCGCCCAAGGCCATGGCCGGTCCGCTGGGGATCGTTCAGATGACGGGGACCGCGGCCCGAACGGGCCTTGACACGCTTGTGCTGTTTATGGCCATGCTTAGCGTCAACCTGGCCATCATCAATCTGCTGCCGCTGGCCATCACCGATGGTGGGGTGCTCCTGTTTCTGCTGCTGGAGAAAATCCGGGGCCGTCCGTTCGGCCGCAGGACCCAGGCCGTGGTCCAACAAGTGGCCCTGTTCCTGTTTATTGCGCTATTTCTTTTTGTCACCTTCAACGATCTGCAACGGTCGTTTCACTTTTAATGCATGTCGAGCCCTGAACGAAAAGAAGTCGCGATCCTTTCCTGCCTGGAACCCGCGCTGACCCAGGGGCTTAGCGAGTCGTTGTCGGGCGATTACGCGCTTTTTGTGGTTGACAACCCGGAAGAGCTAAGCGCGCACTCGCCCGAGGCGGTCTTCCTCCCGCTGGCCTCCGCCGAATCGCCTTTCCCGGAGTGGCTTGAACGGTTGCGCTTTTTGTCGGGTGACGCCCACGTGATTCTGGTGGGCGATCCCAAGGCTCCGCCCGAAGGCTTCCTGTCCGCGGCCCGGGAGGGCCGTTGTTCGATTGTTCCCGCGGTCTGGATTCGCAACGGGCTGTTTCTGGCCGGGTTGTTTCAGGTCTGCCTCATTCGTGACCAGCGCAGCCAAATCGCGGGCCTTCGAAGCGACCGGTCGCAGGACCAGGACCTTTTCCGGGAACTCGATTTCAAAAGCCAGGCCCTTCGCTGGGAAAAGGAGTTTAGTTCGAACATCGTTTCGAGCATTACCTCGGGCTTGATGATCGCCGATTTGGAAGGCAACCTGATGATGGCCAACGAAGAGGCTAAACGCATTTTGGACATGGGAGCCAAAGACTACCTTGCGGTGCATTTCCGCGAGACATTGGCGCCCGCCGTGGCCGCGGCGTTTGGTGAATT